>CAZMNU010000053.1:0-6153 GCA_964567725.1 uncultured Desulfobulbus sp. | reverse complement strand
CCGAGGTAGCAGCCGTTCTGCCAGTAGGTGAGATTGTGGCGGCACTCGCGGCCGACCGCGGCGTAGTTGCTGATCTCGTAACGGCTGAGCGGGCTCGCGGCCACCAGGGCGTCGATGACCGCCATCATGGCCAGCACCTCCTCCTCGGACGGCAGGGCGAGGCGTCCGGCGCGCAGGTCGGCAGAAAGCGGCGTGCCCTCCTCCGGGGTCAATTCGTAGAGGGAGAGGTGGTCCGGACCAAGGGCCAGGGCCTGTTCCAGGGTCGCCCGCCAACCGGCCGCACCTTGCCCGGGCAGGCCGTACATCAGGTCCAGGCTCAGGTTCCCGAATCCGGCATCCCGGGCCGCCCGCACCGTGGCCCGCGCCTCCGCGGCCGAGTGGATCCGGCCGAGCACGGCCAGCTCACGGTCATCGAGGGACTGGACACCGATGGAGAGCCGGTTGCACCCGGCCCGGCGCAGCCGCTCGAGCCCTGCAGGGTCGATGGTGCCCGGGTTGACCTCCACGCTCACCTCGGGCTCGTCGTCGGCAAAGGCAAAGAGGGTGCGGCAGTCGGCAAGCAGGGCCGCCAGTTCGGCCGGGTCCAAGAGCGACGGGGTGCCGCCGCCGAAAAAGACGGTGGTGCAGACCATCTCCCGCACCTGCGGCTCTCGTGCCAGGCCGCGCAGCTGGGCGCGCAGCGCATGGAGGTAGCGGCCGACCTGGCCCGGCCGGGGCACCACCGAGGCGAAGCTGCAGTAGGGGCATTTGCGCCGGCAGAAGGGGACGTGCAGGTAGATGCCGGCCCGGCGGCTGAGGTCCATCAGCCGCTGCGGCCGAGCAGGCGGCGGCAGTCCTCGCGGATGGTCGCCATCAACCCCTGGTCGGCGAAGGAGTACACCTGGTCGCCGGCGCCGATGATCAGGTGGTCGAGCAGATCGAGGTGCATGAACGAGCAGACGAGATAGAGCGAACGGGTCAGTTCGCTGTCCTGGCGGGAGGGGGTGAGGCTGCCCGAGGGGTGGTTGTGGGCGATGACGAGCGCGCTGGCGTTGCGGGCGAGCGCCGCCTTGACCAGTTCGCGCGGGTAGATGGTGTTCACCGTGACCGTGCCCTCGGCCACCACGGCCGCGTCGATGACCGCGTGGGCCGCGTCGAGGAAGACCACGGTGAGCACCTCGTGCTGCAGGCCGCGCATCGAGTGGATGAGGTAGTCGGCCACCTCGCGGGAGGAGCGGACGTACTCCTTGCCCACCACCCGCTGGCGGAGGTAGCGGCGGGCCACCCCCTGGATGAAATGCAGGGCGAAGGTGTTCTTCGGGCCGACCCCCTTGACCTGCTGCAGCTGCACCGGGGCCGCGTCGAGCACCGCCGGCAGGCTGCCGAAACGGGCGAGCAGTTCCCGCGCCGCCTCCTTGCAGTCGGATCGGGGTGTGCCGAAGGTGAGCAGCAGCTCGATGATCTCGGCGTCGGTGAAGGCGTCGATCCCCTGGGCGAGGAACTTGTCGCGCAGCCGCTGGCGATGGCCCTCGCCGCGGCGCTGCCACTCATCCCGCTCCATCTCAGCCCTGCCCGGTCAGCTCCCGGGTGAACAGCTGGTTGGCGAGCTGCGGGTTGGCCTGGCCGCGCGTCTTTTGCATCAGCTGGCCGACAAAGAAGCCGAGCACCTTGGTCTTGCCCTCGCGGAACTGCTCCGCCTGGGCCGGGTTGGCGGCGACGATCTCCGCGACCAGGGCGGCCAGCTCGCCCTCGTCGCTCATCTGCACCAGCCCCCGCTCCTTGACGATCCGGGCCGGGTCATGGCCGGTGGCGAGCATTTCGGCGAACACGGTTTTGGCGATCTTGCCGGAGATGCGGCCGTCCTCGGTCATCTGCAGCAGCCCGGCGAGCTGGTCCGGCCGCACCGGGCACTCGTTGATGCGCTCCGGGCCGTAGTCGCGCAGCAGTTCGGTGCCGATGAAATTGGCGAGCTTGCGCGCATTGGCGTAGGTTCCCAGGGCGGCCTCGAAATAGTCGGCCAGCTCGCGCGACCCGGTGAGCAGCTCGGCCGTGTCCCCGGCCAGGTCGAACGTGGTGGCGAATCGCTGTCGGCGGGCGTCGGGCAACTCGGGCAGGCCGGCGCGCACCCGCTCGATCCAGGCTTCGTCGATGACCACCGGCACCAGGTCCGGGTCCGGGAAGTAGCGGTAGTCGTGGGCCTCCTCCTTGCCGCGCATGGGCTCGGTGCAGCCCCGGTCCGGGTCCCAGAGCAGGGTCTGCTGCACCACCTTGCCGCCGTCGAGGAGCAGGTCGCGCTGCCGCCGCTCCTCGTACTCCAGCGCCAGCTGCACGTTGCGGAACGAGTTCATGTTCTTCAGCTCGGTGCGGGTGCCGAGCTTGTCCTGCCCCTTGGGCCGCAGGCTGATGTTGGCGTCGCAGCGGAAGCTGCCCTCCTGCATGTTGCCGTCGCAGATGTCGAGATAACGGACAATGGCGTGCAGTTTCCGCAGATAGGCGGCCGCCTCGGCGGGCGAGCGCAGGTCCGGCTCGCTGACGATCTCCAAGAGCGGCGTGCCGGTGCGGTTCAAGTCCACGTAGCTCACCGGTTCGCGCTCGTCGTGCACCAGCTTGCCGGCGTCCTCCTCCATGTGGATGCGGGTGATGCCGATGGTCCGGCTGCGGCCGTCCACCTCGATCTCCACCCGGCCGTGCTCGCAGATGGGCAGCTCGAACTGGGAGATCTGGTAGCCCTTGGGCAGGTCCGGGTAGAAATAATTCTTGCGGGCGAAGCGGTTTTCCCGGTTCAGGGTCGAGTCGGTGGCCAGCCCCAGCTTGATGGCCGATTCCACCACCTGGCGGTTGAGCACCGGCAGGGAGCCGGGCATGCCCAGGCAGACCGGGCAGGTGTGGGTGTTGGGCGGGGCGCCGAACGCGGTGGAGCAGCCGCAGAAAATCTTGCTCCGGGTGTTCATCTGGGCGTGGATTTCCAGCCCGATCACGGTTTCAAATTCCATGGGTGCAGCCGTGGGGTTAGGGTTGGGCCTGGTGGGCGCCGGCATTGGTCCAGGCGCGGATGTGCACCAGTTCGTCGTTCCAGAGGTGCGAGGCGCGGATGTTGATGAACAGGGCGAACAGGTCGTCGACCAGGCGGGCGAGCAGTTCGAACAGGGCGATGCGTTCGAGGATGCGGCCCTCCAGGCTCTCGGCGTCGCGGCCCTCGTCACTGCTGTCCACGGTCTTGGGCAGGCGGACGTTGCGGAACTCGAGGGTGGCCGCGGCCAGGGTCACGCCGAACTCGTGGTCACCCCAGCCGAGACGGATGCGGGCCTGCTCGGGCTTCTTGGCCAGGCCGAGACCGGCCCGGGCCTCCTTGAGCTCGGTCTGCAGGCCGCGGCAGATGACCTTCTCGTTGGCCTCGCCCTCGCCGTACTCGAGCAGCATGTGTTTCTCGAACACCACCAGCACGTCACCGCGGCCGGGCACCTCGACGCTGCCGCCGCGCTCCTCCGACTTATACCACAGCCAGGCGAGGAACTCCTGGCCGAGAAACCGTTTTTCCTGAATGAGATCGACAAGATCCATAAATTTTTTCCATCACCGCGCCGCGACCGGGCGGTTCAAAGGTCCAGGGTCAGGGATTCCTGCCCGGTGTGTCGCTCCGCCGCCTCGAGGCTGCGCGCGAAGATGGCGTCGGCCCGCGCGCGCAACGCCTGGGCCTCCTCGCCGCGGCCCTGGCCGGCACAGAGCTTGGCCAGTTCCTGGAGCACCGCGGCCACGGCCGGGTGGTCCGGGCCGTGGATCGCCTCGTTGACGGCCAGGGCCTTGCGGTAGGCGGCCTCGGCCTCGGCGTAGCGGCCGAGCAGGCGGCAGGCCTCGGCCAGGCTGGCAGCGCAGAGGGCCAGCTGCGGGTGGTCCGGCCGCAGGATGCGCTCGCGGATGCGGATCAGGCGGGTGTAGTGGCCCACCGCCTCCTCTTCCAGCTCCAATTCCACGCACAGGGCGGCCAGCCGGTCGAGCAGCGGCAGCAGGGACGGATCCTCTGCACCGCGCTGGCGCTCCAATATGGCCAGGGCCTTGCGGTAGAGGGTGACCGCCTTGTCGTCCTCGCCCTGCAGTTCCTGCAGCTCACCGATCTGCTGCCAGCAGACGGCCATCTCCACGTGGTCCTGGCCGAGGTGGCGGGCGAGCGCGGTCATCGCTTCCTTGTAGAGCGGCCCGGCCTGGCGCTGCTGACCGCCGAGCACGCAGGTGTAGGCCAGTTCGCGGCGGGCCAGGGCGAGTCCCACAGGGTCGTCCGTACCCCGCTCGGCGTACAGGCGGACGCGGGTGTGCAGCCAGTCCAGGGCCTCGCGGTAGTGGTAGAGGCTGCGCGCCGTCCGGCCGGCAACGAGGAGGGCGTCCGGGTTGTCCGGCATCAGCGCCACGGCGCGCCGGTACAGGGCCAGGGCCCGCTCCAGGTCCACCCGGCCGTCGGCCAGCCGGCCGCCGAGCAGGGCGGCGCGGCCGGCCACCGGGTCAGAGCCCTCGCCCAGGGCAGCGAACAGGGCTTCGGCCGGGCCGGTATCGTCCGTGCGCAAGGCGCGTGCGGCCGCGGCCGCAGCGGTGTCCGCCCGATCCCCGGCCAGTTCGTCGAGCAGGGCCAGGGCTCGGGTCCGGCAGTCGGCTTCCTCGGCGCAGCTGTCGGCCAGGTGGACGAGCCGGTCGTTGAGCAGCACCAGGGCACGCTGCAGCCGGTCGCGCTGCGGGTCGTCCTCCCGGGCGATGGCCGCCTCCAGCCGGGCGCGCAGCTGTTGCTCGAGCCGGTGCAGCCGGGCGGCGCAGGCCGCCGGGCTTGACTCGGCCGGCCCGGGTGGCCTGACCGGTGCAACCGGTTCCGGCGCCACGGGCGGTTCGACCGCCTCCGCCGGAGCGGTCTCGGCCGGGGCGACCGGCTCCACGGTTTCTGCAGCCGCAGACTCCGGGGTGCGGTCCGGGGCTGCGGCTTCTGCCTGCGGCAGCGGTGCAGCCCCGGCCTCAGCGGGTGCGGCCGCTGTCCCGGCCTCGGCCGGCGCCTGGCCGGGTTCCTCCTCGGGTGGCGCCGCCGGTTCCGCTTCGGTCTCGACCGCGGTCGCCTCGGCAGCCCGGGGCGATTCGACCGTTTCCGGCGTCTCCGGCAGGGCGGCCGGTTCGGCCGGCTCAACCGCCTCCGGGGGACGACGCGCAGACCGGCGCCTGAGAACCAGGAACAGCCCCAGCAGGGCCGCCGCGGCAAGAACCAGCAGGATCAGTCGGTGCATCGCTCCTCCAGGGCGCTCTCAGCGCCGGTGCCGGACAGGATTACAGGAGTACGGCCGGGCGCATCTCCTCGTAGCGCTCCCGGGCCTCGCCCTCGGCCATCCGCTGGCCGAGCGTCCACGGGATCTGCAGGACCAGGGACAGGCCGAAGGTCTCCTTGAACAGGTCCTCGAGCAGGGCCATGGCCTTCCTGCTGGTGGAGAAGAACAGCAGGGTGTTGTCGGCCAGGTTCCAGGCGAGATCAAAGGTCGAGGGCACCGCCGGCGCGCGCCGCACCAGTTCGGCCCGCACCCGGTCCTTGATCTCCAGGCGGACCGACCGGCTCAGCCGGGGGATCTGCCGCTCCCGCTTGAGCCGTTCCTCCTCCTTCATGATGAACTTCTTGAGCACCGCCGGCGTGACCTTGCGCTCGTCGATGCGCATGGTCAGGGCCACGTAGTCGCCGGCAGCGTAGGAGCTGTAGGCGAAGCCGGCGTCGAACATGTCGGCCACCGACACCCAGCCGATGGAGTATTCGTCCATGGTGTCGTCGATGTCCTTGAAGCTGTGAGCCGCCACCCGCTCGGCGACAAAATCCCAGAAGGAGCCGGGGAGTTCCCCGGCCACGGTGAAGCGCGTGAACGAGGCTGAACCTGTGAGCAATGCCATAACCACCCGTGGTCTGAAAACCGGCCGCTGCGAAGAGCGGTCAGGGGAATACGAAAATTTGGGCATACTACCAGCAAACCCGTTCCCAGACCAGCGGGAAATGTGCGGCCGCCCTCCCGCGACCGGGGCCGGAACGGAGAATTTGCCTTTCTGCCGCCTTCTTTTTCATTGACACCACCCCCCTGACCGGGTAGAGAGAGGCTCTCGTTTTCAAGGGTCGTTAACTCAGTCGGTAGAGTATCTGCCTTTTAAGCAGAGAGTCGCGCGTTCGAG
>CAZMNU010000052.1:0-20991 GCA_964567725.1 uncultured Desulfobulbus sp. | reverse complement strand
CGCACCCCCTGAGCGGCCCAGAAGCGGGCGCTGGCCGCATTGGTGACGTTGGCCTGGGTGGAGAGGTGGATCGGCAGTTCCGGCACCACCTGCGCGGCCAGGGTGAGGATGCCCGGGTCGGCGACGATCAGCCCGTCGGCGCCGCTGTCGCGCAGTTCCTCCAGGTACGGCGCCAATTCCTCGAAATCCCGGTTGTGGGCGAAGATGTTGACCGTGACATAGACCTTGACCCCGTGGACATGGGCATGATCCACAGCCCGACGCAGCCCGGCCGCGTCGAAGTTGGCGGCCCGGGCGCGCAGGCTGAAATCCCGGCCGCCGAGGTAGACGGCATCCGCACCGTAGCGCACGGCGGTGACCAGTTTTTCGTGGCTGCCGGCCGGGGCCAGCAGTTCGGGGAGGCGCCGGTGGGGGCGGTCGGACAGAGAGACAGGGTTCATGGCAAGGGGGGAGAAAAGGGTTGGTGGCACGGAATACCCGTCCGCCCCCCTGTTCCGGCCGGATGGCGGGGCAGGAGGCCGGGCGGGACAGGGGCGGCCAGGCGGGCAGGAAGACAAGGTATTGCTTGAATGAAACCAGGGACTGATTTACACTTTCAACAGACGAAGCCGCCCGGATCCGGATCCGCCGGGGCCAACCTCTCTGGATGGAAGGAGAAAGTCATGCTGAAGAAGAGCTATTCGAAAACCGGTGCGGTCTGCCGCGTCACCTTCAAGTACGACAACGCGGAACAGGCCGGCAGCGCCGTCCTGGCGGGTGAGTTCAACGGCTGGTCGCTCGAGGATACGCCGATGAAGCAACTCAAGGACGGCAGCTTTTCCGCCACCCTATCCCTGCCGGCCGGCCAGTCCTACCGGTTCCGTTACGTGCTCGACGGCAACGTCTGGGTCAACGACCCTGCCGCCGACAGCTACGCGCCCAACGAGTACGGCGAGGAAAACTCGGTCATCAACACCTGAGCCCTCGCCCGCCGCGCCCGCAGGACTGCCGGTTAGAAGCAGTCGCCCACGCGGGCGCGGTGGTAGTCGTTCTTCAGTGCCACATACCGCTTCCACGAGGCCTGCATCTCCAGCACCTGCGCCTCGGTGACCTCCTTGACCACCTTGGCGGGCGTGCCCATGATGAGCGAGCGGGCCGGAAAATGCTTGCCTGGGGTGACCACCGAGCCGGCGCCGACGATGGACTCGTTGCCGATGACCACACCGTCGAGCAGGATTGCGCCCATGCCGATCAGGCAAAGGTCGCCCACGGTGCAGCCGTGCAGGATCACCCGGTGACCCACGGTGACCTCACTGCCGATGATGGTCGGGTAGCCGTCCTCGCTGCTCCGCTCCTCCCCTTCGTGTTGGGTGATGTGGACGATGGTGCTGTCCTGGATGTTGGTGCGGGCGCCGATGCGGATGGCGTGCACGTCCCCGCGCACCACCGTGTTGTACCAGAGGGACACGTCCTCCCCCAGCATTACATCACCGATCAGGGTGGCATTCGGCGCCACCCACCCGCCTTTGCCCACCTGCGGCTGATAGTCACGATACGGCAGAATCATAGTCCCCCTCGCTTGGTTCGGATTGTGACGCCGGGTTCTGCTGCACGCCGGCCATCAGTTGCGGGATCCGTTCGATCCCCTCGCCATCGTCCCGGTCGATCATCCCGGCCAGGACGCCGTTGAACAGCACCCCTATACGGTCCGACAGGGCCAGCGCCTCGTTCAGGTCGCCGGTGACGAGCACGATGCCCGCCTCTTCCCGGGCTTCGAGCAGGAGCCGCCAGATATCTTCAGTGGCGGCGATGTCCAGCCCCTGGGTCGGCTGCTCGGCCACGATCAGGCGCGGCTGGCGAAAGAACTCCCTCGCCAGCACCAGTTTCTGCAGGTTGCCGCCGGACAGTTGCCGGGCAAGCGCTCCGAGTTCCGGCGGACGCACATCAAAGGCCTCGAGCAGCCGGCCGGCCGCGACCGCGGCCCGGTTCCGCTGCAGCCAGCCTCCCCGGCAGAACCCCGTCCGGGTGGTGAGCAGGAAGTTGTCGAGCAGGTCCAGCCCCGGGCAGGTGGCCAGCCCCTGGCGGTCCTCCGGGACGTAGCTGAGCCCTTTCTCACGGTCGCGCCGGGCAAAAAACGAACCCCACTCCTCGCCGAGGATGCGCACACAGCCGGCCGATGGCCGGCGCAGGCCGCAGATGGTCTCCACCAGCGGCTTCTGGCCGTTGCCGGCCACCCCGACCAGTCCCAGGATCTCGCCCTGGCGGACCTCGAAATCCACCCCGCACAGGCCGTCGCCGGTCAGCCCCGTCACCTGGAGCACGGTCTGGCGACAGGGCACCCGTGGCCGTTCCACCTGCAGCAGTACCGGCCGGCCGACCATCCTGCGGGCCAATTCAGCGGTGGAGGGCACCTCGGTCGCGGCCATGCGGTCGATCACCGCTCCGCGGCGGAGAATGGCAATGCTGTCCGCCGCGGCCAGCACCTCCTCGAGCTTGTGACTGATGAACACCACCGCCTTGCCCAGGGCGGTCATCCGGTGCATGGCCGCAAACAATCCTGCAGCCTCGGTGGGGGTCAAAACCGCGGTCGGTTCATCAAAGATAAGGACCGTACTCTGCCGGTACAAGAGCCTGAGAATTTCCACCTGCTGCTTTTCGCCCATGGACAGGTCGGCCACCCGCGCCCCGGGCCGTACCGCCATGCCGTAGTCCGCGGCCAATGCCGCCACCCGGGCGTGCATGGCCCGCCGGCCCAGCCAGAAGGGGCCGGGCTGGCCGAGCACGACGTTTTCCGCCACGCTCATCGCCTCGACCAGCTTGAAATGCTGGTAGACCATGCCGATGCCGGCCTCGATCGCCTGCTCGGTGGAGGCGAAGGTGACCTCCTTGCCCTGCAGGAGGATGCGGCCGCTGTCCGGCCGGATCTGGCCGGCCAGGATGGACATCAGGGTCGATTTGCCGGCGCCGTTCTCGCCGAGCAGGGCGAGGATGCGGCCGGCCTGGATGTCCAGGGTGATGTCCCGGTTGGCCTGCACCGCAGCGAAGGCCTTGCTGATGCCTTCCAGGTGGATGATCGGGCTCGGCTCCGTCATCGGCTAGCGGCCGGTCGCCAGCGGCTGGACGAACTGGGACTCGGCGTCCCAGGGGAAGAGGATCCAGGTGTCCTGGCTGACCTCGGTGATGTAGGTGTCCACCTGTTCGCGGCCGGCCGGCTTGGCGTAGATCGTGGCGAAATGGGCCTTGGGCACCATCTGCCTGACGATCCTGGCGGTGCGGCCGGTGTCCACCAGGTCGTCGACGAGCAGCCAGCCCGCGCCATCGCCGGCAAACCCCTTGAGCACCTCGGCCTCGCCCTTCTTGTCCTTCCAGTCGTAGCTGGAGATGCAGATGGTGTCCACCAGGTGGATGTCCAGTTCGCGGGCGACAATGGCCGCGGGGACCAGGCCGCCGCGGGTGATGGCGAGGATGCCCTGGAAGTAGCCCCGGTCGAGCAGCCGCCAGGCGAGCGCCTTGGCATCGCGGTGCAGCTGTTCCCAGGAGATGGCATAGGTTTTCCGGTAGGTGGAATTTTCGGCCATGGTGGTTGCGACCTCCGTGAAAAAACAGGGGATGCGCCCGCCTCAGGCCGGCGGCTCGATGTTCGTGCCGAGCGCGGCCGGGGCCGGGGCGGTTCGCCGCCGGCCGGCCGAGAAGACCAGCACGGCCACGGTGAGCACGTAGGGCAGCATGAGCAGCAGCGAGGAGGGCAGGGTGGTGCCGGCCGCCTGCAGCCGGAGCTGCAGGGCCATGATGCCGCCGAACAGGTAGGCGCCGAACGCCGCCCGGCCCGGTCGCCAGAAGGCGAAGATCACCAGGGCGACGGCGATCCAGCCGCGGCCGGCGGTGAGGTTGTTGGTCCACAGGTGGGTGTAGGCGAGCGACAGGTAGGCCCCGCCCAGCCCCATGAAAAAGCCGCCGGCAACCACCCCGACCCAGCGGCAGGCCACCGCGTTCAGGCCGGCGGCCGTTGCGGCGCCCGGGAATTCGCCCGCGGCCCGCAGGTGCAGGCCCGGTCGGGTCTTGGTGAAGAACAGCCAGAAGAGCGGCGGGAGCAGGAAGCTGAGGTAGACGAGCGGGTCGTGCGCGAACAGGATCGGGCCGAGCACCGGGATCCCGGCCAGTCCCGGAATCGGCAGCGGGGCGAAACCCGGCGCCGCCTGGCCCACCAGGCCGGTGCCCAGGTAGTTGGCGAGCCCGGTGCCGAGCAGGGTCAGGGCCAGGCCGGAGACCACCTGGTTGCCCTGGAACACGAGGCAGACAACCCCGTGCAGCGAGGCGAACAGCCCCCCGGCCAGGCCGGCGGCGGCAAAGGCCAGCCAGGGGCTGCCGGTCAGCCGGGCGGTGACGAACGCGGCCAGGCAGCCGACGAGCATCACCCCCTCGACGCCGAGGTTGAGCACGCCGGTCTTCTCGGTGCACAACTCCCCCAGGGTGGCGTAGAGCAGCGGCGTGCCGGAGACCACCGCCGCGGCGAAGAGGGGCACGAGCAGGTCGATGTTCATGGCCGCCTGGCCGGCACGAGCCGGTAGGTGAGGAAAAAGCTGCCGGCCAGCACGGTCAGCAGGATCAGTCCCTCGATGATCGAACCGAAGGCGGCCGGCACCTGCAGGTCGAGCTGCAAGTGTTCGACCCCGACCCGCAGGGCGGCGAGCAGGAAGGCGCTCAGGCCGATGTAGAGCGGGCTGAGTCGCGCCAGCCAGGCGACGACGATGGCGGTGTAGCCGTAGCCGGCCATGATCGAGGGCTGCAGCCGACCGAGCGAGGCCGAGGCCTCGATGCAGCCGGCCCAGCCGGCCAGTCCGCCGCCGAGCGCCATGACCAGCAGGGCCAGCCGGTCGTAGGGCAGGCCGGCGTAGCGGGCGGCGCGGACGTTGTCGCCGCAGGCGCGCAGTTCGTAGCCGATCCGACTGAAGCGGAACAGCACCCACACCGCCGCGCCCAGGACCAGGCAGTGCACCAGGCCCCAGTTGACACTGGTCGTGCCGATGGTGCCGAGCAGGGCCGCGTCCGCAAAGGCCGGGGTCATGGGAAAGCCGGAGGGGTCCTTCCACACGCCGTAGACGAGGAATTCGAGCAGGAGAATGGCGATGTAGTTACCCATCAGGGTGACAATGATCTCGCTCGCCCCCAGCCGCTGGCGGAGGATGGCCGGGATCAGCCCCCAGAGACCGCCGGCCAGGCAGGCGGCCATGATCATCAGCGGCAGGAGGACGAACTTGGGCAGGCCGGGCAGGGCGAGGGCGACCCAGGTGGCGCCGATCGCGCCCAGAGCGAACTGGCCTTCGGCGCCGATGTTCCAGATCTGCAGGCGGAAGGCCACCGCCACCCCGAGGGAGCAGAGGAAGAGCGGGATGGCCTTGAGCAGGCAGTCCTCGATGGCCCAGGTGGAGCCGAAGGCCCCGAGCACGAGCACCTTCAGCCCGGCGAGCGGGGAGACGCCCTGCACGCCGAGCAGCAGCAGGCTGACGGCCAGGGCGAGGAGCGCCGAGCCGCTCACCACCAGCGCATTGCGCCAGCCCGGACTCGCGGGTCTGCGGACGATGCGCAGCATCACCGGCGAAACAGGGGCTGAGGCAGGTGCGCGGTCCTGTGCATGCCGGACCTACTCGGTGGTGCCGACCACGCCCTGGACAAACCAGTTCATGCCGAGCAGTTCCTGGTCCGTGGCCGCCGTGCCAGCGGGGATGCGCACCGTTCCTGTCTGGTCGGCGATCGGCCCGGAAAAGATCCGCTCCTGCCCGGCGACGATCTCCGCCCGCCTGGCCTGCACCCGCTCCCGCACCGCCGGCGGCACCATGGGTCCGAAGGGGGCCAGGTCGACCACGCCCTCGGCCAGGCCCGGCCAGTCGCTGGAGGCCTTCCAGGTGCCCTTCTGCACCTGTTCGACCACCTTCCGGTAGTACGGCGTCCAGTTCCACACCGGCGCGGTCAGGTGGGCCTTGGGCGCGAAGCGGCTCATGTCGGTGTTGTAGCCGATGGAGTAGACGCCGCGCTCCTGGGCGGCCTCCTGCGGACCGGGTGAATCCTGGTGCTGGGCGATGACGTCTGCGCCGACGTCGAGCAGGGATTTGGCCGCCTCCTTTTCCTTGGCCGGGTCGTACCAGGTCTTGGTCCAGACCACGCGCACGGTCGCTTTCGGGTTGACCGAGCGCGCCCCCAGGGTGAAGGCATTGATGCCGCGGATCACCTCCGGGATGGGAAAGGCGGCCACGTAGCCGAGCACCCCGGAGGTGCTCATCGAGCCGGCGACCATGCCGGAGAGGTAGCGGGGCTGGTAGATGCGGCCGAAGTAATTGCCCATGTTGGCCGCGGTCTTGAAGCCGGAACAGTGCATGAACACCGTGTCCGGGAACTGCCGGGCCACCTTGAGCATGGAATCCATGTAGCCGAAGCTGGTGGCGAAGATCAGGTCGAACCGCTTGCGGGCCATGGTCTGGATGACCCGCTCGGAGTCCGGTCCCTCGGCCACCGCCTCGACGTAGGAGGTACTCACCCCGTCCATGGCCTCGATCACCTGGCGGGCCTGCTCGTGGGCGTGGGACCAGCCGGCGTCGCCCACCGGCGAGACGTAGATGAAGCCCACCTTGAGTTCCCGCTCCGCGGCCAGGGAGAGGCCCGCGGCCGGTGCGACCAGCAGCATGATGCACAACACGATGATCCGCATGGGTCCCTCCCTGGGTGGTAGTGGTGCGGCGTACGCACCGGCCCGGGCGTGCCGGCCGGCCGGCTGCCCTCTGGCCTGTATACGGAATCGGGGTGCGGGTGTCAAACGAAAAGCCGGCGCCCTTTGCGGGGTTGCAAGGGGGCTGCAGCCGGCTCGGCCGGCTTCAGGAGAAGCGAAGGTGTTGGCTGAAAAAGGGGTGGTACTCGTCCGGCCGGTGGCTGACATAGAGGATGGTGCACAGGTCGCGACCGGCGACCGAGGCGAGGAAGTCGAGCAGGGCGCAGCGGTGGTGCTCGTCCAGTCCCAGGGTGGGTTCGTCCAGCACCAGCAGCCGCGGCGCCTTGATGAGCGCCCGGGCAAGCAGCAGCAGCCGCTGTTCGCCGTAGCCGAGCCCGCGGAAGGAGGCCGCGGCCCGGTGGGCCAGCCCCACCCGGCCGAGCCAGCGGCGGGCCAGTGCCTCGTCGCCGGCCGTGGGTCGGGTGTACAGGCCGACGGAGTCGTACAGGCCGGAGAGCACCACGGCAAGGGCGCTGCCGGCCACCCGGTGATTGCGGTGCAGGTCCGCGCTGACAATGCCCATGTGGCGCTTCAAATCCCAGATGGACTCGCCGCTGCCCCGCCGCCGGCCGAAAACGGTCAGGTCGTTTGCGTAGCAGAGCGGGTGGTCGCCGGTGAGGATCTGCAGCAGGGTCGATTTGCCAGAGCCGTTGGGGCCGGTGATCAGGGTGTGGTCGCCGCGGCGGATCTCCAGGTCGAGGCCGTTGAACACCTCCACCTCGCCGTAGCGGGCAAAGCCGCCCCGCAGGCGGATGAGGGTGTCGGCGCCGTTGTCCGCGGTGCGTTGCTCGGCCCGCAGTTCCTCGACGCTCACCCGGAACACCCCCTCCGGCCGTTTGAGCGCCGCCCGGACATCGGAGTGCACCGCGGCCGCGTCTCCCTGCACGACCAGCCGGCCGTCACGGAACGCGGCCAGGTGGGTGCACCAGAGGGGAATGTCCGCCTGGTTGCCGACGAACAGCAAGAGCCCCAGGCCGCGGCCGGGCAGGTCGGCGAGCACCCGGTCGAGTTCGGCGCAGGCGGCCTGGTCGAGCCCCTCCCAGGGATTTTCGATCACCAGCAGGGAGACGCCACGGGTCAGCTGGGCGAGCAGCAGCAGCTTGCGCGCCTGGCCGGAACTCAACTGGCGGTAGCCCTTGTCCAGGTGGGGCCCGAGCCGGAACAGGTCGATCAGCGGGTGGTGTTCTTCCACCCGGGTGAGAAAGGCGCGGGCCGGGGTGCCCGGGTCGAGCCGGTCGAGGAAGTCAGTGTCGTCTCGGCGCAGTTCCGCCTCGTAGAGATCCTGCTGGCCGCGGAAGGAGATCACCCCGATATCCCGGGGCAGCTCCAGCCGGCGGGCGGTACAGGTGGTCTCGGTGCCGCCGAGGACAGCACTGAACCGCTCCATGCCCGAGCCGGTCCCGCCCAGGCAGCACCAGGCCTCACCGGCGCGGAGGCGGAAGCGGTCGATATGCAGGCCGGCGGCGCGCAGCTCCTCGATCTCGATCATTGCCCGGCCTCCTGCCGCACCAGTTGGCCGTGGGGCCAGCTGGGGGTATGGATCGGCTCGCCCAGGCCGGCAAGCACGAGCCGGTTGCGCAACTCGATCAGCCGGCTCACCAGGGCCGGTTCGGCCCGGGCGTAGGCCTCGTCGTCGGCCACCCGCCTGACCACGATGCCGAGCAGCTCGGTGATGGCGTTGCCCACCGAGTTCTGGCTGATGGTGACGATCAGCCGGCCGCCATCGTCGCGGTAGAGCAGCTGCTTGTAGGCCGGCCGCCAGCGGATCTCGTTGGCGATGAGCGGGTCCTCGAGCACCATCAGCCGGAGGATGCGGGCGGCACGGTGGAATTCGTCGCTGTAGAGGAGCACGTCCTCGATCTGGTCCGGGTAGCGGGCCCCCTCGGGGATGCGGGTCTCGCTGGTGGCCACCAGGCCGAAGAAGGTGCGGTAGAAATCGAGAAACCCCTCGAGCACCATGTCGTACTCCTTCCAGAAGCGGCCGCTCTCCAGGGCGCGGGCGCCGCCGCGCACCCGCCAGCTGGGCAGTCCCTGCGGGTAACCGGTGACCTTGAGCTGCGCCTCGTCCGCGGGCACGGGTTCGAGGATCTCCAGGTCGAGGATCTCGAAAAAGCGCAGGTAGACCTGGGCCAGGTACTGGAGGAACAGGCCGTGGTTGCCGCTGTCAGTGAGGTTGGGGTCGTCGGCCGCGGCAGGCGGGGCGGCGCGCAACTCGTCCTGGGCGAACACCAGGAAGTGGTTGTGCATCATGCGGATGCTCGGCACGCCCGGCTTGGCCAGCGGCCAGGTGGCGTCCAGGCTGGCCTCGCCGCAGAAGAGCAGGTGCTCCTCCGGGTCCGGGTATTTCTCGAGCATGTAGGCGAACACCACCTGGGTCATGCGGCTGAAGACGATCTTCTCGCGCCGGTCCAGCTGGTCGCGGCGCACCGGCCGGCCGAGCGGGTCGAGAATCTTCTGCGAGCTGTCGAAGATGATCGAGGTGTCGAACAGGTTGGAGTGGCCGATGCCCTTGCGGTACATGAGAAAGTTCTCGGGTGTGCGCAACAGGCCGTTTTCCCGCGCCAGGTGCCGCAGGTTGCAGGGGCTGTTGAAGAATTCGGTGGGCGTCACCCCCTGGGGGATGGTCAGGGGGATGCGCCGGTGGGGGGTGGTCACTTGCCGCGGGACGCCGTGCATGATCGCTCCTCCTGGCCGGGGCCGTGCGGGTTGCTGGCGGATGCCGGCCGGGGCCGGCGGTTGTTCTCAGGCGACCGGGTGATAATGGACGTAGACCCGGCGCATGAATTCGACCCGGTCGACCAGCCGCCGCTCCACCTCGATGGCGATGCGGTGGCCTTCGCGGACGCTGATCCCGCCGTCCACGCCAATGGTCAGGTTGGCCACCAGCCAGGGGCCGAACCGGTGGGCGTGCACCTCCTCGATGGCCAGCAGGCCGGTGATGCCCTCCAGGCTGACGCGGATCTCCCGGTCGAGTTCGCGGCCCGGCACGGTGTCCATCAGGTCGGCGGTGGCCGAGCGGAGAATCTCCACGCCGGTGTGGAGGATGATCAGGCTGACCACCGCCCCGGCCAGCGGGTCCACCCAGGGGTAGCCCATGCGGGCGAAGAGGATGCCCACGGCCGCGGCCGCGGAGGCGAAGATGTCGTTACGGTGGTCCTGGGCCAGGGCCAGCACCGCGCTGTTGTTGACCCGCCGGTTGACGGCATAGGTCCAGCCGGTCAGGCCGAACTTGACCAGCACCACCGAAAGGGCCACCCACAGGGCGATGACGCTCGCACCGCCGTTGTCCGGCGGTGCGGTGAGCAGTTCGTGCACCGTGGCCACGGTGTGCCAGAAGATGGCGATGGCGGTGGTGATGACAAAGGCGCCGACCACCACCGCGGCGACACTCTCCAGCTGGTCGTGGCCGTAGGGGTGCTCGTGGTCGGCGGGCTTGGCCGAGAGGCGGACGAAAATGGAGACCACGATGCCGTAAGCCACGTCCGAGGTCGAGTTGATGCCGTCGGCCAGCAGCGCCGGGCTCCCGCCGAGGATGCCCACCGCGCATTTGACCATGGCGAGCAGGATGTTGGCCGCCAGGCCGACCTGTACGGCCAGCAGGGACAGGCGGCGCCGTTTGCCCGCGGCAAGGGGTTCCGATGGTTCGTGCATGCGGCTCGACGGAGAAGAGGGAAGGCGCACCGGTGGTGCCGGCGACCGGAAATATGGCTATTGTATACCCGAAACCAGCCGGGAAGAAAGTGCATTTTGTCGTAGGCAGCCGAGCCGGCGGGTCGCCGCCGGGAAAACCGCTTGCCTTGCCCCCGGGGGACCGGTAATCGTAGACTATCCGCCGGGCGCAGCCCGCGCCCGGCCGACTTCCCCGGAGGAACCCGATGAGCGAGCGGATCGAACACGACACCCTGGGCGAGGTCCGCGTCCCGGCCGAACGGCTGTGGGGCGCGCAGACCGAGCGCAGCCGCACCAATTTCCGCATCGGCGCGGAGCGGATGCCGCTCGCCCTGATCCACGCCCTGGCGCGGGTGAAGCGGGCCTGCGCCGTGGTCAACCATCGCCTGGGCCGGCTGGAGGCCGGGGCCTGCGACCTGATCGTGCGGGTCTGCGACGAGATCCTCGCCGGCCGCCACGACGCCGAGTTCCCCCTGTCGGTCTGGCAGACCGGTAGCGGCACGCAGACGAACATGAACGTCAACGAGGTGATCGCCAACCGCGCCGCCCAGATCGTCCACGGCCGCCTGGATGGGGGCCGACCGGTGCACCCCAATGATCACGTCAACATGGCGCAGAGTTCCAACGACGTCTTCCCCACGGCCATGCACGTGGCCGCGGTCTCTGCCCTCGAGGACCAGCTGCTGCCGGCGCTGGCCGACCTGCACCGCACCCTGGAGGAGAAGGCCGCGGCCTTCGCCGACATCGTCAAGATCGGCCGCACCCACCTGCAGGACGCCACCCCGCTGACGCTCGGCCAGGAGGTGGGCGGTTGGGCGGCGCTCATCGCCAGCTCCACGGCCCAGATCACCGGCGCCCTCGACCCGTTGCGCGAACTGGCCATTGGCGGCACGGCGGTGGGCACCGGACTCAACGCCCCGGCCGGGTTCGGTGCGGCGGTGGCCGCCCAGTTGAGCCGGGACACGGGCCGGACCTTCCGCGCGGCCGCGAACCCCTTCCACGCCCTGAGCGCGCACGATCCGCTGGTGTTCGCCTCGGGCGCAGTCAAGGGATTGGCCGCCAACCTGATGAAGATCGCCAACGACGTGCGCTGGCTGGCCAGCGGTCCGCGCTGCGGCCTCGGCGAAATCAGCATCCCGGCCAACGAGCCGGGCAGTTCGATCATGCCCGGCAAGATCAACCCGACCCAGGCCGAGGCCCTGACCATGGTGGCCTGCCAGGTGTTCGGCAACGACGCGACCATCGGCTTCGCCGCCAGCCAGGGCAATTTCCAGCTGAACGTGTTCAAGCCGGTGCTCATCCACGCCTTCCTCCAGTCGGTGACGCTCCTGGCCGACGGGGTGCGCTCGTTTGACCGCCACTGCGTGGCCGGCATCCAGCCGGTGCGCGAGCGCATCGAGGCCAACCTGCGCCGCTCGCTCATGCTGGTCACCGCCCTCAACCCGCACATCGGCTACGAACAGGCCGCGGCCATCGCCCGGAAGGCGCATGCCGACAACCTCTCCCTGCGCGAGGCGGCGGAGGCGCTCGGGATCCTCAGCGGCGAGCAGTTCGACCGGCTGGTGCGGCCCGAGGCCATGGTCGGGCCGACCCCGCCGGATGCGCCCTGAACCGCGCGGCCAAGGAAGACCTTGTCCCCGGGGCAGGTTGGCCCTATACTGCCCCTTTGCACGACCGTCGCGTTTCGCATCGAACTCCGCCTTCCTTGTGGTGTCCGCATGGCTGCACCCATCTCGCTCCTCGACGTGATCAACCGGTTCATCGCCGCGGACACCCTCTCCCTGCCGGTGTTCAACAACGCCGCTGTCCGCCTGCAGATGGAACTGGTCAAACCGGAGCCGGACCTGCGGGTGATCGAGCAGGTGATCACCTCGGACCAGGCCCTGTCCAGCCAGGTGCTGAAAATCGCCAACTCGGCCTTCTACCGGGGCCTGGTCGAGGTGGGCACGGTGCGGGCGGCGATCATCCGCCTGGGCATGCGCGAGATCGGCCGGATCGTGCTCATGGCCGCCTCGGAGCAGCACTTCCGCAGCAGGGACAGGACCATCGCCCTGGTCATGAAAAAACTCTGGCAGCACTCGGTGGGCTGCGCCTACGGCACGGCCTGGCTGGCGCGCCGGCGCGACTGCGGGGTGGAACAGAGCCAGGCCTTTTTCGCCGGCCTGTTTCACGATGTGGGCAAGCTGTTCGTGCTCATGGTGATCGAGCAGATCAAGCGGAAGAACAAATCGCTCAAGCTCACCGACAGCCTGCTCATGGAGGCCATGAACCGGCTGCACGCCCGCGAGGGCAGCCGGCTGCTCACCCGCTGGAACATGCCCGAACATCTGCACGTGATTGCCCGGGACCACCACGCCGCGGAGATCGACGGGCAGAACCGCCTGCTCCTGCTGGTGCGCATGGCCAACCTGGTCTGCCGCAAGCTGGGTATCGGTTTGGCCGAGGACGGCTCGCTGCTCCTTGCCGCCACGCCCGAGGCGAACCTGCTCGGCCTGACCGGGACCGACCTGGCCGAACTGGAGGGCGCCCTCGAGGACACGCGCGTGCTCAGCAGTTGAGGCCGGGCAGCCGCTGGCGCACCTGTTCCCGGTCAATGGGCTGTTTGCGGCCGTCCTCGCCCAGGGACACGTAGGTGAAGGCCGCCTCGGTGACCTTGAACAGGGTGAAGCGGTCCTCGCCCGAACCGAGCACCGGCCGCACCCAGACCTCGAGCAGGATGGTCACCGAGGTGGTGCCGAGCCGCACCACCCGGCCGTGGCAGCAGACCACGTCGCCCACCCGCACCGGCTTGATGAACTTCATGCCCTCCACCGCCACCGTGGCGGTACGCGTCCGGGTCACCTCCTTGGCGAGGATGGAGCCGGCAAGGTCCATCTGCGACATGATCCAGCCGCCGAAGATGTCGCCGTTGAAACTGGTGTCCGCCGGCATAGGCATGGTGCGCAGGAGCAGTTCGCCCTGCGGTCCCTCGGTTTCCGATACGCTGCTCATGGTTGTTGTCTCCTGGTGTGCGCCGGGGTGCGCGGCTCTTTTCTTTACCGGATTTCCGCCTTGCCGCAAACGGCCAAAATCGCGATGATTCTGCTGGCACCGGCTGCTGCCGGCGACTATAGTGCGATTTTCGCACCGCTTTCCGGCGCGCCATCCCCGCAACCCTGGAAGAGAAGGAGGAGTGCATGCAGATCGATTGGGCCTACCTGAGAAAGGGCTGAACCTCGTGCCAGCGGGCACAGGATGTGCTCAGCCGCAACCGTATCCCCTGCACCGAGATCGCCGACGCCCGCAAGGCGTCCCTGGCCGAGGAGGAGGCCTGGCAGGTGCTCGCCGCCGCCCGGGAGATCGTCGTCGCCAAGGGCAGGAAACAGCTGGTGTTCGACCCGAACCGGGACAGCCGGGAGGCGATCCTCAAGGAGGCTTTGGGCCGCTCCGGCACCCTGCGCGCGCCCACCCTGCGCATCGGCGACCGGCTGCTGGTGGGCTTCAACGACGAGCTGTACGCACAGTTTACAACCTGACCTCGGACTATGACCGCTTTTCTTGACCAATTGGCCGGAGCGCTGGCGGAGATCGAACACGACGGCCAGCTGCGCCGGCTCGTGCCGGTCACCCACCTGGACCGGGGCCGCATCGACATCGACGGCCGCACCTGCCTCAACCTGGCGGGCAACGACTACCTCGGCCTGGCGGCCAACCCCGCCCTGCTGCGCGCCTTTTACGCCGAGCAGGCCGGGGGCGGGCTGCTCGAAAACTACGGCCTGGGCAGCACCGCCTCGCGGCTGATGACCGGCAACACCCGGCCGTACGTGCGTCTCGAGGAACAGCTGCGCGCCCTCTACCGGGCCGAGGCGGCCCTGGTGTTCAACTCCGGCTACCACATCAACATCGGCATCCTGCCGGCCCTTGCCGGCCGGCAGGACCTGATCCTCGCCGACAAGCTCTGCCACGCCAGCCTGATCGACGGCATGCGCCTGTCACGGGCCCGAACGATCCGCTACCCGCACCTGGACTACGCGGCCATTGAAGGGATCCTCGCGCGCGAGCGGGACAAGTACCGGCAGGTGTACATCGTCACCGAGTCGATCTTCAGCATGGACGGCGACACCGCCGACCTGGCCAAACTGGTGCAGCTGCGCGACCGATTCCAGGCGGTGCTTTACGTGGACGAGGCGCACGGGGTGGGTATCCGCGGCGACAGCGGCTGCGGCCTGGCCGAGGAGCAGGGCGTGCACCGGCGGATCGACATCCTCACCGGCACCTTCGGCAAGGCCTTCGGCGGCCAGGGGGCCTTTGTGGTCGGCCCGCAGGTGCTCATCGAGTATCTCGTCAACACCGCCCGCTCACAGATCTTCAGCACCGGCCTGCCGCCGGTCTCGGTGCACTGGCTGTGCTTCGTGCTCCGCCAGATCCCGCTCATGCGCGAACAGCGGGCCACAGTGGCCCGGCTGGCGGAACGGTTCCGCGCGAGTTTGCGCGCCGCCGGCCTGCGCACCGACGGCAGCAGCAACATCGTGCCGGTGCTGGTCGGTGATGCCGGTCGGGCGGTGGCCGCGGCCGAGCGGGTGTGCGCGGCTGGCTACTGGGTCAAGGCGGTGCGCCCGCCCACCGTACCGGCCGGCACCTCGCGCCTGCGCCTTTCCCTGAACGCGGCCATGGACTGGGACCAGCTGGCGCCGCTGGCCGGCGTGATCGGCGCCGCCCTGGACTGAACCCATGCAAACGGCCTGGCTGCAGCGTGCCAACCACCCGCACTGCCTGCTCTTTTTCAGCGGCTGGGGCATGGATCCGGAACCGTTCCGTTTCCTGTCCGCCCGCAGCTGCGATGTCCTTTTGGTGCACGACTACCGGCAGCTGCAGCCGCTGGACCTGGAGCCCCTGGCCTCCTACCGGCAGGTCCACCTGGCCGCCTGGTCCATGGGTGTGTGGGTGGCGGCCCACCTGCTCGGTGACCGGGCCGGGATTTTCGCCAGTCGCACGGCCCTGGCCGGAACCCTCAGCCCCATCGACGCCGGCCGCGGCCTGCCGCCGGACAGCTACGCGGCCATGGTCGACACCTTCGGCCCGGAGGTGCTGAACACCTTCTACGCCAACATGTTCGATGATCCCGCCCAACTCAGCCGCTTCCTCGCCAGCCGGCCAGGCCGACCGATGGACGAACTGCGCGCGGAGATGGCCGCCTTCCGCGCCGCCGTCCTGGCCGCGCCCCCGGTTCGGGACATCTATACCAAAAAAATCGTTACCAGCCGCGACCGCATCTTCACCGGCCGCAACCAGCTGCGCGCCTGGGGCCGGGACACGGCCACGGTCCACGCCTGGCCGCATTTTCCCTTCTTCCTGTTCGCCGACTGGCAGGACCTGCTGTCCGCCTGAAAGCGCCAACCGGCCCGGGAACACGGCGACGGTGCCACTCCCCGGCACAGATCTGTGCTGTCCCGTTACCACCCGTGACACAATTGCAACAAACAAAAAACCTGTTTGACTGTTTTTGTCAGACAGGCGTGGCGGAACGGGGATGGATATGGTACAAAACTGTCGAAATTGAACATGCGGGCGGGCGCGTTCACCACCGACCAGGTCGGCCGCGCCGTGCGGAACGGCTTTCCAGCGCCGGACAAAAGGCAACAAAAAAGGCTGGTTGGCAAGCCAACCAGCCTTTTTCTATATGGCGGAGAGAGAGGGATTCGAACCCTCGGTGGAGTATAACCCCCACACTCGCTTAGCAGGCGAGCACCATCGGCCTACTCGGTCATCTCTCCTTTGCTGCAATTTCCGCTTTCTGGCGGAGGGAGTAGGATTCGAACCCACGGTACTTTCGTACAACGGTTTTCAAGACCGCCGCCTTAAACCACTCGGCCATCCCTCCATGAGACGGGGAAAGTACCATCATACGGGAACACTGTCAACAGGCACCTCAACGACCAACGATGAAAGCAACCGGCAGCATTGACCAGCAGCAGGATATCGAATTCCGCAACCTGTCCTGTCTCTATGAAATCACCCGCCACCTGGCCTCGGCCTCCAACCTGCAGGACTGTCTGGACAAAGTGGTCTCCAGCCTGGCCGAGTGGATGGGCATGGACAACGGCACCATCACCATCGTCAACCCGACCACCGGCGAACTGGAAATCGAGGTGGCGCACGGCATCAGCGCCGAGGCCAAGCGCCGCGGCCGCTACAAGCTGGGCGAGGGCATCACCGGCAAGGTGGTGGCCACCGGCGAGCCCATCCTCGTGCCGCAGATCGGCGACGAGCCGCTGTTCCTCAACCGCACCCGCACCCGCGGCGATGAGCGCAAAAAGAAGAGCAGCTTCCTGTGCGTGCCCATCATCGCCGACCAGCACTCCATCGGCGCCCTGTCCATCGACCGGGTGTACGCCGGCGGATTCGGCAGCGAATCCGAGCAGGATCTCCGCTTTCTCACCGTGGTCAGTCGGCTGATCGCCGAGACCGTGCAGCGCATCCAGCGGGTCAACGAGGAGCGGGAAGCCCTGCACCAGGAAAACCGCAAGCTGCGCCGGGAACTCTCGGCCCGCAACCGCATCGAGGAGATCATCGGCAACTCCTCGCGCATGCAGGAGGTGTTCGACATGGTCCACCGGGTGGCGGACTCCAACGCCACCGTGCTGCTGCGCGGCGAGTCCGGCACCGGCAAGACCCTGGTGGCCCGGGCCCTGCACCACAATTCCGGCCGGGCCGCCGGCCCCTTTGTGGTGGTCAACTGCTCGGCCCTGCCGGAAACGCTGTTGGAGAGCGAATTGTTCGGCCATGAAAAGGGGGCCTTCACCGGCGCGGTGGAGAGCAAGAAAGGCCGGTTTGAACTGGCCGAGGGCGGCACCCTGTTCCTCGACGAGATCGGCGAGATCAGCCAGCCGGTGCAGCTGAAGCTGCTCAACGTCATCCAGGAACGGACCTTTCAGCGGCTCGGCTCGCCCAAACTGATGACCGCGGACATCCGCCTGGTGGCGGCCACCAACCGCGACCTGGAAAAGGCGGTGCAGGAGGGCGCCTTTCGCGAGGATCTCTACTACCGGCTCAACGTCTTCCCGGTCTACCTGCCGCCGCTGCGCGAGCGGCGCACCGACATCCTGCTCCTGGCCGAGTATTTCCTGGAAAAATACGCCCGGGAAAACGGCAAGGAGATCACCCGCATCTCCACCCCGGCCATCGACCTGCTCATCCAGTACCACTGGCCCGGCAACGTGCGCGAACTGCAGAACTGCATGGAGCGGGCCGTTCTCATCTGCGACGGGCCGGCCATCCAGTCCATCCACCTGCCGCCCTCGCTGCAGAGCGGGGACAGCGTCCACCCCGGCAAACCACTGTCGCTGGCCACGGCTGTTGAAAATTTCGAGCGCGAACTTATTATTGACGCACTGAAGCGAAACAACGGCAACCAGACCAGGGCGGCCAAGAGCCTGGACACCAGCCTGCGGATCATCAACTACAAGATCCACAACTACGGCATCGACCCCAAGCACTACAAGGTGAAGTGATGCGCATACTGCTGCACGTCTGCTGCGGCCCCTGCGCCGTCTACCCGCTGGCGCGGCTGCGGGAACAGGGGCATATTGTGACCGGACTGTTCCATAACCCGAACATCCACCCGTACCAGGAGTTCCGCCGGCGCATCGAGGCGCTGCGGCAGTTTGCCGAGGGTGTGGATTTTCCGGTGGAGGTGGACGAACACTACGGGCTCACCGACTTCCTCCGTACGGTGGTGTTCCACGAGCAGGAGCGCTGCCCGCTCTGCTACGACCTGCGGCTCGAGCGGACCGTGCAGGCGGCGGTGGCTGGCGGCTACGACGCCTTCACCTCGACCCTGCTCTACTCCCGCTACCAGAACCACCGGTTGCTGGTCGACAAATGCACGGCGCTGGCCGAACGGCACGATATGCTCTTCCAGTACGAGGACTACCGTACGGGCTGGCAGCAGGGCATCGACGACTCGATCCGGCTGGGGCTGTACCGCCAGCCCTACTGCGGCTGCATCTACAGCGAGCAGGAGCGGTACGACCGGCAGCTGCGTCGACAGCGCAAGAATTCGTCCTCCCGGACCGCCGCCTGATCGCCGGGCCTCCGGCAACCACCCGGGCACCACTGCCCCCTTTCCCCCTTAAACCGACAACAGGAACGAGGAAAACCATGGATTCCCTGCTCGTGCTGGCCACCAGCAACCTGAACAAATTGAAAGAGATCAAGGAACTGCTCAAGGACTTCCCGGTCACGGTCAAGTCGCTGGCCGATTTTGGCCCCATGCCCGAGGCGGTGGAGGACGGCGCCACCTTCGATGACAACGCCTACAAGAAAGCCCTGCACTACGCCAAGGTGCTCGGCCTGCCCTGCCTGGCCGATGATTCCGGCCTGGTGGTCGACGCCCTGGACGGTCGGCCGGGCGTATACTCGGCCCGCTATGCCGGCCCCGGGGCGACGGACTGGGACAACTGCGAGAAACTGCTCGGCGAAATGGCCGGGCAGACCGATCGCGCCGCCCACTTCGTCTGCGTGCTCAGCCTGGCCACCCCGGCCGGCCCGGCCCTGACCTGGGAGGGGCGCTGCGACGGCGAAATCACCACCGAGCGGCGGGGCGAGTCCGGGTTCGGTTACGACCCGGTGTTTTTCTTTCCCCCCTTCGGCAAGACCTTTGCCGAGGTGTCCATGGCGGAAAAAAGCACGGTCAGCCACCGCGGCCGGGCCCTGGCCGAATTCGCCGCCGAGTTTGCCAAGGTGCAGGTCTGGCTGCGCCAGCGCATGGCCGAGATCAAACCGCCCAAGCCCGACCACAGCGAGTTCGAGCACAACGACTGGTCCAGCGAGAAATCCTGAGCGCACAAAAAAGGGGGGACAGCTGTGGCTGTCCCCCCTGTGTTTTCCCCCCGGAAACGATTCAACCGTTTTCCTTTTTCAATCCGCGCTGAAACAGGTCGCGAACCGCGTCCTCGCACCGCTTGCCGTTGTAGAGCACCTGGTACATCTGCTCCAGGATCGGCATCTCCACCCCCAGCCGGTGGGCGAGGTGGTAGCAGGAACGGGTGGTCTTCACCCCCTCCGCCACCATGGTCATCTGGGCCAGCACCTCCTCCAGGGTCAGCCCGGAGCCGAGCTTCAGTCCCACGGTGCGGTTGCGGCTCAGATCGCCGGTGCAGGTGAGCACCAGGTCGCCGAGACCGCCCAGGCCGGCAAAGGTCTGCGGCTCTGCGCCCATGGCCACGCCCATGCGGGTGATCTCCGCCAGCCCGCGGGTGATCAGGGCGGCGCGGGTGTTCAGGCCGTAGCCCAACCCGTCGCAGATGCCGGCGCCGATGGCGATGACGTTCTTCATGGCGCTGCTGATCTCCAGCCCTTTGACATCGCTGGCGGCGTAGACGCGGAAATAGTCGGCCGCGAACAGCTGCTGCACCTGCTCCGCCGCCTCCAGATCCACGCAGGCCGCGGTCACCGCGGTCGGCTGGCAATCGGCCACCTCGGCGGCGAAGCTCGGTCCGCTGAGCACGCAGAAATGGAGGCGCTTGCTCCCCTTGTTTTCCTCGGCCATGATCTCGGTCATGGTCATGCCGCTGTCCACCTCGATGCCCTTGACCGCGGACACCACCAGGGTGCCGTCGGTGAGTTGCGGCCAGAGTTCGCGGAAGACCGCGCGATAGCCGTGGGAGGGCACCACCATGACCACGCAGCTTGCCCCCTGCACCGCCGCGCCCAGGTCGCCGGTCACCTCCAGGGATTCCGGGAAGGGGTGATCGGGCTGATGCCGCTTGTTCTCCCGGTCGCGAACGAGGTTGGCAATATGGTCCGCGTCCCTGTCCCAGAGCGCGACCCGGATGTTTTTACGCGCCAGCACGAGCGCCAGGGCCGTGCCCCAGCTGCCGGCGCCGATCATGGCCACCTTGTCAATCTTCATACTCCTCCTCCCCTGTAGCGGTGTCGTCATCCACCCCTTCTTCACGGGCCAGCATGGACAGATCGACCACGATCTCGTCCTCTTCCAGGTTGATCAGGCGCACCCCCTGGGTGTTCCGGCCGATCAGTCGAACCGTATCCATGGGCATGCGAATCACCTTGCCGGAGTTGGCCACCAGCATCACCTGGTCCTCGTCGACCACCGGCAGCACGCCGACCACGTAGCCGTTGCGCTCGCTCGTCTTGATCGTGAATACGCCCTTGCCGCCCCGGGCCTGCAGCCGGTATTCGGCCACGGCGGTACGCTTGCCGTAGCCCCGCTCGGTGACGGTGAGGATGGAGTCGTCGCTTTTCAGCACCGCCACCCCGACCACCGCATCGTCCTCGCCCAGGCTGATGCCCTTGACCCCGGCCGCGAGTCGTCCCATGGCGCGGACTTCGGACTCGTGGAAATGAATGGACAGACCCATCCTGGTCACCAGGAAGATCTCGTCGTCCCCGGAGGTGATCGCTGCGGACAGGATTTCGTCATCCTCGCGAATGGTGAGGCCGAACTTGCCTTTGCGGACGGGACGCTTGTACTCGGAAATAAACGTCTTTTTCACCCGTCCCTGCTTGGTCACGGTGAGCACCGAGAGGTTGTCGTCGGCATTGGCCAGGTCGGCCACCGGCAGAATGGCCGCCACCTTCTC
>CAZMNU010000051.1:1742-21293 GCA_964567725.1 uncultured Desulfobulbus sp. | reverse complement strand
TTTTGAGGCGACATGACCAAGACCACCCTGAAAAAGAAGGACGCCATCCTCCAGGCCGCCACCTTCCTGTTCGCCCGCAAGGGCTACAAGGACACCGCCATGGGCGAACTGTCGCGCATGACCGGCGCCGCCGAGGGGACCATCTTCTATCATTTCAAAAACAAGCAGGAGATCTTCCTCACCATCCTCCGCAACCTCAAGGAGGACATCCTGCCCGAATTCGAGCGCTACCGGAAGGCCGAGAGCGAAAAGACCGGCCTGGACATGGTCGAGGAGACCATCGGCTTCTACCTGTACATGACCAAGAGCCGCGAGGACCTGTTCTCCCTGCTCCACCAGCGCTACGCCTATGAGCTGGCCGAGACCAACCCGGAATGCCGGGACATCCTCGAGGCCATCTACGTCTGTTTCATCGATATTTTCGAGCGCGCCATCGACAGCGGCCAGCGGGACGGCTCCATCGACCCGGCCATCACCGCGCGCAAATCGGCACTCATCGTCTTCTCGCTGGCGGACAGCATGGTCCGCTTTCGCATGAACAATCTCTACGACGTGGGTGCCCTGTACAGTGAGATGATCGCGTCCTGCCGGCGCATGCTGGAAAACAGGGGCGGGATGCAGGAGAGGCAGAAACCGCAGGCAACAGCAACCAAAGACGGATCCGAGGTGCAACGAACGGCATGATCAAGCGTATCTTTCCCTTTCTCGAATGGTTCTCCGGGTACAACCTGGGACTGTTCAAGGCCGACGCCCTCGCCGGCCTGACCGTGGCCCTGGTGCTCATTCCCCAGTCCATGGCCTATGCGCAGCTGGCGGGCCTGCCCGCCTACTTCGGCCTCTACGCCGCCTTCCTGCCACCCATGGTGGCGGCCCTGTTCGGCTCGAGCCGGCAGCTGGCCACCGGCCCGGTGGCGGTGGTCTCGCTCATGACCTCGGCCTCGCTCGAGCCGCTGGCCACCCTGGGTAGTGAGGGCTACATCGCCTACGCCATCCTCCTGTCGCTGTTGGTGGGTGTCTTCCAGCTCAGCCTGGGCGTGCTCCGCCTCGGCCTGGTGGTCAACTTCCTCAGCCACCCGGTGGTCAACGGCTTCACCAACGCCGCGGCCATCATCATCGCCACCTCGCAGCTGTCCAAGATGTTCGGAGTCAGCGTGGACAATGCCGAGCACCACTACGAGACCATCACCCGGGTGGTGCAGTCGGCCCTGCACTACACCCACTGGCCCACCCTGGTGATGGGGGTGCTCGCCCTGGCGATCATGGTCGTCCTCAAGCGGATGGCTCCGCGCATCCCCAACGTGCTCGTGGCCGTGGTGGTCACCACCCTCATCTCCTGGGGGATCGGCTTCGAGCACAACTCGACCGTGGACGCCGCCGCCATCCGCTCCCCCAAGACCCTGGAGCTGATCCAGTCGTTCAACGAGGCCGTCAACGGCATCGCCCCGCTGGCCGAAGAGCGGACCAAGACCAGCAAGATCCTCGAGGAGGTCAGAAAAGGGCATGACGCCATCGCCCGCCTGGATGCGGAACACGAGGACCGGGTGATCCAGTCGCGCATCGAGGAACTCAAGGACAAAAGTCACCTCTACCGCGAAGAACTCCGCCTGGTGCTGCTCAAGGCCGTACCCCAGGCCGACGGCAGCGCCCTCTATTACACCGCGGACGAACTGCCGGCCGGCGCCGCCACCGACGGCCGTACCTGGCGGCTGCGCGTGGGCAACAAGCCGCTCAACCTTTCGGAACTGCAGATGAAAGGCGGTGGCGCGGTGGTCGGCACGGTACCCAAGGGGTTGCCGTCGCTGAGCATGCCCAAGATCGACCTGGGCGTCATGCTCCACCTCTTTCCCTACGCGGCCATCATCAGCCTGCTCGGTTTCATGGAGGCCATCTCCATCGCCAAGGCCATCGCCAGCAAGACCGGCCAGCGCATCGACCCCAACCAGGAACTGATCGGCCAGGGACTGGCCAACATCGTCGGCGCCATCGGCAAGAGCTACCCGGCCTCGGGCAGTTTCTCCCGCTCCGCGGTCAACCTCCAGGCCGGCGCGGCCACCGGCATGAGCAGCGTGTTCACCAGCCTGACCGTGGTCATCGCCCTGTTGTTCTTCACGCCGCTCCTCTATCACCTGCCCCAGTCGGTGCTGGCGGCGATCATCATGATGGCGGTCATCGGCCTGATCAACGTCTCCGGTTTCCTCCACTCCTGGCGGGCCCAGTGGTACGACGGCCTCATCTCCATCCTCAGCTTCCTCTGCACCCTCTGGTTTGCGCCCCACCTGGACAAGGGCATCATGCTCGGCGTGATTCTCTGCCTGCTCGTGTTCCTCTACAAGAACATGCGGCCGGTGGTCAGTTCGCTCTCCCGTGATCAGACCACCGCCCTGGTCTGCCCCATCTCCCAGGGCGTGGAAGAGTGCCGGCACCTCTCCCTGATCCGCTTCGAGGGGCCGCTGTTCTTCGCCAATGCCAGCTACCTGGAGGACAAGATCTCCGACATGATGCTGTGCAAGACCACCCTCAAGCACGTGCTCATCGTGGCCAACGGCATCAATGACATTGACGCCTCGGGCGAGGAAACATTATCCTTGATTGTCGGCAGGCTGCGCAGCGCGGGCATCGACATTTCGCTCAGCGGCGTCAACGAGACGGTGATGAAGGTGCTGGTACGCACCCACCTGTTCAACAAGATCGGCGCCGACCACATCTATCCGACCCTGGAGAGCGCCCTGCGCCAGATCCACCCGCCGCTGCACCCGGACGAAGAAGAACGCAAGCGCTGCCCCCTCGGGGTGACGGCCCAACCCAAGACCATCCGCCCCTGACGAGGTGTGCCATGTCCGTGATCACCATATTCAACGCCCTCTACTGCAACGAAGAAGAAATCATCCGCGGCCTCATCGATGAGACCGGCTACCGGCGCGTGGACGACCTTGAGGTCATCGACCGGGCCGCGAAACTGTCCGGGCTGGCCGCCGACCGGGTGGCCCGGGCCTTTGCCGCCAAGGCCTCGCTGTTCAACCCCTTCACCCACGAGAAGGAAAAATCGGTGGCCTACCTCCGCCTGGCCGTGGCCGAGATCCTCGACGAGGAGAAGCTGGTGCTCACCGGCTTCTCCAGCCACCTGGTGCCGCCGACCATCTCGCACGTGCTGCGCATCTGTCTGGTGGCGGAGATGAGCCACCGCCTGCGCCAGGCCGAGGGCAGCCCCACGCCGGACAAGGACGCGAACAAGACCATCCACAAGAGCGACGAGGACCGCAGTGCCTGGACCCTGCTGCTCCACGGCAAGGCCGACCCCTGGGACCCGCTGCTCTACGACATCGTCATCCCCACGGACAAGATCGCCGCCGAGGAGAGCGTCCACCTGATCGTCCGCAACCTCCACTCCGACGTGCTCACCCCCACGCCCGCCTCGCTGGCGGCCCTGGCCGACTTCCAGCTGCAGGCGCGGGTGCAGGTGGCGCTCACCAGGGAGGGCCACGAGGTGAGCGTCGCGGTCCGCGACGGCGCGGTCACCCTGACCATCGAGAAGAACGTGCTCATGCTCAGCCGGCTCGAACAGGAACTCCAGGAGATCGTCAACAAGGTGCCGGGCGTGCACTCGGTGACCACCGGCGTGGGAGCGGATTTCCACCAGGCCGACATCTACCGCAAGGTCGAGTTCCAGGCGCCGAGCCGGGTGCTGCTGGTGGACGACGAGCGCGAGTTCGTGCAGACGCTGTCCGAGCGGCTCCTGCTGCGCGACATGGGTTCGGCCGTGGCCTACGACGGCGAGTCGGCCCTGGAGATGCTCCGGGAGGACGAGCCCGAGGTGATGATCCTCGACCTGAAGATGCCCGGCATCGACGGTATGGAGGTGCTGCGCCAGGTCAAGGCCACCCAGCCGGACATCGAGGTGATCATCCTCACCGGTCACGGCAACGAGACCGACCGGGAGACCTGCATGGGCCTGGGCGCCTTTGCCTACCTGCAGAAGCCGGTGGACATCGATGTGCTCAGCGAGACCATGAAGCGGGCCAACGAGAAGATCCAGGCCCGCAAGCAGGCGCAGCAGGGCGCCTGAAACCCGGCCCGCGGCGGCTCCGGACGCGAACCCGTCCGGGCGAGGAGGCAACATGGCACAGCTGTTCAAGCCCCGGTTTCTCGACCAGCAGGACCAGGGCTCGGGGATGTACAAGCCGCTGTTCAACTTCCGCCGGCTGTGGCAGCAGTCCATCGCCGCCATGCTGGCCGTGGCGCTGTTGCCCCTGCTGGCGCTGGCGGTGGTGGACTATGTGATCAACACCCGCAGCCTGGAGTCGGAGTTCCACCTGCAGACCGCCCGGCTCGTGTCCAACGCCCGGCGGACGCTGGCCTCCTACCTGGACGAGCGCAAGTACATCCTCAACTTCCTCGTGTTCGACAACTCCTATGACCAGCTGTTCGAGCCGCGGCGGCTGCAGGTGCTCCTGGACCACCTGAAGAGCGGCCTGGGCGAGTGGAAGGACCTGGGCGTCATCGACCACAAGGGCATCCAGCGCAACTACGCCGGCCCCTACCCGGTCAAGGGCATGGATTACAGCCAGCAGGAGTGGTACAAAAACCTCGGCTACACCGACCAGGACAACTACCTGGACGTGATCGCCATGCGCTCCAACATCAGCGACGTGTTCCTCGGCTTCCGCAACACGCCGCACTTCGTCATCTCCGTGCTGCACAACAACGACCGGGGCGAGCACTACATCCTGCGCGCCAGCCTGGATCTGGAGCGGCTCAACTCCATCCTCTCGGACCTGGAGGTGAGCGGCAAGGGCGACGCCTTCCTCATCAACCACAAGGGCGTCATCCAGACCCCCAGCCGCCGCTTCGGCCCGGTGCTCTCCTCTTTCCCGCTGCCCGTGCCCGAGCCGTCGGATCGCACCGAGGTGATCGAAACCCGCGACCACCAGGGCCAACCGGTGATCATCGGCTACGCCTACATCACCGGCAGCCCCTTCATCCTCATGGTGGTCAAGCAGAAGAGCGAAATGATGGCCGCCTGGTCGGCGGGCAGCCTCAAGCTGCTCGTCTTCCTGGTGGGCTCGATCCTGGCCATCTGCGCGGTGGTGTTCGGCATCTGCACCTCGCTGGTGAACAGTATCTACCAGGCCGACCAGAAACGGGTGGCCACCCTGCACCAGGTGGAGTATGCCAACAAAATGGCCTCCATCGGCCGGCTCTCCGCCGGGGTGGCGCACGAGATCAACAACCCGCTGGCGATCATCAACGAGAAGGCCGGGCTGATCAAGGACCTGTTCACCTTCAAAAAGGAGTACTCCGGCGACCACCGCCTGATCGGCCTGATCGACTCGATCATCGCCTCGGTGGAGCGGTGCGCCACCATCACCCGGCAGCTGCTCAACTTCGCCCGCAACATCCAGGTGAGCCTGCAGAAGGTCAGCCTGCGCCAGATCGTGGCCGACGTGCTCGAATTCCAGACCAGGGAGGCCGGTTACCGGAGCATCACCATCGAGGTCGATATCCCGGACGAGATCCCCGAATTCGTCAGCGACCGCGGCAAGCTGCAGCAGGTGTTCATCAACCTGGTGAACAACGCCTTTGCCGCCATGAAGGACGGCGGCCGCCTGGAAATCCGCAGTCGTCTGGGCCGGGACGGTCGGACCGTGGTCACGCAGGTGGCCGACAACGGCTGCGGCATCCCGGCGGAGAACATCAAAAAGATCTTCGAACCCTTTTTCACCACCAAGAGCGGCAGCGGCGGCACCGGCCTGGGCCTGTCCATCACCTACGGGCTGGTCAAGGAGATCGGCGGCGAGATCGACATCCAGAGCACGGTCGGCACGGGCACGACCTTTATCATTACCCTGCCGCTCGACGCTCAAGCCAAAGAAGGAGAGACAGATGCGGGTCCTACTGGTTGACGACGAACAGGAATTGGTGGCCACCCTGGCCGAGCGGCTGGAGATGCGCGGCATCGACGCCGCCTGGGCGAGTGACTGCGCCACCGCGCTCGAACTCGTCCACAAGGAGCGGTTCGACATCGCCCTGTTGGACGTCAAGCTGCCGAGCATGAACGGCCTGGAACTGAAACGGCTGATCGAGGCCGACTGCCCGTGGATGAAGTTCATCTTCGTCACCGGCCACGGCTCGGAAGAGGATTTCCAGGCCTGCTCGGCGGAGAGCGGCCGCGACTTCTACCTGATCAAGCCGGTGCAGATCGAGGTGCTCGTGCAGAAACTCAACGAGGTCTTCGCGGGCACGGGGGAGCAGCCATGAACAAGGAGCGGGGTACAACCAGCGAGCTGGGCATCGATTTTTTCGGTCGCATGACCGCCTCGATCTCCCACGAAATCAAGAACACCCTGGCCATTGTCAACGAAAACGCCGGCCTGCTCGGCGACCTGGCCCTGCTCATGGACAAGGGCCGGCCGCTCTCGTTTGAGCGGCTGACCACGCTCGCCGGTAACATCCGCCGCCAGGTGCAGCGCGCCGACGACATCATCCGCCGGCTCAACCGCTTCGCCCACAGCGCCCACGAACCGGCCGCAAGCGTTGACCTCGGCGAGGTGCTGACCTTCACCGCGGCCCTGGCCGAGCGGCTGGCCACCATGAAGGGCATCGGCCTGACCGTGGCTGCGGGCGAGCCGGTGACGGTCGAGGTGCGCCCCTTTGTGCTCGAAAACCTCCTCTGGCTCTGCCTGGAGCAGCTGTTCGCCGCCGCCGGCTCCGGCGCCACGGTCACCCTGGCCGCCGAGGCGGAAGGAGGAGCGGCGCTGGTGCGGCTCCGCTGCAGCGCCGGCACGGAGGTCGCTGCGGCCGCAGCCGGGGTCGAGGGCGCCGGCCAGCCGCTGCTTGCCGAGTTGCAGGCCAGGCTCGGCGTGGCCCCGGCCGGGGGCGAACTGCTGCTGCACCTGCCGGTCCGACGGACCGGCTGATCAGCCCCGGCCACGAACAATCCACAACGGAGAGCAAGGAGGACGCTATGAGCGAAAAGGTACTGCTGATCGACGACGAAAAGGATTTTCTCGAGGTCATGAGCGAGCGGATGCAGACCCGCGACATCGACGTTACCACCGCCAGCTCGGCCCGGGAGGCCCTCGCCCTGGTGGAGAAGGAATCGTACGACGCCATCATCCTCGACCTGCAGATGCCGGAAATGGACGGCCTGCAGGCCCTGGAGCGGCTCAAGGCGATCAACCCGGATCTGCAGGTGATCCTGCTCACCGGCCACGCCACGGTGGAGAAGGGGGTGCAGGCGATGAAGCTCGGGGCCACCGACGTGCTCGAAAAACCGGCCGACATCCAGACCCTGACCGAGAAGATCCACAAGGCCCACGCCCGCAAGATCATTCTCGTGGAAAAGGAGAACGAGGAGAAGATCCGCGCCATCCTCGGCTCCAAGGCCTGGTAGGATCGAGGAGCGGGCCGGCGGCTGGAGCGGACGGTCGCGGACAACGGGACGGGACAAAAATCATTTTCTTTCACTTTTCCTGTGGATCAAATGCAGTTTTACTGATATTTTATCGCATTTGTATCCTCCAGGCTGGCAGGCCCCTCCTGGATGGCCTATTGCTTTGTTTCGATTGAGAAATATATCCAATGACCACGGAGAGGAACACCCCATGCAATCGACCAGAAAAAAGATGACCGGCCACGAGGTGCTGCAGACCCTGTTCGCCGGCAACAAACGCTTTCTCAGCGGCAAATGCGAACATCCCAACCACTGCGAGGAATCGCGTCGCGGCCTGATCGGTGGTCAGGATCCCATGGCGGTGGTGCTCACCTGCGCCGACTCGCGGGTGCCGCCGGTGGACGTGTTCGACCAGGGGCTGGGCGACCTGTTCGTCGTGCGGGTGGCCGGCAACATCATCAACGACCATATCCTCGGCTCCATCGAGTACGCCGCGGATCACCTCCATTGCCCCCTGATCATGGTCATGGGCCACAGCTCCTGCGGGGCGATCACCGCCGTGTCCCACGGGGTCAAGCTGCACGGCCACGTGGCCAGCCTCACCCCGCCCATCGACGCGGCCCTGAAGAAGACCAAGGGACTGCCGGGCTGTTGGACCGACAACGCCGCCAAGGAACTGGCCCTGGCCATGGCCCGCAAGATCGAGGAGTCGGAGCCGGTCATCGCCGACATGGTCCAGGCGGGCAAGGTGCTGGTGGTGGCCACCTACTACGACCTGCACACCGGCGAGGTGACCCTGCTCAGCGAGGGGGTGCTGCCGGCCTCGTCCCTTCCCTGCGCCGCCTGAACGTTCTCCCCTCAGGAAAAACGCAGGCCCCTTTTCCGTCCTGCCACCGCAAAACGGCCGTCGCGATCTTCGCGACGGCCGCTTTTTTTTCGGCCCTGGCCCCGCTTGGGCTCCGCTGCGGCCTCAGGCCTTGTCCCGGAACGGGCGCAAATCGATCGAGTACTTGTTGATCTTGTCGTAGAGGCTCTTGCGCGAGAGCCCCATCAGCTGGTGGGCGGCGCTCACCTGGCCGCCGGTCTGCCGGAGCACCTGGAGCAGGTACTGCCGCTCCTGTGCCTCCATGTACTCCTTCCAGGGCAGGCAGCCTCCCTCCGGCCCGGCGGTGGCGGTCGGCTCCATCTCCGGGGCAGCCGGACCCTCCTCGCCGAGCACGCAGGTGCGGCGCACGAAATTGCGCAGTTCGCGGATGTTGCCCGGCCAGTCGCGGTCCATCAGCCGCCCGATCAACTCCGGCGAGCAGGGTCGGGCGCCGGTGTGCTGGCCGTCGCAGTACTCGTTCCAGAACCAGTCGACCAGGAGCGGGATGTCCTCGCGTCGCTCGCGCAGCGGCGGCAGCCGCAGGGGCAGCACGTTCAGGCGGAAGTAGAGATCCTGGCGGAAGGAGCCGCGGGCCACCTCCGCCTCCAGGTCGCGGTTGGTGGCGGCGATCACCCGGGCGCGCAGGGGAATGAGGGTGTTGCCGCCCAGCCGCGAAAAGCACCGCTCCTCGAGCACGCGCAGCAGCCTGGCCTGCAGCTGGGTGGGCATGGAGCAGATCTCGTCGAGGAACAGGGTGCCGCTGCCGGCATGCTCGAACTTGCCGATCTTGCGCAGGATGGCGCCGGTGAAGGCGCCCTTTTCGTGGCCGAACAGCTCGCTCTCGATCATCTCCGCCGGGATCGCCCCCATATTCACCGCAACGTAGGGGGCCGGCTGCTGGTGACTGATGTCGTGCAGGGCCCGGGCCACCAGCTCCTTGCCGGTGCCGGTCTCGCCGATGATGAGCACCGGGTCGGGTTCGTGGGCGATGGTCTCGATCAGCCGGTAGAGTTCGAGCATGGACGGGTGACTGCCCACCAGGCCGTAGAAGCGGGAGCGGCTCTCACGGGTGCGGGTGAGCTGTTCCTCGAGCCGACGGTTCTCGAGCACCAGCTGGCGCCGCTCGATGGCCCGCTCCAGGGTGGCGAGGATGATGTCCTCGTCCACCGGCTTCTGCAGGAAGTGGTAGGCCCCCTTCTTGACCGCCTCCACCGCCAGGCTGATGTCGCCATGCCCGGTGATGAGGATCACCGGCAGGTCGGGGTCGCGCTCGAGGATGCGTTCGAGCAGGACCATGCCGTTCATCTCCGGCATGCGGATGTCGGCAAGCACGGCCGCGAACGGCTGATCGCCCAGGCGGGCAAGCGCCTCCAGCGGGTTGCCGCAGGTGGTGGCCGCGTAGCCGTTGAGGGCCAGCGTCTGCTTGATGGCGGCGAGCAGGTAGAGGTCGTCGTCGACCACCAGCACCGCGGGCGGGTCGACCGGGGACTCGTGCGGGTTCATGCGCCCCTCCCGACACCCTCGGCCCCGCCCTGTTCCGGACGGTGCTGGGGGATGTACACCGCGAAACGCGCGCCCCGGCCGGGCTGGCTGGTCAGCTCGATGTGGCCGGCGAAACCGCGGACGATGCGGTCCACGATGGACAGCCCCAGACCGGTGCCGGTGCCCACCTCGCGGGTGGTGAAGAAGGGGTCGAAGATTTTCTTCTGCAACTCCTCCGGGATGCCCTCGCCGTTGTCGGCCACGCTCACCTGCACATAGGGTTCGTGGCGCATGGTCTTGGGGTTGAGGCCGTCGACCACCCGACTGGTGATGGTCAGCCGGGGCACCACCACCCGGCCCATGGCCTGGATGGCGTTCTGTACCAGGTTGAGGAACACCTGCTCGAGCCGGACCTCGACCCCGAGCACCACGCAGGGCTGCTCCGCGAGCTGCAGGTCGAGGGTGATCTCGCTCAGGCGCAGCTGCGATTCGAGAAAACTGAGGATCTTGCGGATGATCTCGTTCAGGTCCACCGGCGCCCGTTCTTCCTCGACCTTGCGGCCGAAGCTGCGCATGGTGCCGATGATCGAGGCGGCCTTGTTCACCCGGTCGATGATGATCTGCAGGTTCTCGCGCAGCATCTCGGTGTGGTCGCCGGGCGCATCCAGGGCCTTGAGGCAGTTGCGGGCGAACAGCAGGATGGCGTTGAGCGGCTGGGTCAGTTCGTGGCCGACGCCGGCGGCCATCTCGCCCAGGCTGGCCAGCCGGCTGGAATGGATGAGCTGCTTCTGCCCCTCCTGCATCTGCTGCATGAGCGCGAAGAACTCGCTGCAGTCCGAGCAGATGAGCATGTGCAGCACCAGGCCGTTGGGGTTTATGTGGGTGGAGCCGCGCATCTTCACCGGCATGGTGTCGCCCTCGGCGGTGCGCAGCTGGGCCTCGAACTCGGCGAACTCGCCGCGGGCAAAGGCGGCGCGGATCTCCCCGGCCCGGTCCGCATCCACCAGGTCCTCGAGGGCCAGCCGCCGGTCGTCGCCGGCAACGAGACCGGTGCGCCGGACGAACTCGCGGTTGGTCTGGATGACCCGGAACTCGTGGTCCAGGAGGAGAAACAGCTCGGAAATGCCGGCCAGGATGCGCTCGGTGAACGAGCGGCTCGCCTCCATCTCCTCGTGCTTTTTGAGAACCCGGACGACCAGGTCCTCCCGCTGCTTTTCCAGGATCCTGATGGCCTGGTCGCTCATGTCCGCCTCCCCTGCCCCCCGGATGCGCCCGGGCGATGCGCCGGCCTGTTCCGGCAGGTCCAGTTGTACCGGCATTGGGCCCCTGATGCAAGGCACCGCTTGGCCGGCGGCGGTGCTGCGAACCTGCGCCCGCCCGGGCGGACCGTTTTTTGCTCGCTTCCGGCGCGGTTCTCCGGTACCTGTGCGGCACCACTTATCCCGCCTCGAGGTTTGTTATGCTCCACTGCTCCGTTTTTCTCTGCGGCGCCGCCCTGATGATCATCGAACTGACCGGCTCGCGCATCCTCGCGCCCTTTCTCGGCACCTCGCTGGTGGTCTGGACCAGCCTGATCGGCGTCATCCTTGCCAGCCTGAGTTTCGGCGCCTGGTGGGGCGGCATCCTCGCCGACCGGCGGCCGAGCGCACGGGTGCTCGGCCGGATCGTGCTTTTCGCCGCCTGGGCGACCGCGGCCATCGGCCTGTCCAAGAGCTGGGTGCTGCCGTTTCTGCAGACGTCGGGCAGCCTGCACCTGGCGGCCATCGTCGCCACCCTGGTGCTGTTCGCGCCGGCCTCGGTGCTGCTCGGCATGGTCGCGCCCTTTGCCGTCCGCCTGCAACTGGCCGACACCGACACCGCCGGCCGGACCGCGGGCAGCCTGTATGCGCTGTCGACCATCGGCTCCATCGCCGGCACCTTTCTGGCCGGCTTCGTGCTCATTGCCTGGGTGGGCAGCACGGCGATCCTGTTCATCACCGCCATGGTCCTGACCGTCGCCGCCTGGCTGGCCGCACCCTCGGGCCGGCTCGGGCAGGGGGCCAGCCTGCTCGTCTTTGTCCTCGCCCTGCTCCTCGGCAGGGTGCAGGATCGGCGGCTGGAACAGATCGGCTTCCTCGATGTCGACACTCCCTACAACCGGGTGCTGGTCTACACCAGCGAGGAGGAGGGAACCGGCCGGCTTACCCGCGACCTGGTCACCGACCCCAGCGGCCGCCAGTCGGCCATGTACCTCGACAACCCGAGTGAACTGGCCCTGCCCTACACCCGCTTCTACCGCCTGGCCGAGTACTACCGGCCCGGCATGCGGCGCATGCTGGTGCTGGGCGGCGGCGGCTTCTCCTTTCCCAAGTACGCGCTCGCCCACTACCCGGACCTCCAGGTGGACGTGGTGGAACTGGACCCGGGCATGATCGCCCTGGCCCGCTCCCACTTCGCCCTGCCCGAGGATCCCCGCCTGCGGGTGATCGAGGCGGACGCCCGCACCTTTCTCCAGCGGACCGAAGACCGCTACGACGTAATCCTCTGCGACGTGTTCAACTCGCACTACGCCATCCCCTTCCACCTGGTCACGGTGGAGGCGGTCGGGCTGATGCGCCGCGCCCTCAACCCCTCCGGGGTGGTGCTGGTCAACCTGCTCGCCTCACCCGAAGGGGTGGCGAGCCGCTTCTACCAGGCGCTGTACGCCACCTTTGCCACCGCCTTTGCCGAGGTGCAGGCCTATGCCGTGCACGACCCGGCGGACCGGGAGCGGTGGCAGAACCTGGTGCTGGCCGCCCTCACCGGGCCGTCGCCGGCGACCCGCCCGGACGACCCCGTGCTGCAGTCCCTGCTCGCCAACACCCTGCCGCCGCCCGTGACCACGATCCCCCCGTTCACCGACGAGTTCGCGCCGGTGGACCGGTATCTCGGCAGCCTGCACCCCTGACCGCCCACCCTGCGCGATTCTCCTTGCGCCACACCTGTGTTGCGCAATTGCCCGATAATCGAGCAACGCGCAGCCCGGCCGGCCCGCCCGAATCGGTTCCTGTTCCTCAGCGCACAAGCATGTAGCGGGATGCGGGACCACGCCCTGTCTTCGTCAGCAGCCCCCTGGCGACCAGATCGCGCAGATCGTACTGGGCGGTGCGCACGGCAATGGCCTCACCCACCGCTGCCTCATACTCGCCCCGGGAGATGCTCCCCTGGCGGGCAATCACCGGCCAAGCCCGGCGCTGGCGGGGGTTGAGTTCCGCCGGCACGCTCCCCTGGTCCGGCTCCCGGCCGGCCATCGGCTGGACGGCCGGCAGTTGCGGCCCATCCGGCGCGGACGGCGGCAGCGGTTTGAGCATCTCCCCCGCGCCCTCTCCGCTCCGCTCGATCTCTCCGCCCCGCTCATCGAAGAGGATATGCTCGGCCAGGAGCAGGTCGCCCTCGGCAAAGGCGACCGAGCGGACCAGGCAGTTCTTCAACTCGCGGATGTTGCCCGGCCAGTCGTGGCGCAGCATCTTCTCCAGCGCCCCCCGGCTGATGCCCACCGGCCGCCTGCCGGACAGGTCGACGTATTCCTCCAGGTAGTACTTGACCAGCACCGGGATGTCCTCCTTGCGCTGGCGCAGGGGCGGGGTGTTGATGGTGATCACGGCCAGCCGGTAGTAGAGGTCCTCGCGGAAATCCCCTGCCAGGGCGCGCTGCAGCAGATCGACGTTGGTGGCGGCGATGATGCGGGCGTCAAAGGCCAGATCCTTGTCCGAACCCAGCGGCCGGATGCGCCGCACCGACAGGGCGCGCAGCAGGGCCTGCTGCACCTTGGCCGAGGCGTTGCCGATCTCGTCCAGGTGCAGGGTGCCGCCCGAGGCGGCGACAAAGGCGCCCTTGCGGTCGGCCTGGGCCTCGGTGAAGGCCCCCTTGACATGGCCGAACAGGGCGTCCATGAGCAGGTTCTCGTCCAGGGCGCCGCAGTTGATGGAGAGGAACGGGCCCTTGGCGCGGTGGCTGACCGAGTGGATGGCCTCGGCGGTGAGTTCCTTGCCGGTGCCGGTCTCGCCGACGATGAGCACGTCGGCCAGCACCCGCGCCGCCTTGTGGATGTGCTGGCGCAGGCTGGCCACCGCGCCGCTGCCGCCGACAATGCCGTAGAGCGGCATGGCCAGCAGCTGCGGGTCGAGGCCGGGGCTGCTGCGGATCTCCCGGTCCAGGTCCACCGGCTGGCGCATGCGGTCGTCCTCGTCGAACCCTTCGCGCAGCAGGGAGTCGGCCCGCGCCACCTGCAGGCGGACGAGGAGGATGTTGATGGATTTCTGGAACTGGCTGATCTCCGCGAACAGCGGGCTGAGGGCCACGGGCGTGGGGTCGTCGCCGGCGGCGCGGATTTCCACCGCCTCGGCGAGCTGGTTGAGCGGCCGGCGGATCCGCCGGCCCATGAAGTACATGACCGTCACCACCAGCACCGCACCCGCGGCGAAGCAGAGGGCCAGGGTGCCGGCCACCTGGTAGGTGGAGGCCATGAACACGAAGCTGGTGTCGATGCAGCCGATGCCGCCGAGGATGCGCTGGGATTCGTCGCTCTCGGCAAAAACCAGGGGCACGTAGCTGAGATACAGAGTCCGGTCAGAGGCGGCGGGCGGCATGAACGGCCTGGAGATGAGCACCTGTCCGGTTCGCGCCGCCTGCACGTCGGAGACCATGGCCCAGTAGAGATCACTGCTGAAATTCGGGCGGAAGGCGGTGCTGAACCCGGGCCGGCCGATATCGCCCTGCAGACCGATGCGGAGAAATTCCACCGACAGTTCGGCCTGCCGGTCTTCGGGCGATTCAGACTGGAACATGAGCCAGCCGGAGGCGTCGAAAAAAAAGCTCTTCTTCTGCTCGCTCTCCTGCGGGAACAGGTACAGGGGCGACTTTTTCGAGTTGTGCACCGAGACGATATCGCGCAGACGGCGCAGATCCACACTCAGGGTGAGCTGTCCCCGGTATTCTTTTTCCTCGGTATACACCGGCGTGGTCAGGCGGACCACATGCATGGCCACGGCCCGCACCCCGCCCTCGGCCGGCACCGACGGGTAGATGACCTCGGTGGGGTCGCCGAGATGGACGAACCCCGGCGGTTTGCCGGCCACCTGGTCGCCGCCGGAAAAAATGCCGAACCGGTTGCCCAGGGCCTGTTCCAGCGGTACCGCCACCAGGGTCGCGCCGGTGTTGACGAGCACAAAGCGCTCCTCCGGGGCCTGGCCCTGGAAGGCCACCTCGCGGTAGCGGTTCCGCTCCTCCGCGGACATGGCGCCCAGGTGGGCGAGGATCGCCTCCACGCTCAGCGGCCGCCGCGACAGGTACTCGAGCTGGTGACGGGCAGCGTGCAGCAGCTGGTTGATTTCATGGGCCTGGGCCAGGGCGCGCATCTGGGCGTTGCGCGCGTAGGCCTGGTCGAGAAACGCGGCCGCCACCTGGTAGGTGACCACCGCGGATACGGCCAGCACCAGGATCACCACCGCGGAACCGAACAGGAGCAGAAACTTGCCGATGCTCCAGGCATAGATCGAACTGTCGACCCGAATCACCGGGTTGATCAGCGGGGGGTAGGAATAGCGCATGCGACTCTCTCCCTGCACTCTTTTTCGCGCAAACTCACCGGGCCTGTTTTTCCCTATCCGATACCGCGCAAAAGCTCAACGGTTTCCCTGTCAACACCCTGCCGTTACATCAAAAAAATAATTGCACGTTTACTGGCACGCAAGTTGGAAGAGGCTGGGCAGCTCTTTCCCGGCAACCAGGCTGGCCACTGCCCGCTGCCGGAAAGACAACAACGGTCCGGGCGCCCGGCTTCCCCCACCGCGGCGCCCGGACCCGAGTAGCCCCGCCCCGGCACGGACACCGGCGCGGTTCCCGTACACGGCACCAACACAAAAAGGAGAACACGATGAAGAAACGAATGCAGCGGTACTGGTGGGCGCTCATCTCCCTGGTCCTGTTCGCTCCGAGCCTCGCGCTCGCGGCCGGCGGGGGCAAAAGCGCGCCTGTGGTCATTGTCGCCGACACCCGCAAGCTCGACGGCATCATGGCTTGGTGGGCCAATCTCTACAACGAGAGCCACCTGCAGTTCATGATCCTGACGATCATCATCATCCCGATCACGGGTGTGGTTTTCGGCGTACTCGCCGACATCGTCATGGGCTGGATCGGCATCGATCTGAAATCCCGCGAACTGGCTGAACACTAACATCCGCAGCGAAGGAGACTCTCATGGACTGGCTCTATATCCTCATGCCCATTGCCGGCGTCAAGATCTTCTGGCCCGGCCTCATCATCCTCGGTATCGGCGTCGGCATCATCGGCGGTTTCTTCGGCATGGGCGGCGCCTGGATGGTCACCCCCGGCCTCAACATCCTCGGCTTCCCCATGGCCTTCGCCATCGGTACGGACATCGCCCACATGGCGGGTAAATCTCTTATTTCGACCATGCGCCACGGCAAGTTCGGCAACGTCGACTACAAGCTCGGCATGATCATGCTGGCCGGTACGGTGATCGGTTTCGAATGCGGCGCCCAGATGGTCATGTGGCTCGAGCGGCTCGGCTCGGTCGAGAAGGTCGTGCGCTGGATCTATGTCGGCCTGCTGCTGTTCATCGCCTGGACCGTGTTCCATGACATCGCCAAACGCCGGGCCAAGGAACGGGCCGCCGCCGCCAAGGGCGAGCAGCTCGAGGCCGGGGCCACCGGTGTGGAGTGGCACAAGACCCTGCACAAGATCAAAATCCCGCCCATGGTGCACCTGAAGGCCGCCGGCATCACCTGCTCGGCCTGGCTGCCGATCATCGTCAGCTTCCTCACCGGCTGGCTGGCCGGTATCCTCGGCATCGGCGGCGGTCTCATCCGCATGCCCGCCCTGATCTACCTGGTCGGCTGCCCGACCCATGTGGCCGTCGGCACCGACCTGTTCGAAGTCGCCATCTCCGGTCTGTACGGCGCCGCCACCTACACCTTCAAGGGCCGCACCGAGCTGGTCGCCGCCATGATCATGCTGGTCGGCGCCGCCTGCGGCGCGCAGGTGGGCGCAGTGGCCACCAAGTACATCAAGGGCTACGGCATCCGCATCATGTTCGGCTGGGCGGTCATCGGCTGCATGGTTTCCATCCTTATGAAGCTGGTCCAGCCCTGGCTGCCCGCCTATAAAAATCTGCTCAACACCGGCGCCACCGTGCTGGTGCTCGGCCTGATCTCCGTCATGTCGGCCTACATCTTCATCAAGATGGTGCAGGGCGTGAAACGGGAACTGGCCATGAAGCAGCAGAACATCTAACCGCGCGATCCAAGGAGACCTCTGATGAACATCAAGCATATACTGCTCACCGCGGCTGCCCTCGCCATGGCCCTGACCCTGGCAGGATGCGACAAGGACAAGTACGGCAAGGTCGAACAGGGGCGGGTCATTGCCTTTGACAAGGACAAGAGGGAAGTCACCGTCATTCACGACAGCGCCATGAACCCTCAGAAGCCGGTGTACGACGTACTGCCGCCCGCGGTCTTCAAGCTGCCGGTGGAAGCCAAGGAGACCGGACCGCTCCCCAAGGTCGGCCAGCGGCTGAAGCTCGATACCGAGAAGAAGGAGATCGAGATCTACGACTTCACCACCCAGAAGCTGGCGTTCGTGCCGATCACCATCGTCGACCTGCAGCAGCCGGTTGACAAGGAACACCCCCTGGTCTATGACAAGGCGGCCAGGAAGGCCAAGAAGTTCCCGGTGATCGACCAGGAGAAGCGGACCATCACCGTCTACTCCGGCCGGCAGAAGATGCTCTGCACCTTCACCGTTCCGGACAATTACTTCGCCTATCCCGAGTCCACCTGGGATGCCGGTGACGAGGTCCGCATCTACTTCAAGACCGCCGGTCAGGCGCTGCGTTTCATGAACGTGTCCCAGACCGATATCTTCAAGAAATAGTCAGGTGGCGCGGACGGGCGGGGTCATCCCCGCCCGTCCCTTCCCGGAGGTTCGCCATGTCCGAATACACCGCCTTTCTCCTGCACAAACTGCTCGTGGTCACGGTCAACGGCCTGATGCTGGGCGCCCTGTTCCTGGCCATGTACCGGGCCTCCCTCACCCCGGACGAGTTCAACCTCACCTTCTTCAAGACCATCTTCGCCCTGCTGCTGCCCACCCTGGCCCTCGGCTTCGCCGGCACATACCTCCTCCGCCGCTGCCGTCGCCCCGCATGACCGCCGGCTCGGGCTATCTCCTCTGGCAGAGGCGCACCGGCCTGGTGGCCATGACCCTGCTGGCCCTGGCCCTGCTCTCCCTGGCCGACGCCCTGGTCGGCGGCCTGGCCGGCAACCGGGGGCTGATCGAACTCCTCCCCGGCACCAGTTTCGCCATCAGCGGCCCCATGCCGCCGCGCACCGAGACCATCGACGCCTTCGTCATCGACGGTGAACCCGCGGACGGCTCGGTCCGACTGGTGCCGCGGGCGGTGTTCGCCGGGTTCTGGTTCGGCGGGGCGATGTGGCGGGGCGCCATCGAGGTGGCCGCAAACGCCCGCGAGGGCAGCCACCTGCTCACCGTCCACGACCGGTACGGCGAAAAACAGAACCCGGCCCTGGTCTTCCAGGTGCGCGTCTGGCCCGACCTGGCGGCCCGCAATGCCCATTCCCCCTCGCGCCTGACCCGGCTCACCGGGCAGAGCCCCTACGCCTTTGCCCTCGGTTTCGCCATCTTCGGTCTCTTTGCCGGGGCGGCCAACTTCCTCTGCGGCCGACTCTGGACCCGTCACCTGCACGCGCACCGCTGCGGCGAGATCTACCGGGCCCGGCGCACCGACCAGGGTATGGAGGTCGCCTGCGAACTGCCCTCGGCGGTGGACCTCCATCCGGGCAGAGTCTGCACCATCTACCGGCCGGGCGGGGAACCGCTGTGCACGGGACGGGTGTCCGTGTGCGAGAACAACGAGGTGCTGCTGCACGTCGACCCCTCCTGGCCGGTGCGCCCCGGCGACGTCGCCTGTTTTGCCGACGAAGAGGCCGAGCCTGCGACCCGGCCGGCCCCGGAACCGCCAGCCTGAAAAGAATTGACAATATTTGCCGCCCTTTGTAGTGGTTACAGCCAGCCCGGCCCGCCAGTCCGGGCCGGGTGTTGCCGGTCACAGGCCACCGTACCGATCGCGCCGACGCGAGGAGTGCACCATGGATCGAAACTACCGCATGCTCTGGTGGCGCCACTGCCTGGCCATCATCGGCTTTTCCGTCATTCCGCTCCTGTTCGTCAACCTCAGCCTGTACGGGCTGTTTGACCGCATCTACACGGACAAGGTCACGGAGACCCTGCGCACCTCGGTGGAGAACCGCCGCGACGCCATCGACCTGTTCTTCAACGAGCGCATCGCCCAGCTGTTCACCATCGCCAACACCAACACCTTCGCCGACCTGACCGACGAGACCTACCTCGGCCGCCTGTTCGAGATCATGCACACCAAGTCCGATTCCTACATGGACATCGGCATCATCGACAGCGAGGGCAACCACCTTGCCTATGTCGGCCCCTACCATGACCTGCTCATGTCGGTGAACTACAAGAACGAGCCCTGGTTCAACGAGGTGCGGGCCAAGGGCATCCACATCAGCGACATCTTCATGGGGTACCGCAAGTTCCCCCACTTCATCCTGGCGGTGATGGTACGGGACAAGAACGCCTCGTGGATCCTGCGGGTGACCATCAACCTCAAAAATATCGACGACATCGTCGAGCAGGCGTGGACCGGCACCATGAGCGACGCCTTCCTCGTCAACAGCAAGAACCGGCTGCAGACCGTGCCGCGCTTCGGCGGCGAGTTCCTGGCCGTGCCGACCAT
>CAZMNU010000051.1:0-1642 GCA_964567725.1 uncultured Desulfobulbus sp. | reverse complement strand
TCGGCCTGGCGATCATCGCCGCCGGCGCGGCCCTGTTCACCAACGGCTTGGTCAACCGCATCCGCGAGACCGACCGCGAGAACGCGGCCAAGTCGGACATGCTCCTGCAGGCGAACAAGATGATCGCGCTCAGCAAGATGGCCGCCGGCATCGCCCACGAGGTGAACAACCCGCTCGCCTCGATCTCCGAGAAGGCCGGCTGGCTGCAGGACCTGCTCGCCGAGGAGGACCTGGCCGCCAGCCCGAACTTCGTCGAGTTCAAGGAATCGGTGGAAAAGATCGAGCACCACGTGGAGCGGGCGCGCAAGATCATCCACAACCTGCTCGGCTTCGCCCGGCGGATGGAACCGGCCAAGGAGAAGATCAACATCAACAACCTGCTCGACGAGACCACCGGGCTGCTCGAAAACGAGGCCCGCTACGTCAATATCACCATCGACAAGCAGTACGCCGACGACGTGCCGGTGATCACCAGTGACCTGTCGCAGATCCAGCAGGTGGTGCTCAACCTGCTCAACAACGCCATCGACGCCATCGGCAGTGATGGCACGGTCACCGTCGGCTCGCGCTACCTGGACAAGACCGACCAGGTGGAACTGTGGGTCGCCGACACCGGCAAGGGCATACCCGAGGCGGAACTGGGCAAGATCTTCGAGCCGTTCTTCACCACCAAGGCGGTGGGCAAGGGCACGGGACTGGGACTGAGTATCTCGTACAGCATCATCGAGAAACTCGGCGGCACAATGCAGGTGCAGAGCAAGGTAGGCGAGGGGACGGTGTTCACCATCACCCTGCCGAAAAACTGAGAGGCAAGGATGGAAGGGTTACGGGTGTTGTTTGTGGATGACGAGGACGATTTCCGGGAGACCATCGTCAAGCGGCTGAACGCCAGGAAGATCCAGGCGATGGGTGCGGAGAGCGGCGCCCGGGCCCTGGAGATCCTCAAGGACAACGATTTCGACGTGATCGTCCTGGACGTCAAGATGCCGGGCATGGACGGGATCGAGACCTTGCGGCACATCAAGCAGATGAAGCCCGAGATCGAAGTCATCATGCTCACCGGCCATGCCTCGGTGGAATTCGGCCTCAAGGGCATGCAGCTGGGGGCCTTCGACTACGTGATGAAGCCGGCGCCGCTCAACGAGCTGCTCGACACCATCAGCCAGGCCTGGAACAAGAAGCGGGGCCTGCACTGAACCGCCCGGACGGGCCTGCGGTCCCGCGACCGACCGTGCTCTCCCGGCAGTGCAGGACAACCCGGGATGTGGCCCGGGGCGCCGGAGGAATCCTATGAGAGTCTGGGACACGAGCCATCTGCTCGACACCGTGCCGGCGGGCAAACAGGCCGCCGAACACGTCCACGACTACACCGACAGCGAGGCCAACCGGGAGCGCATCCGCCACCACTTCCGGCAGTTGCAGACCCGGCTGGTCCTGGGCCTGCTGCTCGGTTTCCTGCTGCCCAACGCCCTGCTGTCCGCCTACTTCCACTTCCAGTTCACCCACACCCTGAAGAACAGCGCCCTGCTCAACCTGGAGGCGGTGGCGGAGAACCAGAAGAACACCATCGACCTGTACCTGCAGGAACGGGTGGTCAACCTGTTCAACCTGTTCCACAGCCGCGAGTTCAGCCTGCAGCCCA
>CAZMNU010000050.1:19965-21404 GCA_964567725.1 uncultured Desulfobulbus sp. | reverse complement strand
GTGGACTGGGAGAACGTCAGCTACACCGTGGACCCGGAGACCGCCGAGATCACCCGCACCGTGGTCGGCCGCTTCAGCCAGTACCCGCTGCGGCCGGCCTGGGCCATCACCATCCACAAGAGCCAGGGGCTGACCTTTGACCGGGCGGTGGTGGACGCGGAGGCGGCCTTTGCCTTTGGCCAGGTGTACGTGGCCCTGAGCCGCTGCCGGACCTTCGCCGGGCTGGTGCTGCGCGCGCCCGTGCCGCCGCAGGCGGTGCGCACCGATCCGGCGGTGCTCGCCTTCAACGCGGCCCTGGCCGAACGGAGGCCGGACGAGGCGGCCCTGCAGGCGGCCCGCGTCCGCTACCAGGAGCGGCTGCTGCTCGGCTGTTTCGACTTCGGCCGGCTGGAGAACCAGCTCGGCCGACTGGTGGGCCTTGCCCGCAGTCATGCGGCCGTGATTCGCTTAAGCGGCGGCGGGGACCTGGCCGAGGTGCGGCAGCAAAGCGGCGAGGCCATCTGCCGGGTGGGCGAGCGGTTTAGAAACCAGCTGCGCTCGCTGTTCCGGCCGGACACCCTGCCCTCCGCGGACCCGGTGATCGCACAGCGGCTCTCCAGCGCGGCCGGGTATTTCGGCGAGCAGTTCGACACGGTCCTTGTGCCCTGCCTGGAGGGTCTGGCGGTGGAATCGGACAACCGCGAGGTGGCCCGGCGCCTCACCGAGGCCATCCGCCAGGTGCGCCAGGAGTGCGCGGTCAGGCGGGCCGGGGTGCTCGCCTGCGGGACCGGGTTTTCGCCGGCGAGCTACCTGCGGGCCGTGTCCAGCGCCGGCATGGAGGCGGAGAAGCGGGTGCGCAAGGCCGCGGTCACCTACACCGAGGCGGACGTGGGTCACCCGGAGCTGTACGAGCGGCTGCGCGAGTGGCGCACCGCCCGCTCCCGCGCCGACAACCTGGCGCCCTTCCAGGTGCTGCACCAGAAGACGCTCGTGCAGATCGCCGTGCACCTGCCGCACACCCTGGAGGAACTGCGGCAGATCAAGGGTATCGGCCCCCGCCTGCTCGAACGCTACGGCGAGGAATTGGCGGCCCTGGTGGCCGACTACCGCAGGCGTCACAAGATCGACACGGTCGACCTGCCCGCACCCGGGGCCGTCGGTCCCACCGGCGAACGGAAAAAGGGACTGTCGCGGGTGAACACGAAAAAAATCAGCCTGGAGATGCTGCAGCGAGGCAAAACCGTGGAGGAGATCGCGGCCGAGCGGGAACTGAGCCCCCAGACCGTGCTCGGCCACCTGGCCTGGTACGTGAAGCGGGGCGAACTGGAGGCCACGGCGGTGATCGACGAGGAGCGGCTGCGTCACCTAGAGGCGCGCATCGACGAGACCGGCGTGCTGCCGCTGGGCGCGCTGAAAGCAGCTCTTGGCGAGGGCTACACCTACGGCGAGATCAACCTGGT
>CAZMNU010000050.1:2809-19865 GCA_964567725.1 uncultured Desulfobulbus sp. | reverse complement strand
GAGGATGGCCGCCCGGTCGAGCCACGACGCGGCCGGCGGGCAGCCGTCCAGCGAGTCGTCGTGGCGCTGCAAGGTCGAGTGGCGCAGCAGGGTGTGATCGGGCAGCAACTGGAAGAATCCGGCGATGCGCCCGCCCACGGCGAGTGGCACGAACCCGCCCCGGGCCGGGTGGGGTCGGTCCGGGGCAGGCTGGCCGCGACAGTTACAGCTCGATTCGGTCCTGGCCTTCGTGGCGCAGGGCGTGCATCAGGGTCAGGTACTCGCGCAGGTGGCGGGTGACGAGGAAGTTGTCGAGCACCAGCGCGCGCGCCCGTCGGCCCATCTCCTCCAGGTGTTCGCGGTTCTTGAGCAGGTAGCGGATGCGCAGGGCCGCGCCTTCGGGTGTGTTGACGAGAAAGCCGGTCTGGTGGTTGATCACCTGCAGGCGGATGCCGCCGGTGTTGCCGCCGATCACCGGCCGGCCCTTCCACATGGCCTCGGTCACGGTGAGCCCGAATCCCTCGCGGGTGGATTTCTGCAGGACAATGGTCGAGGCCCGCTGCAGGGCGTTGATCTCCCGGTGGGCATCGGCGGGCAGGAGCAGGATGTGGATGTTCGGGTCGTCGCCGGCCGCCTCGCGCACCTCGCGCAGCACCTCCTCGCCCTCCGGGTCGTCGGCCGCGCCGCCGCCGGCCAGCACCAGCTGCAGGGGCGTGAATTCGCGGGCCAGCTGAAAGGCACGGATCACGCCGATGGGGTCCTTGAAGCGGTCGTAGCGCGACACCTGGGTGATGAGCGGCAGGTCCGGGTCCAGGCCGTGGCGGTCGAACACCGCGTCCACCTCGCCGGCGTACAGGTCCCGGTTCTTCTGGCTGAGCGGGTCGATGCTCGGCGCGATCAGGTAGAGCGGATGGGGCAGGGGCTGGGCAAAGTCGGCCAGCGACCAGACCGAGGCGTCGTAGCCGGCGACCCATTCCCGCAGGTATTTCCACACCCCGCGGTTGGGGCGGCTCAGGTCGATGTGGCAGCGCCACACCCACTTGCCCTTGCGCTCCGGGCAGAAGTGCAGCAGCGGCGCCGGCTGCGGATCGTGGATGAAGACGAAGTCCGCCTCGGTGAGCAGACTGCGCAGCTGTTCGGCATTGTCCCGGTTGGTCTGTTCAAAGGCCTCGAGCTGTCCCGCCGGGATGGTCACCCCCGCACCCTGCAGGCCGTTGTGAAAGCTTTTGGTGCACTGGTAGAACTCCGGGTCGCCCTTGATCACCTCCCAGCTCGTTTCCAGCCCCAACTCCTGCTTGAACGGGATCAGCCAGCTGAGGATCTCGGCCACGCCGCCACCCTCGCGGGTCGAGTTGACATGCACCACCCGGCTGCCTTTGAGCGGTTCGGCCAGGTGGCGCAGGTGGTCGATCACCTCGGCGCCGACGATGGGCACATATTTTTCGAGCAGTCCGTTCATTTTTCACCTCCCCCGGCCGTGCATCGGTCGAACACCGCGGCCAGTTCCTGGCGCAGGGCGGTGAGGGTGGTGAACCACGGATCGATGGCGCTGATCCTGCGGATCAGTTCCATACACAGGGGATCGTCGAACGCGGCCAGCCATTCGACGAAATCACTGCGGGCGGTGTCCGTGCGCCGGCGCGCATCGATGAAGTGGTAGAAAATCGAGCCGCGTGACATCAGCGCGATCTGCTCGGCCATCTCGGTGGGTGCGGTGATGCGGGTGCCGGTGTCGAACACCAGGATCTGCGAGCGGATGAACTTGAAGCGCTGGCCGGGATGGGCCCAGACCACCAGTTCGCTCTCCGCCAGCCGTTCCTCGATCACATCGAGCAGTTCCTGGCGCAGGCTGTCGATCTTGCGATGCTGGCTCGGATCGATGATCGCCAGCCGTTCGGCCAGGATGTTGTCGTGCAGGCTGCGCCAGGCCCAGGCGGCAAAGTCGTTCTGGTACTCCGTTTCATCGAAGCTGGGACTGAGCATGCCGCCCCAGAAGTGGTAGTAGATGCAGCCCGGGTGGATGGTCTGCACCCGGTCGCGCAGTTCACGCAGGTTCTGCGCCTCCTGGCCGGTGGCAATGGCGATGAGGCCGCAGTCTTTGACGGCAAAGGATTCTTCCATATCAGGTGGGTCACTCCCTCATTCCCGCTGGATGGAGCAGGGGCGGCCGGCGGGGCGGGACACCGACGGCCGGGGCGGGCCCCGGCGGGCGGATGGCTGCCCGCCGCGACCCGGTTGGGCGGTGTGGCAAAACGGCCGGTTCATCTCACTCGCCGAACACCAGGTCGTGGCGAATCCAGCCCACCGGGCTGCTGTTATCATAATAGCCGAGTTGTACCCAGTCGCCCTTTTTCCCGAGTACCTTGTAGATCTCACCCATTTCGGCGCTGGTCACCACCTGGGATTTCAGGGTGGCCCTGCTGCGCACGTTGGCCTTGTCCGCGGTGACCACCGCGGTGTTGACGTCGCTCACCAGCGGCGTGTACACCCAGGCGGTGTTGTTCTGCCAGTCGCGGAACTGGGTCCACTGGCCGGTGCGCCGCTCTACCTCGATGGGGTAGCCGCGGGGCACGGTGAACAGGACTTCGTCCTGGGTGCTGGGGCCCGAGCGGATGTTGATGTCGTCTTTGGCGATGCTCTTGGCCGTGGCAGCCGGTGCGAGAGAGAGCAGCAGCGAGGAGGCGAGCAGGCAGGTGCAGAGCGCGGGACGGATCGAACGTGGATACATGGGTTCACTCCTGAAGCAGGGCGGCCGAAGCCGCGAAGGTTTACTGGTGTCGGTGTCCGACAGGACACCCGGTGGCACAACGCGGTACATGGTGGTGCGGTAGACAGTGGGTGGCAAGAATCGGGCCAACCGCAGGCGGTGGGGGCCCGGGCAACGGGCAAGTGGGGGAAGGGGTGGTTTTTTCATGCCGGGCCGACCTGTTCGGTCCACTCGGCATTGGTTCGTCCATGGGACGGATTGTCCTGCGGGCAGGGACAGTGTCCTGCCTGGCGGGACAGGAGCCGGCGCGGGCTCAAGGCAGACAGGATCAGTCGGCGCGGAAGGTGGTGGGCAGGTCGTGTTTTTTCAGGAGGGCGTACAGGCGGCTGCGCGACAGGCCGGACAGGGCAACGGCCGCACGCACGTTCGCGGCCCGGCGAAGCAGTTCGCGCAGGTAGCGCTGCTCGGCTTCGGCCACCGCGGTCTCACGCACCACCGCCAGGGCCGGCAGCGGTGCGCCCGGGGCAACAGCGTCCAGGGTATGGGCGTCCGGGTCCTGGTTGGCGCTCACCGCGGCCCGGGCCAGGTGCACGCGGATGTACACCGGCAGGTGCTTGGCAAACAGCACCGGCGCCTGCTGGGCCGCGGCCACGGCCCGTTCCAGGGCGTTGACCAGTTCGCGCACGTTGCCCGGCCACTCGTAGCGGTCGAGCAGTTCCAGGCAGTCCGGGGAAAAGGTTTTGCCGGGCAGGTGGTAGCTCGCACAGAGCCGATCCACGTGGTGGGCGGCGATGGCGCGGATGTCCTCGACCCGCTCGCGCAGCGGCGGCAGTTCGATGGTGAAGGCGCGCAGGCGGAAGAGCAGGTCCTTGCGGAAGCGCCGCTCGTGTACCAGGGTGTTCAGGTCGCGGTTGGTGGCGGCGATCAGGCGGAAGTCGCTGCGGATCTCCGGGCCGCCGCCCACCTGGCGGAAGCGGTGTTCCTGGAGCACGCGCAGGAAGGATTTCTGCACGGTGAGCGGCATCTCGCCCACCTCGTCGAGGAACAGGGTGCCGCCGTCGGCCCGCTTGATCAGGCCGCTGTGGGTCTTGTCCGCGCCGGTGAAGGCGCCGCGCTCGTGGCCGAAGAGGATGCTCTCCACCAGGGTCTCGGGCAGGGTGGCGCAGTCCACCACCACGAACCGCTTGCCCACCCGGAGGCTGTTGTTGTGGATCGCCCAGGCGAACAGCTCCTTGCCGGTGCCGGTCTCGCCGGAGATGAGCACGTTGGCGTCGCTGGCCGCGGACAGGGCGAGCCGGTCCAGCGAGCGCCGCATGGGCGCGCTCACCCCGACAATCTCGCCCAGGGTCTCTTCCTTGAGGGTGGTGTAGGGCTGGCGCAGGATCTTCTTGGCCCGATACTGGATGGCCCGCACCAGGCTCAGTTCCATGGCCGAGGTGAAGGCCGGCCGCTCGACATAGTCCCAGGCGCCCATCTTGATGGCCTGCTCGGCCTGGTCCGGGCTGCCCGTGTCGGTGACCATGATCACCTCCGGGTAGGAGGGCACCTCGATGAGCATGGGCAGGGCGTCCATGCCGTCACCGTCGGGCAGCACCGGGTTGAGGAAGACCACGTCGCAGCCGTCGGTCTCGGCCAGTTCCAGGCCGCGCGCCATGGTACGGGCCGTGTCCACCTGGTGGCCGAGCGCCCGGATCTTGGCGGACAGGGTTTCGATGAACCGCTCGTCCGTGTCGATGAGGAGAATGCGCGCCATGGCTTTTTTGGTTCCGGTCAGCCGGTAGCGGCCTGCGGCGGCTACGGCAGCTCCACCGCCCAGCGGTCCAGCGGCGGCACGGTGCCGACAATTTTCTCACCCTCGAGAAAGCGGGCGAAGCGCTGGTAGCGGTTGCGGTCGAGCGCGCCCGGCCGCAGGGCGAAGCGCGGCAGGGTGTCGCGCCAGGCGCGGCGGTTGAGTTCATCGTCCAGGTTTTCCCGGCCGTGGCTGACGAACAGCCGCCAGCTCTCGTCCGGATGGTTGACCAGGTACTGCACCCCCTGTTCCAGGGCATCGACAAAGCGGCGCAAGCGCGGGTCAGCCAGGTTTTTGCTGCCGGCCACCAGGATCAGCTCGTCGTAGCCGGGCACGCCGTGCTCCTCCACCAGGAAGGCGCGGCCGGGCCGTTTCTCGATGTCCATCTGGTTGAGTTCGAAGTTGCGGAAGGCGCCGATGGTGGCGTCCGCCTGGCCGGTGAACAGGGCCGGCGACAGGGAGAAGTTGACGTTCACCAGTTTGACGTCGTCGAGCGTCAACCCGGCCCGGGCGAGCATCACCTTGAGCAGCACAGTCTCGAACCCGCCCACCGAGTAGCCGATGGTCTTGCCTTTCAGATCGGCGATGGTCTTGATCGGCCCGTCGGCCAACACCACCAGCGAGTTGAGCGGGGTGGCGATGAGGGTGGCGATGCGCACCAGCGGCAGCCCCTGGTCGACCTGCATCTGGTGCTGGTGCTGGTAGCTGACGGCGATGTCGGCCTTGCCCGCGGCCACCAGCTTGGCCGGGTCGCTCGGGTTGGAGGGCGCGATCAGTTCCACCTCCAGGCCGCGCGCCTTGAAAAAGCCCTTTTCCAGGGCCACGTACAGGGGCGCGTGGTCCGGGTTGACGAACCAGTCGAGGATCACGGTGAGCTTGTCCGCCGCATCGGCGCGCTGGCAGGGCAGGAGGAGGACAGCAAGGGCAACAAGGACGAGGGTGCACTTTCTCATGGCATGGTTCCGTGTTTGGGTTGCCAGAAAACCAGCCTGTCGAGCAGGCGGTCGATACAGAAATAGAGGGTGAGCGAGGCCGCGGCCAAGAGGGTGAGGGCCGCGAACATCAGGTCCACCTGCATGCGCGCGTTGGCATGGAGCATGTAAAAACCAAGGCCTTCGCTCGACCCGACCCACTCGCCGATCACCGCGCCGATGGGCGCCACCGCCGCGGCCACGCGCAGACCCGCGGCAAAGGCGGGCAGGGCCGAGGGCAGGACGATGTGGCGGAGCACCCCGGTCGGGCTCGCGCCCATGATGCGCGCCAGGTCGAGCAGGTCGTGGTCGGTGCGGCGCATGCCGTCGTACAGGGAGGCGGTCACCGGGAAAAAGATGATCAAGACCGCCATGGCCACCTTGGAGGCCATGCCGTAGCCCAGCCAGAGCACGAGGATCGGCGCCAGGGCGAACACCGGGATGGCCTGGCTGATCACCAGCACCGGCAGCAGCCAGCGCTTCAAGAGCGGCGAGAGGATCATGGTCAGGGCGGCGACACTGCCAAGCAGGGTGCCGAGAACCAGGCCGAGCAGGATTTCGGTCACCGTGACGGCCAGGTGCGGGGCGAGCACTGGCAGGTGGGTGGCCAGGGCCCGGACCACGGGCAGCGGCCCGGGCAGGATGTACGGCGGCACCCCGGTGGCGAGCACCACCAGCTGCCACAGGGTAACCAGGCCCAGGCCGAGCAGGGGCAGGCGCAGGTGCTTCACGATTCGGTCGTCTCGGTCTCGGCCATGAGCAGGCCGAGCAGTTCACCATGCCGCCGGGCCAGGGCCGGGTCGCCGGGGTCGCGCGGCGTCGGCCCGTCCAGTTCCAGGGTGGCCGCCACCCGCGCCGGCGCGCCGGTGAGCACGATGATCCGGTCGGCGAGGCGCAGGGCCTCGAGCGGGTCATGGGTGACGAGCACCACCGTGGCCCCGCGGGTGAGTTCGGCCGCCAGGTTCTGCAACCGCATGCGGGTGAGCGCGTCCAGTGCCGAGAAGGGCTCGTCCATGAGCAGCACCGGCCGCTCCTCCATGAGGGTGCGCAACAGGGCCGCGCGCTGACGCATGCCGCCGGAGAGCGTCGCCGGCAGGGCCCGCTCGCGGCCGGCGAGGCCGGCGGCATGGAGCAGGTCGCGGGCCCGGGCGCGCCGGGTGTCGCTCACCTCGCCGCGCAGGCGGGCGCCGAGCAGGACGTTGTCGAGCAGGCCGAGCCAGGGCAGGAGCAGGTCGTTCTGGCCCATCCAGGCCACCAGCCGCGTCCCGGCCGCCGGCTCCGGCTCGAAGCGGACCGTGCCGCACGCGGGCAGGGCGGCGCTGCCGGCGATCAGCTTGAGCAGGGTGGACTTGCCGCAGCCGCTCGGACCGAGCACACAGGTGGTCCGGCCGGCGGCAAACTGCAGGCTGAGATCGCTGAACAGCGGCCTCCCCGCGAACATGAGGCCGACCCGGTCCAGGACGATGGCCGGGGCGGCCGGCGGCGCGGACACGGCCAACGGTCTAGAAGGAGCGGAAGAAATGGTGCACCGGGCCGTTGCCGCGGCCGATCTCGTAGGCGGCGCCGGCCTGGATGGCGCCGGCGATGTAGTCCTTGCCCAGGCGTACCGCGGTCTCCATGTCCTCGCCGCGGGCCAGGAAGGCGGCGATGGCCGAGCTGAGCGTGCAGCCGGTGCCGTGGTTGTTGCGGGTGACCACGCGCTCGCCGGCCAGGGTGACCAGCCTACCTTCCGCGCCCAGGTAGAGGCAGTCGTCGCTGTTCTCCGATTCCAGGTGGCCGCCCTTGATGAGCACGTTGCCCGCGCCCAGGGCAGCCAGGTCCACGGCCGCGGCGGCCACGTCGTCCTCGCTGAGGATCTCCCGGTCGAGCAGCACCGAGGCCTCGGGCAGGTTGGGGGTGATCAGGTCGGCGAGCGGGATGAGGTGTTGCTTGAGTGCGGCCACGGCCTCGTCCTGGAGCAGCTTGTCGCCGCTCTGGGCCACCATCACCGGGTCGAGGACGATGTTTTTCGCCTTGTACCGGCGCAGGCCGTCGGCCACGGTGCGGATCAGCTCGGGCGAGAAGAGCATGCCGATCTTGACCGCGTCCGCGCCGATGTCCGAGAGCACCGCGTCCATCTGGGCGGCGACGAAATCCACCGGCACGGCGTGGATGGCACTCACGCCCAGGGTGTTCTGGGCGGTCAGGGCGGTGATCACGCTCATGCCGTAGCAGCGGTTGGCGGCAATGGTCTTCAGGTCGGCCTGGATGCCGGCGCCGCCGCCGCTGTCGGAACCGGCGATGGTCAGGACCCGGTGATAGTGCTTTTTTTCGTGCATGAACGTTCCTCTTCTCGGGTGAGGGCAATCTGTTGTCTGAGGGCGGCCGCGGCCGTGCGCGGGCAGGGGGCGCTGACAATGGCCGAGACCACGGCCAGGCCGTCGGCGCCGGCGCGCAGGACCTCGGCGGCATTGTCGTGGCGGATGGAGCCGATGGCCACGAGCGGCAGCCGCACCGCCCGGCGGATGGCGCGCAGGCCCTCCAGGCCGAGCGGCGGGGCGGTGTCCATCTTGGTCGGGGTGGTGAACACCGGGCTTACGCCGATGTAGTCCGCGCCCTCGGCCTCGGCACGGATGGCGTCTGCCACCGACTCGGCCGAGATGCCGATGACGAGCCGCTCCCCGACCAGGCGGCGGGCATCGCTGATGTGCATGTCGGTCTGGCCGAGGTGCACCCCGTCCGCGCCCACGGCCAGGGCCACGTCGAGCCGGTCGTTGATGATGAGCGGCACGTTCGTGCCGGCAAGCAGTTCCCGGACCCGGCGCGCCTCGTCGAGGAATTCGCGGGTCGATGCGTGCTTCTCGCGCAGTTGCACGCAGGTGACCCCGCCCTCTACGGCCGCGCGCACGATTTCGATGGTGGTTCGGCCAAGCGACAGTCTTCGGTCCGTGACCAGGTAGAGGGAGCAGTCGAACATGGAACTCAGGCCTCGCGGATACGGCAGCGGGCCGCCAGTTCGTCCGGGGTGAGGGTGTAGAGGGCGTCGAGCAGGCGGATCATGAAACTGCCCGGCCCGGCCGCGCCGTCACCGGCCGCCTCGCCGGCCACGCCGAAGAAGGCCAGCCCGGTGGCCGCGGCCAGGATCGGGTCCGGGTCGATGGCGTGGAAGGCGGCGACCAGGGCCGTGGCCGAACAGCCGGTGCCCGTGACCGCGGGCATGAGCGGGTGGCCGCCCTCGATGAGCAGGGCGCGCTCGCCATCGGTGACCAGGTCGATCTTGCCGGTGACCGCCAGCGTGGTGCCCAGGCTCCGGGCCAGGTCGCGGGCCGCCGCCGCGGCCTCGGCCACGGAGCGGGTTGCGTCCACGCCCCTGGTCTGCGTGTCCGCACCGGCCAGCGCCAGGATCTCCGAGGCATTGCCGCGCACCACGCCCACCCGGGTCTCGGCGAGCAGGCGGCGAGCCGCATCGGTGCGCAGGCGGGTGGCGCCCGCACCCACCGGGTCGAGCACGATGGGCCGGCCCAGTTCGCTTGCCTTGCGACCGGCGGTGAGCATGGCTGCCAGCCAGGTGTCGGTGAGCGTGCCGATGTTGAGCACCAGGGCCCCGGCCAGGGCGACCATCTCCTCCACCTCGTTGTCGGCATGGGCCATCACCGGCGAGGCGCCGGCAGCGAGAAGCACGTTGGCGGTATAGTTCATCACCACGAAGTTGGTGATGTTGTGGACAAGCGGCTTCTCGGCCCTGAGCCTGGCCAGGTTTTCGGCGGCCCGGGCAGCGTAACGGGACATGGAAAGTACTCCTTGCGGAGAAAGAAACGGGTCGGGCTGGGAGAAGAGAGGCTGAGGCGGAAACATCAGGCGGGATTTTCTGCAATTCCCTCCGCTGGAACGATCCAGATCAGGTTCAATGGGTCTCTTCTCAGGCTTGCGCCACCCCTGCAAAAAATGCGTTCGCGTGGCTCTCTATAGAGGCAGACCGCGGTGAAGTCAAGGCGAACCTGCGGCGGCCGACGGGGCCCAGTGGGGCAGCTGCACCGTGGCCGAGCAGGCTGTGCCCTCGGGAAAGGGCGAGGTGGCGCCCGCCGGGACAATGCCGAGAAAGTGCAGGTCGGTGGCGCGGGCGGCCCGGTAGTCGGCCAGGGCGTCGCCCACGAACAGGCAGCGCTCCGGGGTGAAGCGGTGACGGGCGAGGATGTCGTGGATGATCTCCGCCTTGGCCCTGGGCGAGCCGTGCACCTCGAGGAAGAACGGGTCAAGACCCTTGGCCGCGACCACCCGGCGCATCTCCTCGGCCGGCGTGCCCGAAACCACAAAGGCGGAAACCTGCCGGTCAGACAATTCCCGCAGGGTCCTGTCCACGCCGGGCAACAGCGGCGCGGCGAGCACGCCCTCATAGACGAGCGCGGCGAACCGTTCGCCCAACTCGGCCAGGCCGGCCTCGTCCACGGCCACGCCGGCGATCTGTTCGCAACAGTGGCGCAGCTTCAGGTGGCGGGGCAGGCCGCCGTTGTCCTGGTGGTAGCGGACCACCGCCGCCTGCACCTCCGGGCCGTGGGGGGCGAACAGGGCAGCAAAGGCGGCGCACTTCACCTCGTGCGAGGCCGCGATCACGCCGTCGAAATCGAACAGCACGGCCTGCCATTCATGGTGCTTGTTTATCATGGGATATCAGGTCGATGAGTGAAAAATTTCAGGAACTGCAGGAAAGCATGGAACAGCCCGGCCGGTGCCGGGCCCACTCGGGCCGTTTTTCCGCGAACCGCTCCCGGCCCGGCTGCTCGTCGTACGGATGGCGGAGCACGTCGAGCAGCTCAGAGGTGAGGCTGAAGTCGCCCGCGGCGATGTCGTCGATGGCCAGCTGGGCCAGGTAGTTGCGCAGCACGTACCTGGGGTTGACCGTGTGCATGCGCTGTTTGCGCTCGCGATCGTCCAGGCCGTCCCGGCGCAGGCGCGCGCGGTAGCGGCCGAGCCAGCCGGCGAGCTGTTCCAGGTAGGCGGGGGTGAGCTGCTCCGGCTGGTACAAGGCCGGCATGAGCGGGGCGGCCAGCTCGGCCGGGGCGATGCGGTCGTCCGCGGTTCCGGCCGGGATCTCGGCCAGATGGCGGTAGAACAGGGTCATGTCTGTTTCCACCTCGGCAAGCAGGCCGAGCAGGCCTTGGACCAGGTCGTTGTCCGTGTCCGCCTGAAAGGCCACCAGCCCCAGCTTGGCGGCCATGGCCGCCTGCCAACCCTCTTCGAACCAGCGGCTGTAGTCGGTGAGCGCCTGTTCGAGCGGTTCGGGGTCGCCGATGAGCGGGTGCAGGGCGTTGGCCAGCTGGGCCAGGTTCCAGTGGGCGATGGTCGGCTGGCGGCCGTAGCAGTAGCGCCGGCCGGCCGCGTCCGTGGTGTTCGGCGTCCAGTACGGGTCGTAATCCTCGAGCCAGCCGTAGGGGCCGTAGTCGATGGTCAGGCCGAGGATGGAGAGGTTGTCCGTGTTCATCACCCCGTGGACAAAGCCCACCCGCAGCCAGTGGACCATCAGCTCGGCCGTGGTCCGGCAGACCTCGGCGAACCACTGGCCGTAGACCGCGGGCGAGGGCTCGCCCAGGTGCGGGAACAGGGTGCGGATGGTGAAGTCGGCGAGCCGCCGCAGCACTTCGAGTTCGCCCCGGGCCGCATGCAGTTCGTAGTTGCCGAAGCGAAGGAAGGACGGCGCCACCCGGCAGACCACCGCGCCCGGCTCCTCCTCGACCCGGCCGTCGTAGAACATGTCCCGCTCCACCATCTCGCCGGTGAGGATCAGGCTGAGCGCCCGGGTGGTGGGCACGCCCAGGTGGTGCATGGCCTCGCTGCACAGGAACTCGCGCAGGGACGAGCGCATCACCGCCAGCCCGTCGGCCCGGCGCGAATAGGGCGTGGGTCCGGCGCCCTTGAGCTGCAGGGTCCAGTGTTCGCCGCGGCGGTTGATCGCCTCGCCCAGGTTGATGGCCCGGCCGTCGCCCAGCTGGCCGGCCCAGTTGCCGAACTGGTGGCCGCCGTAGCAGGCGGCGTGCGGGTCCATGCCGGGCAGCACCAGGTCGCCGGAAAACACCCGGGTGAAAAGCGGTGAGGTGCAGGCCGCCGCGTCCAGGTCAATGAGCGCCGCGGCCTCACGGGAATACGCGACCAGCTGCGGCGTGATCGGTCGCACCGGAGCGACCCGCGAGTAGCAGGCGTTGAACACCTGGCGGCGGCTGTTTTCGGTGACCGGGTCCGCGGGCAACAGCCGGGTGAAGCGGTTGTCGAACCGCAGGCTGGTCAGCGGGTTGGCGGGGTCGGGCGGACGGCTCATCATGGCTCCTGGTGCTGGCGGCGGGCCGGGCTCGAGAGCGCGCTTGCCGCCGGGTTCAATCTGGGGTAATGCTCGCGGCCATGCACACACTCAAACCCATGCTGGCGGCCGCGGCCGTGGTCTTCATCTGGTCCGGCTGGATCACCCTGTCACGTTACGGGGTCCATTCCTCGCTGGAACCCGCGGACATCACCCTGCTGCGCTACTGGACCGCGCTCGTCGTGGTCGCGCCGCTCGCCCTGCGCTATCCCTGGCGGGCGCACCCGCTGCACCGCTACCTGGTGCTCGGCCTCGGGGTCGGCTTTCCCTACACCATGCTCAGCTTTTACGGCCTGCGCGTCGTGCGCGCGGCCCACGCGGGCGTGCTCGTCAACGGCATGCTGCCGGTGCTGGGCGCACTGGCCGCCTGGTTCCTGTTCCGTCAGCGCATCGGCCTGCACCGCTACGCGGCCATCGGCCTGATCTTTCTCGCCAACGGGGTAATGGCCGGCGGGCAGGTGCTGACGCCGGACCGGATGGTCGGCGTGTTCATCCTGCTAGCCGCGGCCTGCTGCTACACCCTGCACATGACTGCCATCCGCATGTGGCGCATGGACTGGCGGGACGTGGTGGTGGTCGTGCCGGTGGTCAACGTGGTCCTGTTCACGCCGATGTGGTTCGTGCTGCCCTCGAGCCTGGGCAGCGCGTCCCTGCACGATATGGCTGTTCAGGCGGTTTATCAAGGCATCATCGTCAACGTGCTCGCCCTCACCGCCGTGGCCTATGCCATCCGGTACCTGGGCACGATCACCGTGGCCCTGTTCATGTCCTTTGTGCCCGTGACCACGGCCCTGCTCGCCTGGGCGCTGCTCGGCGAGGCACCCTCGGGCTGGGAGACCACGGGGATCGTCGGCTGTTCGCTGGGACTTGCGCTCTATGCCTGGGAGCCGGGGCGGCCACCCTGGCGGATGGCAAGAGGGAGCCGGGACGGGGCAGGGCAGGGGAGAGGATGAAGGCGTGGGAACTGGGCGAGGTGGCCGCGGGACAGCGGCGGTTTACACAGTCCGAGCGGCAGTGGTGCGTGGCCGAGCTGAGCGGGGAGCTTGCGGACTGGAATCCGCTGCCGCGCCCCGAAGAGGCGGACGACCGGGTGCTGGCCGGGGTGCTGCTCGCCGCCTGGACGGACAGTGTCCGCTGCGACTGCGAGTGAGCGGCCGGCGGTCAGGAAGCGGGATGGAGGAGAGGAAGGTGGGACACGCCGCTCAAAGCACGCGCATCTTCAGGTTGCCCACGCCCTGGCGGGCGAGCGACAGCTTGCGGGCCAGCCGGTAGCTCAGGTCCACGTCCCGGCCCTCCACGTAGGGGCCGCGGTCCGTGACCGTGGCACGGGCCTTTTCGCCGGTCGCCGGGTTTTCCAGCTCCACCCGGGTGCCCAGCGGCATGTCGCGGTGGGCGATGGTGTGGCCGTGCATGTCAAAGGGCTGGCCGTTGGCCATGATGCGGCCATGGTGGTACTGCCCGTACCAGCTGGCCACCACCTCGGTGGCCGGGGCGCTCCCCCGGTCACCGGTCGGGATGCGCAGCTGCTGGCCGATTTGCAGGTTTTTCGGGTTGTTGATGTTGTTCAGGCGGAGGATGGCCTGCGGATCCACGTGGTATTTCTTCGTTGCCAGGGCCCAGACACTTTCCCCCTTCTGCAGCACGTGGATGGTCTCACCGCTCTTGGCGTGCTCGGCCGCCGCTTCAGACAGGCGGACGCCGGTGGCGACTGCGGGCGCGGTTGCACCGGCGGGCCGGGGCGCAGCAAAGGCGGTCGTGACCCGGCCGGCGCTGTTTTTCGTCGGCATGGCCACCCGGGCCGCGGTCTCCCGGGCGAGCAGGTCGGCAAAGCTGTCCGGCGTGCGCACCGTGGCCCCGGCCTTGATGATCGCCCGGCCGGTGCGGGCCGAACGGCCCACCGCCTTGGGGTTGGTCGCCCGCAGTGTCTCCCAGTCGATGCCCAGACGCCGGGTGACGTCGGTGATGGTGTCCCCTGGTTGAATGGTGTAGTGCATCCTGTTCCTCCCGGTTGTGACCGTGAACGCCGGACCGTAGCGTCCGCCTCGGGTTTGTATCGACCGGCCCGGCGGCGAAATTTAGGCGGAAGCGGCCCGTTGTCCGAAAATCCGGCCCCGGCCACCGGCAGGCGCTGGGGCGGCGACCCGGCAGACCCTGGCCGACAAGCCTTTTCCGCTCTTTTTCGCCGGCCGGTGGATTTCCCTAATCCTCCACCTTGGTCCCTGCCGATACCATACCAGTGGGAATATTTCCCGTTTTGCCATGCCGGAGGACGCGGTCCGGCGGCGGCGCGGACGGGAGCGCAGCGGATCAACCGTACACTCAAGGAGGAGGGTATGCGATTCAGGATCAGGAAGAACGAGGACGGTTCAGTCTACACGATCGTGGTCAGCGGCGAGATGGACGACGAGAGCGGCTGGGACCTGCTGCAGGTGGCGCAGGTCATGCTCGCCATGCCCCGCTGCCGGGAACTGGTGGTGGACCTGCAGGCAGCGCTCATCGACGAGGAGGTGACCGTGTTCAACTCCGACACCCTGGTGTCGGTGTTCGAGGAGCGGATGTTCACCAAGGACTGCGCGGTAATCTTCCGCTTGGCGGACGGCAACGAGATCTGCATCAGTTCGGGACAGGAGCCGCTGGAAATCGCGCCCGCCTTTGCCGATGTCAGCCTGCAGGAGGCCAGGCGCTACGGCCGCGCCCTGCGCTGGCTCGCCCAGGAGGCCCGCATGCTGGCCGCGGCCAGCCACTGAACGCGCGCCGGGTTTCCGGCCCCACCCAAAAAGCACAAAAAAGCCGCCCGGCAGAACACTGCCGGGCGGCTTTTTTTGTGTGCGCAGGAACCTCAGATTCAGGCGGTCGGGCTCTCCTCCGGGACAAAGGCGCGGTAGATGGCGCGCACCGCCTCCTCGTAGTCGCCCGCGGCTACACCGACGATGATGTTGATCTCCGAGGCGCCCTGGTTGATCACGCGCACGTTGATGTGCGCCGCGGCCAGCGCGGTGAAGATCTTGGCGGCAATGCCCACGGTGCGCACCATGCCCTCGCCGACCACGGCGATGAGCGCCAGGTTCTTCTCGATGCTGACGCTGTCCGGCTGGAGCTGGCGCCCGATGTCGTCGAGCACGGTCTGGTCCAGGCCGCGCAGCTTGTTGTCCAGGACGATGACGCTCATCGAATCGATGCTCGATGGGCAGTGCTCGAAGCTGATGTTGTGCTGCAGGAAGATCCCCAGGAGCCGGTGACCGAAGCCGATCTCCTTGTTCATCAGCGATTTTTCCACGGTGATCATGGTCGCGTTGTTCAGGCCGCTGATACCGGCGATCTCGGTGGAGGTGAGCACCGTGGCGCTGAGCCTGGGCACGATGCGCGTGCCCGGGTCCTCGGGTCGGTTGGTGTTGCGGATGGCCACCGGGATACCCGCCTCGCGCACCGGCAGGATGGCCTCGTCGTGGAACACGCTCGCACCCATGTAGGCCATCTCACGCACCTCGCGGAAGGAGATCTCCTCGATGGCGCGCGGGTTGTCGACGATGCGCGGGTCGGCGATGAGGAAGCCCGAGGTGTCGGTCCAGTTCTCGTAGAGAACCGCCCCGGCGGCGCGGGCGGCGATGGCGCCGGAGATGTCGGAGCCGCCGCGGGAGAAGGTGGTGATCTCGCCCTGGCGGTTGCGGCCGTAGAACCCGGCCATCACGTACATCCGGCTTTCGTCGGCAAGACGGCTGCGCAGCCGCTCGTAGCTCACCGGATCGACCAGGCCGTTTCCGCGCAGGAGGATGTGGTTGGCCGGGTCCACGAACTCGGCGCCGAGAAATTCGGCCATCAGCCGGGCGCAGAAGAACTCGCCCCGGGACACGGCGAACTCCCGCGAACAGCCGGCCTCGAGTTCGCGGCGGAAAGTCTGCAGCAACTCGGGCAGGGCCGAGTCCAGACCGAGTTCGGCGGCAATGCCAAGGAACCGCTCGCTGATCAGGCCGAAGGGCTCGTCGATACCCGTGGCCATGGCCGCCATGTCGTGGCAGAGGTAGAGCAGGTCCGTGATCTTGGCCTCGTCCGGCCGCCGCTTGCCCGGCGCGGACACGACGAGGATGCGGCGGCGTGGGTCGGCCTGCATGATGGCGGCGACCTTGCGGAACTGGGCGGCATCGGCAACGCTCGACCCGCCGAACTTGGCGACTATTCTCTCCATGGGTTCATCCTGCTTGCGATATTTTTTAAATAAGAGGCTGTTTTGGCAGCAATAGGTCTATCTGTTTTCTTCCGGGCGGAGATGGCCGAACAGGTCGGGCTGGAAACCCTGGCGGCTGCGTTCCACGGCCCAGCGGATGGTCTCCGGTTCGCGGGCCGCGTTGGTAGAGAGGAAGGCCGGGTCCGGGGTTTTACCGACCCGGGCCAGGTCGAGCCGGTCCGCGTCGAAGCAGGTCTGCACGGTCGCATCCGCATGGGTCAGGGCCCTGGTGTGCAGGCGGCAGGCGGTGCAGAGCAGGTCGAACTCGGGGTCAGCCAGGTCGAAGTAGCGGCCGCGCCACTGTTCAGCCAACTGCGCACCGCGCGGGCCGTGGTCCGGGTCCTTGCCGTCGCTCAGCCGGCGGCTGTCGTGAAACAGGGCGAACAGCTGCACCACCCGCTCGTTGGCGCCGGTGGCCGGGGCCAGGCGCAGGCCGTTGGCCCAGACCCGGGCCAGGTGGCTGAAGCCGTGAATACCGTGCCAGTTGATGTGGAACTGGTCGCGAATGGCCTGGACGAGTTCTTTGGAGATGATCGGGGTCATGGGCAGGGTGGTGATGGGTTCGTGGTCCTGGTCGGAGCGGGATTGTTTGTCTTCCGACACGGTTCGGGCCGAACGGCGCGAAACCGGCCGCCGGAGCGCTGCGATGCCCTTCAATAGAGTATTCGCAGCGGGGAGGAAAGAAAAATCTGCACCACGGCGCACCGGCAGGACCGCGTTGGGCGGAACGGGTCGCGATGCAATCACCCGACGACGGCGGCGGGTGCGGAACCGGTACTGTCAGGATGGACGCGTGAGGCAGGAAGAAGAACCTGTTTTCGGCGTGTTCCGCCGTGGCCCCGGAAAGCTGGGAGCACCGGAGGCGCCTGCCGGCCGGGAGGAATGGTGCGCACGGCGCACCCCACCGGGCAATGGACGCATCCTTTTGAATTGATACGTCTAATTCGTAAGGTGGGCTTTTGTTGCGCACGCCTCCGCCCGGTCGGCTACACTTTCCCCGCTCAACCGCTCAACCGCTCAACCGCTCAACCGCTCAACCGCTCAACCGCTCAACCGCTCA
>CAZMNU010000050.1:0-2709 GCA_964567725.1 uncultured Desulfobulbus sp. | reverse complement strand
ACCGCTGACAAAAAAGCCCGCGGCCACGCCCCCAAAAGGAGCGCGGCCGCGGGCCGGTTGGCCTCGCTGATCCTGAAAAAATCAGCGCTTCAGCGGTGTGTCGCCGAGGATCGGGTTGTACAGGGTGTCAAAGGTGCCGCCGGTGGAGATGTGGCCGGCTGCCCGTTCCGGGTGGTCTTCGATATCCACCTTGTTGCCGCTGGCGTCCACGGGCTCGCCTTCCGCGTTGACCGCGACGATGCCGGTGGGCGTGGTGCCCACTCCCTCCTCGTCATAGGGCCGGCTGGTGATGATCGCACCCACCGGGATCGGGTTGCCCGCGTCGTCCTTGCTCAAACCGTCCGAGCGGAAGGTGAACGGCACGTTGCCCGGCTCGTCGCCGAACACGTCCTTGCCCAGGTTGTAGCTCTGGTCGAGGACGATGCGGCGGTACAACTGGATGTTCCCCTGCATGGTCTCCACCGAGGGGTAGAGCAGCGAGCCCTTGATGAACAGCCCCTTGCCGTTCGTGCCCGGCTCGAGGTACTCGCCGCCGGCCACGTAGGCGCGCATGATCTGCTGGCGTTCGAGCAGGTGGGCCTTGCGCTCCTCCATGGCCATGTTTTTCAGGGCCTCGTCGGAGAACACGGTTTCCAGGTCGAGCTTGAGCCCGAGCGTTTCCTGCTGCGTGGCGGCGTAGCGCTTGAGTTCAGTGGCGATTTCCTTCGGCATCACGCCCCACAGGTTGGCGCCGACCACCACGTGCATGAAGAAACCCTTCTCGCCGAAGTCTGACCCGGTTTGCCGGTAGTCATGCAGACGGCTGGTCTGCGGGGTCCTGGCATTGTAGGCGCCGTAGTCCATTTCGCGCCAGCCGTCCGCTCCGGGCAGCTTGCGCTCGAACGACCATACCGAGTCCACCGTGTTGCCGACCTTGCCGTGGCAGCCGATGCACTGCATCAGCTCCTCGGTGGTCTGCGGCCGCAGCCGGCCCTTGCGGTCCTCGATGTAGGCGGAGAGCAGCCAGCCGGCGTTGTTGTCCACCCAGCCCTGGCCTTCACGACCGAGCACCACCCCGTCCGGGTGGGCATCCTCGTCGATATCCTCGATGCCGACCTCCTTCCACTTGTACATGTAACGGATTTCCTTGACCCGCTTGGAGCGGGTGCCCGGGAACTCGTAGCGGTGCGCCGCGGCCGGGGCCACGCCGTCGAGCTTGGCGCCCGTCTGGCCGTCGGCGTTCAGGTCCACGTAGTGCAGCGGGTGGGCGAACTCGCTGCCCACCGGGAAGAAGCCGCGTGCCACCTTGATCCTGGCTGCGTCGCCGAAGTAGTGGGTTTCCTTGGGCTGCTGGTTCTTGATGTTTCGTTCGAGCAGGTCCAGGTTCTGTTTGTAGATGTCCAGGTCCACAACGCCCCCCTTGGTCATGAACGGTCGCGGCAGGCGCAGGTAAATGCCGCTGACGCTGCCGCTCATGGGCGTGAAGATGCCGTAGGGGAAGAAGTTGACCGCGCGCCAGCCGGTGGGCTGTGCCTTCTCGTCCAGGACAAAGCCGGCGGTGTCCACATAGCCGTGGGTGCCGCCGCCGGTGGGGTCAGTGCCCCGGGCCGGGTAGAGATGGCCCGGGTCGAGCGCCGGGAACAGGACGAATTCGCTCGATTTCGGGTTGATCCAGCTGTTGTGGCCGGCCCGGCGGGAGGCGTCGTAGGCCGGGGTCCAGTTGTCCTCGCGCACGTAGCCGACATCGCCCGGCTTGGGCAGGGGCACACCTTCTTTTTTCAGCCGGGCGAGGATCTCCTCGGGGAAGATGGTGTTGCGCCACAGCACCTTGTTCAGGTCCGGGGTGGGGAAGCTGTAGAGGATCTGGTCCTCGCCCAGGGGGAAGGCGTTGCCGTGCTTTTCCTTGGCCAGGTAGTCGGTGTGGCAGAACAGGCAGGCGTTCTGGGTGCCGTAGCCGGTCTCGATCCAGCACTGGGCCGGGATGGCCGGGTCCTCGTTGCGCGACGGCTTGTACGCGGCGCCGGTGCGCTTTTTAAAATTCTCCGGCTCGACCCCGTTGTGGAAATCGGCAAGCGGGATGACCCGCGGCGACAGCCCTTTCTGGGTGAGCGCCTGGCGGGCCTCCCTGGTCGGGTCGTCGGGCTTGTCGTCGGCGACAAGCGGCACGACCCCCATGAGCGAGAGAACGAGAAGGGTGCGGATGAGTGTTCCGGTACGCATGCGGGCCTCCTTGGTGCGATCAGCGCCGGCGTCGGGCCGACGCGTCTTTGAATGGGCGGGGAGGGATGTTTCGAGGCGAACTATCCCCGAAGGGGGAAGGATTGTCAAAGAGAACCAATGGCCGGGGAAATGGCTAGGCGGAACCGGCGGTTGCCTGGTTCGAATCACTTTGCCGCGCCTGTGGCAACAACTCCTGCGTGCGCGGAACGGCGGATGTCGGTTTCATGCCCGTAAGAAGAAAGATTCCTGTGACATGTGGTTGAGGTGGGATCAGCCCGTTCGGCAAACTCCATGCCGCTAAGCTGCAGGCGCCGCAGGCGACTGTCAGCTTCAGTGGCCTGTTAGGCAGCCTTGCCTGACAGGCGAGAAAGCAGCTCATCAAGGCACTCACCCTCGGACCTGCATGATGTATCGAGGACTATCCGCTCGACCGTCCAATCGTGATACTCCCGATGCTCGACCTCGGCCCAGGTCGGCATTCGCAATCCCTGGACTGTCGAACCGCGGGAT
>CAZMNU010000049.1:0-21820 GCA_964567725.1 uncultured Desulfobulbus sp. | reverse complement strand
AAGCCCGTCGGATGGACCCCTCCGACCGCCGGGACCGTGGCCGCCACGGTGAGGAATTATCCGCCCTCCGCCATGTTGATGACGCCCCAGTTCTATGCCCTGGCCATCATCCTGCTGATCGGGACCATGTCCGGACTGATGGTCATTCCTTTCGGTAAAATTCTCGCTGCCCAGGCAGGGCTTTCCGATACGATCGCCACCTCGGCTATCATGCTGATTTCCATCGGTAATGCCGCCGGCCGGTTCATCTGGGGTGCAACATCCGACAGGTTGGGCCGCCTGAAGACCATCATGGTCATCCTCTGCATCTCGGGGACAACCATGCTCTTCCTCAACCAGTTGACCGGAGTGGTTTCCCTGGTGGGCATCGGCATCGTCGCATTCTGCTACGGCGGCATCCTCGGCACCATGCCGGCCACCACTGCGGACTTCTTTGGCCCCAAAAACCTCGGCATGAACTATGGCCTGCTGCTTTTGGCCTTCAGCACCTCGGCAATCGGCGCGCCGATTGTCGCCGGCATGGTTAAGGATGCCACAGGCGACTTCAAGGCAGCGTTTCTCATCGGCGGTATTTCCTGTCTTGTCGCCCTGGCCATCGCTTTCTTCACCAAGCCGCCCGCTGCCAGGGAATAACCAGCATGACCGGACCACATGGGCCGACCACAACGATCAATGAATGGCTGCGTTCCGGCCTGACAACGGAGCCGGAACCAGCATCGTTCATGTCAGGAACGGTTTGACCGGACCATGCCAGTTTCCAGTGTGCAGGCTGGCATGGCGGCACAGCGGGGACGATGAGCGGACCCGGAGTACACACAAGCACAACGTGACACGATAACAAAAAGGAGTGGGGTATGAATCTTGATTTGACCGAAGAACAAAAACTGATCCAGGAAACGGCCCGTGATTTCGCCAGGGCCGAACTCGAGCCCGTGGCCGCCAGGCTGGACGAGGACAAGGACCGTGAAACCCTGTTGGCCGGCCTGAAAAAACTGGCCGAACTCGGCTTCATGGGCCTGAATATCAAAGACACCTACGGCGGCTCCGAGGCCGGCGTCATCGCCTTCAGCGTGGCCATGACCGAGATCGCCCGGGCCTGCGCCTCCACCGCGGTGACCGTGTCCGTGAACAACATGGTCTGCGAGGTCATCCAGGCCATCGGCAGCGAGGAGCAGAAGCAGGCGTACATCCCCAAGATCTGCTCGGGCGAGTACGCGGCCGGCAGCTTCGGCCTGACCGAGACCTGCGCCGGTTCCGACCCCTCGGGCATGTGCACCACCGCCACCAAGGACGGTGATTCCTACGTGCTCAACGGCTCCAAGATCTTCATCACCAGCGCGCCCTATGCCGGCGTGTTCGTGGTCTGGGCCGTGACCGACAAGGAGGCCCCGCGCGGCAAGGGCATCAGCACCTTCCTGATCGAGGCCGGCACCCCGGGTCTGACCATCGGCAAGGAAGAGCACAAGATGGGCCAGAACGCCTCGGCCACCAATGAGCTGATCTTCGACAACTGCCGCGTGCCCGCCTCGGCCATGATGGGCAAGCCCAACGACGGCTTCCGCATCGCCGTGGCCGAACTGGCCGGCGGCCGCATCGGCATCGGCTCGCTCGGTCTGGGCATCGGCCTTGCGGCCATGGACCTTGCCACCAGGTACGCCGCCGACCGGCATCAGTTCTGCCAGAAGATCAGCAATTTTCAGGCGATCCAGTGGATGATCGCCGATTCCTACACCGAGCTCGAGGCGGCCCGGCTCCTGCTCATGAACGCCGCCTTCCGCAAGGAGCAGGGGCGGCCGTTCGCCAAGGAGGCCTCCATGGCCAAGGTGTACGCCACCGAAAGCGCCAACCGCGCCTGCTACAACGCCCTGCAGATGCTCGGCGGCTACGGCTACACCAGGGACTTCCCCATCGAGCGCTACGCCCGCGACGCCCGCATCACCACCATCTACGAAGGCACCAGTGAAATCCAGCGGCTGATCATCTCCCGCGAGATCCTTCGCGGCCTTTCGGCCTGAACCGTACGGAGGAACCTATGAGCACAAACAAGCACATCACCCTGCAGCAGGCGGCCGAGATCGTCAAGAACGGCTCCAGCCTGACCTTTTCCGGCTTCACCATCTGGCGGCGGCCCTTTGCCCTGGTCTACGAACTCATCCGCCAGCAGCGCCGCGGCCTGCACCTGATCGAGGTGAACGGCGGCCCGCAGACCGAGTTCCTGGTCGGCGCCGGCTGCGTCGACATCTGGGAATCCTGCTGGGTCGGCCACGAGCTGTACGGCAAGTACGGCGCCAACCTGTCGCGCAAGGTGGGTGAGAAGCAGATCATCGTCGAGGACTACAGCCACGCGGAGATGATGTTCCGCTTTGCCGCCGCGGCCCAGGGCGCGCCCTACGCGGTCACCCAGACTTCGCTCGGCACGGACATCCACAACCCGGAGTACGACATGCTCGGTCGGGCCGGCAAACGCGACGGCAAGCGCATCGCCAAACAGAAATACATCTTCACCGAGGACCCGTTCTATGACGGCGGCCAGTTGGTGATGATCCCGGCAGCAAAGGTCGACGTGGCCGTACTCTGCGTCCAGCAGGTGGGCGAGGAGGGCACGGTGCGGGTAGCCGGCCAGCTCTATTCGGACGCCGAGGTCTGCCGCGCCGCCGACATCACCATTGTCGTGGCCGAGGAGATCGTGCCCGAGGAGTACCTGCGCCGCGACGCGGACCACAACACCATCCCCACCTTCGAGGTGGACTACATCCTCGAGTGCCCCTTCGGCGGCCATCCCACCGGCATGTTCGGCAAGTACGACGTGGACGGCCCCTTCCTCAAGGACTTCTACGGCCGGACCCGCACCCAGGAAGGGTTTGACGCCTTTGCCAGGGAGTGGATCTTCGGGCTCGACCATACGAGCTACCTGGAGAAGCTCGGCTGGCCGCGCATGCTCGGCCTGCGCGCCAACACCGCCCTCAACTACAAACCCCGCAAATAGAAGGGAGAGAACCTATGAGCAACTACGCATCGCCTGAAGAGTTCAATCTGGCCGATCTGCTGTGCTGCGCCGCCTCGCGGGAAGTGCAGGACAACGAGATCGTGTTCGCCGGCACCGGTCTGCCCATGGTGGCCATCATGCTCGCCCAGCGGACCCACGCCCCGAACCTGAAACTGATCTTCGAGGCCGGCACCCTGGACGGCCGGCCGCCGGAGTTGCCCACCTCGGTGGGCGACGCCCGCTGCGAGACCGGGGCCTCACGTTCCTCCGGCCTGTACGACGCCTTTTCCATCGCCCAGCGCGGCTACGTGGACCTGGGCTTTCTCGGCGGGGCCGAGGTGGACCAGTACGGCAACGTCAACACCACCTGCATCGGCAACTACCTGGAGCCGGACCTGCGCCTTACCGGCAGCGGCGGCAACCCGGACATCAACTCGTTCGCCCGGCGCACGGTGTTCATCATGGTGCACGAGAAACGGCGCTTCGTGGAGAACGTCAGCTACATCACCAGCCCGGGCTGGCGGCTGAAGAAGTGGCCGGGCGGCGAGTGGGTGCACCGCCGCGACCTGTACGGCGCAGCCTTCCGCGGCGGCCCCTCGGCGGTGATCAGCACGGCCGGGGTGTTCCGCTTCGACGACAGGGAAGGGTTCATGTACCTGGACACCTGCCACCCGGGCAAAACGCCGGAGGAGATCAAGGAGATGTGCCAGTTCGACCTGGACATCTCCCGCGTGGCCGGCGAAACCAAGGTGCCCACCCGCGAGGAACTGCGCCTCATCCACGAGGTGCTCGACCCGAGCGAGATCTTCATCCCCAAGGTGAAGAAGGCCTGACCGGCCCCGGCCGACCGGCGGAAAAAAAGGGCGTCGCAGCGGATGCGACGCCTTTTTTTTTGCGGAGGACCACCCGCGCCGGCAAGGGCGGTCACAGCCGCCCGGGTTGTCCGGCGGCCGGATTCATGGTAGGGAGGGGGCACCCGTCCCGGGCACGTTCGGCCCGGTGGACGCCGTTGTTCCTCAGCCCGGAAAGGATTGTCATGCGTCCCCTGCTGCACTGTTGCCGGCTCCTGCCGGTCCTTCTTGTTCTCCTGCTTTTCCTCGTCCCCCCGGCCGGTCACGGAGCGCCGCCGGAAAACGTGTCGCCCCCCGCCCGGGTCCCGGTCCAGGAGGCGGTGCAGGAAAACGGCCCGGCCGAAGACACCGGCCCGGGCGTGCTCGACCAGCTCAAGGAGTTGCCCGAAGAACGGCCCGCGCCCATCCGGACCGAGCAGATCGACCGGGCGGGCGAACAGCTCGGGCTGCGCATCGGTGTCTTCGGCCGGGAGTTGGCGCCGCACCTCGGCGACTGGGTGAACCGGGAGCTGGTCTGGGGCATCAGCTGGCTGAAGCTGCTCTTCTGCGGGCTGCTGCTGGTGCTGGTGTTCATGGTGGAACGACTGGTGCGCTGGCTGATCAGGCGGCGGCTGCGCATCGAGGCGGCGCGCACCGACGCGCCCGGCTGGTACGCCATCCTCCTGCGCGGTCTGTCCCGGCCCCTGTCCCTGTTCCTCTGGGTGTACGGCGCCTACGGCGCCCTGTCCCCGCTGCTGAGCCACCTCGACCGGCCCGGCGCGCCCGGGCACCTGGTCCAGGCCCTGCGCTGGACGGCCGATGCCGGCGGCACCCTGGCCGCCCTGTGGTTCCTGCACCGGCTGCTGGGCCTGCTCGATCACCAGCTCAACCGCTGGGCCCGGACCCAGCAGCACACCGTGGCCATGACCGTGGCCGCGCTGTCCAGGCGCTTCCGGGCGCCGCTCAACCTGCTCGTGCTGGTCGTTTTCGCCCGCCTGGTAAGCCCGCTGTTCGGGTTCGGCCCGGCCCTGCAGACCCTCATCGGCCAGCTGTTCGGCATCCTGCTCATCGTGGCCGTGACCTGGCTGACCGTGCAGGGGCTGCACGGGTTCGAAACCCTGGTGCTCAGTTCTTACCACATGGACGTGGCCGACAACCTGCAGGCGCGCAAGATGCACACCCAGGTCCGCTTCCTCAAGCGACTGGTCATCAGCCTGATCGTGGTGCTGGCCGGCGGGTCCATGCTCATGGTGTTCGACCGGGTGCGCCAGCTGGGCACGAGCATCCTCGCCTCGGCCGGTATCATCGGTATCGTCGTCGGCCTGGCGGCCCAGCGGTCGATCACCAACCTGCTCGTCGGCCTGCAGATCGCCCTCACCCAGCCCATCCGCCTGGACGACGTGGTCATTGTCGAGGGCGAGTGGGGACGGATCGAGGAGATCACCTCCACCTACGTGGTGGTCAAGCTGTGGGATCTGCGCCGGCTGATCGTGCCCTCCACCTATTTCACCGAAAAACCCTTCCAGAACTGGACGCGGGTCTCCTCGGAACTGCTGGGCACGGTCTTCCTGCACACCGACTTCACCCTGCCGGTGGCGGTGGTGCGCGAGGAGTTGCAGCGGGTGGTGGGCGAGTCGCCCTGGTGGGACGGGAAGGTGGCCGCAGTGCAGGTCACGGACACCAGTGCGCAGACCATGCAGCTGCGCCTGCTGGTCAGCGCCAGGGACGCCTCCGCCCTGTTCGACCTGCGCTGCGAGGTGCGCGAGCGGATGATCGCCTTCCTGCAGGAGCGCTACCCGGACAGCCTGCCGCGGCTGCGGGCCGAACTGCACCGGGGCTGAGCGGCAAAGGGCGGTTCAGTCTGCCGGCGGGGTCTGCGGCCGGGCCGGGTGGCAGAGCGCCTCGCCGAGCGCCACCGCCTCGGCCAGTCGGTCGGGTTTGCGGGTGACCGCGCCCTTGCCCTCCACCCCGCGCACCAGCAGTTCGCCCGCATAGGTGACGTCCAGGGCGTCGAACAGGTAGCGCACGGTCAGGCGGGTGCCGTCGAAGATACGGCCGCCATCGGTGGCGGCCACGCTCACCAGGTAGCCGCGCAGCCGGTCGCGGTCCAAACGGATCTGGCCGAGCAGGTACTTGCGGCACCACAGGGCCTGGCAGCGATCGATGAACGCCTTGGTCTGGGCCGTCACCCCGTAGAAATAGACCGGCGTGCCGATCACCACCCGGTCGGCCCGGGCGAGCTTGTCGTAGAGGGGGGTCATGTCGTCGTCGATGACGCACACCCCCTCGGCCTCGCAGTGGCCGCAGCCGATGCAGGGGTGGATGGTCAGGTCGGCCAGGCGGATGGTCTCGGCCTCGCGGCCGGCCAGGCGGACGCCCTCGGCCACCTTGTCGAGCAGGATGTCGGTGTTGCCGTGCTGGCGCGGGCTGCCGTTAACGAGCAGGATCTTCATGGGGTACCGGTTTGGGCTGGTGCCGGGGGGATGCGGCCGAACAGGGTGCTCAGGTCGCGCAGCCAGGCCGCGGTCTCGTCGGTGAGGAAGCGCTCGGCGCAGCGCCACTGCCAGTTGCCGGCGGGTGTGCCGGGTGTGTTCAGGCGGCAGTCGTTGCCGAAACCGAGCACGTCCTGCAGGGGCAGCACGGCCAGGTTGGCCGGTGAGCCCAGGGCCAGGTGGACCAGGTCGCGGTGGAAGGTAGAGGGATCGTCGTCGTCGCGGTTGGCAAACCGCTTGGCCCGCCGCTTGAACGCCGGGTCGACCTGTGGGCTCAGGTACCAGCCGACCGCGGTGTCGTTGTCATGGGTGCCGGTGTAGACCACCGAGTCGGGCTCGCAGTTGAACGGCAGGTAGCTGTTGTCCGGGCTGCCGTCAAAGGCGAACAGCAGAATCTTCATGCCCGGGTAGCCGAGACCCAGGCGCAGCTGCTCGACCTCCGGGGTGATGAGGCCCAGGTCCTCGGCGATGATCGCCATGCCGTCCAGGCGGCGCTCCATCTCCGCGAAAAAGGGCTGGCCCGGACCGGGCTGCCAGCTGCCGTTGACGGCCGTCTCCTCCTCCGCGGGCACGGCCCAGTAGGCCTCGAAACCGCGGAAGTGGTCGATGCGGAGCACGTCGACCAGCTCGAAGTTGAGCCGCAGCCGCTCTTCCCACCAGTCCCACAACCGGCCCCGAATGCGCTCGCTGCGCGTGTTCCAGCGGTAGAGCGGGTTGCCCCAGCGCTGGCCGGTGGCGCTGAAGTAGTCGGGCGGCACCCCGGCCACCCGGGTGGGTTTGCCGCTGGCCGGGTCGAGCTGGAAAATCTCCTGGTTGTTCCACACGTCGACGCTGTCCAGGGCCACGTAGATGGGCAGGTCGCCGATCAGGGCGATGCCGCTGTCCCGGGCGTAGTCGCGCAGCCGGTGCCACTGGTCGAAAAAGAGATATTGCTCGAAAACAAAGTAGTCGATCTCGTCGGCCAACTCCTCCCGTGCCTCGACCAGGGCCGCAGCCTGCCGGTGACGCAGCGGCTCGGGCCACTGGTACCAGGGGGCGCCATCGAACCGGTCCTTGAGGGCGAGGAACAGGCCATGTCCAGCCGCCCAGGGGTGGTCGGCGCAAAAGGCGGCCAGGGTGGCTGTTGCCTCAGGGCTGGTGCGGAAGACCGCCCAGGCCGAGCGCAGCAGCCGTGTCTTGGCGGCCGTCACCCGGGGGTAGTCCACCGCGTACTCGGAAAACCCCACCGGTGCGATGTCGTCATCCCGCAGCAGGTCATCGCGGACCAGCATCTCCGGGCTGATGAACAGCGGGTTGCCGGCAAAGGTGGAGAAACTCATGTAGGGCGAGTCGCCGAACACCGGGCTGGTGGGCCCGAGCGGCAGGATCTGCCAGGCGCTCTGCCCGGCGCGGCGGAGAAAATCGATGAAGGCCCGCGCCGCCTCGCCGAGATCGCCGATGCCCAGGAGACCGGGCAGGGAGAACACGGGCAGGAGAATTCCGCTTGACCTCTGTCGGAGAATGTTTACCAATCTGTCATTACCCATTGTGCAAACCTGTTGAAGAGTTAGGCGCCTGTCGGCCGACTCGCCGAATTGAGCAGATGTATTGGTTCTTTGCACGCACTTTCCGCATCGACCAAGTCTTGGCTTGCTATTTTCCAGCCCATCCTTTAAATTACACCGCTCTTTTTCCTTCTCAGGGTTCTCTGCGCGCCATCACCCCGTTCACATGGAGAAATTTGTGCTTTCTGGTATAAAGAACGACCTTCTTGAAGCGGGAAAGGACGAGGGCTGCATCACCTTTCAGCACCTCAACGAGTTGCTTCCGGAACAGATCAAGGATCCGGGGGCCATCGAAGAACTCTTCGATTTCCTTGGGGAAAACAATATTGAAATTGTCACCCAGGAGGAATCCGGCAAGCGCCGCACCCTTTCCGGCGAGGAATGGACCGGCAAGAAGGCGGGCGAGGACGAGACCCTGCCCGACGCCCTGCCGGACAACGAGGAGCACGAGTCCGAGGAAACCACCACCACCTACCTGCGGGAGATGGGCCAGTTCGACCTGCTCACCCCGGAGGAGGAGGCCAAGTACTCCAAGACCATCCGCGAGGGCTTTGACGCCATCATCGCGGCCATCCGCGAAGACACCTCCGGGGTCAACGAGATCAAGATGCTGGTCGACCGTATCGATCTCTGGCACCGCCGCGACCCCACCCTCAAGCCGAAGAAGCAGCAGCTCAACTACATGCGCCACTGCGTGCTCATCGCCACGCGCAACTATCCGGACATCCGTGAACTGTTCGAGCTGAACACCAAGATCGAGGCCTACAACCGCTCGGTCGAGGTGGCCAAGGACGCCATGATCCGCGCCAACCTGCGGCTGGTGGTGTCCATCGCCAAGCGCTACATGCACCAGGGCCTGACCCTGGCCGACCTCATCCAGGAGGGCAACCTCGGCCTGATGCGCGCGGTGTTCCGCTTCGACTACAAGAAGGGCAACAAGTTCTCCACCTACGCCACGTGGTGGATTCGTCAGGCGATCACCCGGGCGATCCTCGACAAGACCCGCACCATCCGCCTGCCCGTGCATTTTTTGGAACTGCGCAGCCAGTTCTTCAAGGCCTTCTACTCGCTCCTCAAGGAGCTGGGCCGCGAGCCGACGCCGGTGGAAATCTCCAAGATGACGGATCTGCCCATGGACAAGATCCTCGCCATCCTCGAGGCCTCCCGCGAGCCCATCTCGCTGGAGACGCCGGTGGGCGACGACGATTCCACCCTGGGCGACTTCCTCGAGAACCAGGAGTCGGAATCGCCCTACGACGCGGTGCAGAATCGCGAACTGGCCCACCGGGTCACCGAGGTGCTGTCCACCCTCACCGACCGGGAGGAGAAGATCATCCGGTTGCGCTTCGGCATCGGCGAAAAGGCCGAGTACACCCTGGAGGAGATCGGCCGGCGGTTCAACGTCAGCCGCGAGCGCATCCGCCAGATCGAGAAAAAGGCCCTCAACCGGCTCCGCCACTCCAGCCGCCGCGAAAAACTGCGTTTTTTCCTCGACTGAGCGTCTTTCAGCCACACCACTGCGAGCCCCTTGCCGCCCCAAGGGGCTTCTTTTTTTGCAGCCATCCCGGGCGAGCAGGATACCATGGACGCATTCATCACCCAGGCCGGGCTCGGCCACATTCTCGACAAGGTCAGGGCGGGCGAACGCCTTTCCCTGGACGACGGACGCCGCCTCTACGACCACCCGGACATCCTCGCCCTCGGCTACCTCGCCAACATCGTCCGCGAGCGACAGAACGGCAACCGCGCCTATTTCATCTACAACCAGCACATCAATTACTCCAACGTCTGCACCAACCTGTGCAAGTTCTGCGCCTTCGGCCGCCCCAAGGGTGACGCGCTCGCCTACGAGATGAGCCTGGACGATATCCGCGACAAGATCCGCGAACGGCTGGACGAGCCGATCAGCGAGATCCACATCGTCGGCGGCATCCACCCGGAACTGCCGTTTGCCTATTACGTGGACATGCTCCGCGCCATCCGCGAGATCCGGCCGGACGTGCACCTGCAGGCCTTCACCTGCGTGGAGATCCACCACCTGGCCAAACTCGCCGGCAAACCTGTGGACGAGACCCTGCGCGTGCTCATGGACGCCGGCCTGGGCTCCATGCCCGGCGGCGGGGCCGAGGTGTTCAACCCGCGCATCCGCCAACTCACCTGCCCGGAAAAGCTCCCGGGCGAGGGCTGGCTGGAGGTGGCGCGCATTGCCCACCGGCTCGGCCTGCGCACCAACGCCACCATGCTCTACGGCCACATTGAGACCATCGACGAGCGGCTCGAGCATCTGGACGCCCTGCGCCGCTGCCAGGACGAGACCGGCGGCTTCCTCGCCTTCATCCCGCTCGCCTATCACCCGAAGAACACCGAACTGGGCGGGTCCGGCAACACCACCGGCGTCAACGACCTCAAAAACATCGCGGTCAGCCGGCTGATGCTCGACAACTTCCCGCACATCAAGGCCTACTGGGTGATGATCGGCCCCAAGCTGGCCCAGGTGGCGCTCTCGTTCGGTGCCGACGACATGGACGGCACGGTCAAGGAAGAGGTGATCACCCACATGGCCGGGGCCGAGACCGAGCAGGCCATCGGCCACAAGACCCTCATCCGGCTCATCCGCGAGGCCGGCCGCGAGCCGGTGCAGCGCGACACCCTGTACAACGTCATGGCCACCTTCTGACCCATGAAAGAGCTCTGCGAACGGATACTGGCGGGCGAGCGGATCGATGGCGAGGCCCTGCTGCGGCTCGAGCGCGAGGCGGACCTGCACACCCTGGGCTTCCTCGCCAACAGCATACGCCGGCGGCTGCACCCGGAGCCGGTGGTCACCTACGTGATCGACCGCAACATCAACTACACGGACATCTGTGTGTCCGCGTGCAAGTTCTGCGCGTTCTTCAAGGCGCCCGACGATCCGGCCGGCAGCGTGCTCAGCCGGGAGGAACTGCTCGCCAAGATCCGCGAGACGCAGGAGTTGGGCGGCACCCAGGTGCTCCTCCAGGGCGGGCTGCACCCGGACCTGGACCTGGCCTTTTATGAGGACATGCTGCGGGCCATGAAGGCCACCGGTATCCACATCCACGGTTTCTCGCCTCCGGAGATCCACCACTTTGCCGAGATCTCCGGGGTGACGGTGCGCGCGGTGCTCGAGCGGCTCATCACCGCCGGCCTCGACTCCATTCCGGGCGGCGGCGCCGAGATTCTCAGTAACCGGGTGCGGCGTGAACTGGCGCCGCGCAAGTGCGACGCGGACCAGTGGATCGCGGTCATGGAGGAGGCGCACCGCCTCGGCCTGCGCACCACCGCCACCATGATGTTCGGCCATGTCGAGTCCGCGGAGGAGCGGGTCGAGCACCTGCAGCGGGTGCGTGACCTGCAGGACCGCACCGGCGGCTTCACCGCCTTCATCCCCTGGCCCTTCCAGCCCGACCACACGCCGCTGGCGGGCGCGCGCCACATTGACAAGACCACGGCCGTCACCTACCTGCGCACCCTTGCCCTGAGCCGCATCTTCCTGGACAACGTGGCCAACGTGCAGGCCTCCTGGGTCACCCAGGGGCCGAAGATCGCCCAGGTGTCCCTGTTTTTCGGGGCCAACGACTTCGGCTCGACCATGATCGAGGAGAACGTGGTCGCGGCCGCGGGCGTGCACTTCCGCCTGTCCGAGGCACAGATCCGCCACCTGGTCACGGACGCCGGTTTCCAGCCCCGCCAGCGGCTGATGGACTACACCCTGGTGTGATGCGGGCCGCGGAGCTGTGCATGCACACCGCCCCCTGGGTGGTGCCGGTGAGCCGGTCGCCGATCGCGAACGGCGGGGTGGTTGCGGCCGATGGCCGCATCGTCGCCGTGGACGAAGCCGAGGCCCTGGCCCAACGTTTCCCGGGCATCCCGGTTGAGGACCACCCCGGCTGCGCCCTCACCCCGGCGCTGGTCAATGCCCACACCCATCTCGAACTCTCCCACCTGGCCGGACTGACCGGCGAGCCGTATCCGGGCAGCTTCACCAGGTGGATCAGCCGTCTGCTCCAGTGGCGCGACCGGCTCGGCGCCACCGGCGAGGCGGCCGAAACCGCGGCTGACCAGGCCATGGCGGCCCAGTACGCGAGCGGGGTGAGCGTGATCGCCGACATCGGCAACACCGCGATCGGCCGCAACCTGGCCACCGCCTTTGCCGGCGTTCTGCTGCCCTTCCGCGAGTACCTGGGGCTGGCCGCCTTTACCCTGGAGAAAAACCGTCGCCGTCTGGCCGAGGAGCGGGACACGACTCTGTGCACCGGCCACGCGCCCTATTCCACCCACCCGCGCCTGCTGCAGCAGCTCAAGGCGCGCGCCGCCCGGCTTGGTCACCCCTTTCCCATCCACGTTGCCGAACCGGCGGCGGAACAGGAGATGCTCGGCCGGGGCACCGGCGAACTGGTCGACTTTGTCCGCGCCCGCGGTTTCTGGGACGGTTCCTTCCAGGCGACTGCCAACGGCGACGGTGGTTCGATCCGCTACCTGGACGGGCTCGGCCTGCTTGACGAGCGCACCCTGTGCGTGCACAGCATCCACGTGGACGCGGATGAAATCCGGCTGCTGGCCGACCAGGGCGCCAAGGTCTGTGTCTGCCCCGGATCCAACCGCTTTCTCCGCACCGGCCGGGCGCCGGTCCAGGCCTTCCTGGACGCCGGCATCCTGCCCGCCCTGGGCACGGACAGCCTGGCCAGCAACCCCACGCTCTCTGTCTGGCGCGAGATGCAAATGCTCTGCGAAGACCACCCGGAGACCGACCCGGCAGCCATCTTTGCCATGGCCACCCGCGGCGGCGCCGAGGCCCTTGGCATTGGTGAACGCTTCGGCACCCTGGAGCCGGGCAGGCAGGCCAACCTGCTGGCCGTGCCCCTGCCGCCAACCGCCGCCACCGCAGCGGCCGTCCACGCCCACCTCGTGACCACGGGCGACGCCGTCGCCCCGGTCCGCATCCCCTCGTGAGGAGTCGCATGGCCCGTATCGGCATGGTCAACTACATCAATACCGCGCCCATCTACGAGATATGGAAGGAGCGCACCCATCCGCCCCACTGGCAGATTATCGAGGGCCAGCCGAGCCATTTGAACCGGCTGCTCGCCGAAGACCGCATCGACCTGGGCTTTGTCTCGGCCATTGCCTATGCCCAGGCCCCGGAGCGCTACCAGGTGCTCGCCGACCTGTCGATCAGCGCCACCGGCCCGGTGGGCAGCGTGTTCCTTTTTTCCCGGGTGGAACCGGAACAGTTGGACGGCCGCCTGGTGGTGCTCACCCGCCAGTCCGAGACCTCCGTCGCCCTGGTCAAAATCCTGCTCGAGGAGTTCTACCGGGTGCACCCGCGCTACACCGTGGGCACGGTCTACGGCCCCGGGGCCGAGACCGCGGAGGCGAGCGCGGTGCTGGCCATTGGTGACGACGCCCTGCGCATCCGCACCGAGGGGCTCTACCCGGTGGTCCTTGATTTAGGCGAACTCTGGCACCGCACCACCGGCCTGCCCTTTGTCTACTCGGTGGTCACGGTGCGCGAAGAATTTCTCGCCGCCGAGCCGGACACGGCCCGGGCCATCCGCGCCGCCCTGGTCGACTGCCGCGAGGAGGGCGCCGGCCGTATGCCGGAGATCTGCGACCGGGTGTCACGGCGTATCCCCATGGACTGCCAGGAATGCTCCAGCTACCTGCACGGCCTGGAATACGACCTGTCGCCGGTCAAGCTCAAGGCCCTGGAGCTGTACTTCCAGTACCTGGTCGACCGGGGCGAGGTACCGGCCGCAGCAGTGCCGGTCAAGATTTTCCGATAATCCTTTTTAATACTATTTTTCAACGGGATACGAGCAAGACCTGATGGAGCCATCCAACTCACCCGAGGCCAAGAAGCAGTTTGTCCGGGAAAAATTCTCGTCGATCAGCCGGAGCTACGATCTGCTCAACTCGCTCCTTTCCCTGCAGATCGACCGCTACTGGCGCTGGCGGACCACCCGGCTGCTCGGCGAGTTCCCGGGCGGCTGGGTGCTCGATCTGTGCGCCGGCACCCTGCCGCTCTCCCTGGAGCTGACCCGGCAGGCGCCCCACCGCAAGGTGCTGGCCGTGGACTTCTGCGAGGACATGCTCCGCGCCGGGGTGCGCGCCCTGCCCGATGACGGCCGTGGCGAGCGCATCTTCCCGGTGTGCGGCGACGGCGAGGTCATCCCCGCGCCCACGGCCTCGTTCTGGGGCTGCACCGTGGCCTTTGGCGTGCGCAACCTCTCCCGCACCCTGGAGGGGCTGCGCGAGATGCACCGTATCCTCCGCCCCGGCGGCCGGCTGCTCATCCTCGAGTTCTCCCGGCCCACCAACCCGGTGATCAAGCCGGTGTACACGTTCTACCTGAACCGGGTGCTGCCGGCCGTGGCCGGGCTCATCTCCGGTGACCGCGAGGCCTACCAGTACCTGGCCTCGTCCATCGCCGCCTTCTACGAACCGGCCGACCTGATGGCCCTGATGCGCGAGGCCGGCTTCTCCACGGTGTCACGCCTGCCGCTCACCTTTGGCATTGTTTCCGTGTACATGGGGGTCAAGGACTGAGATGGAGAGCGGTCGACCGAGTCTCCGCCGCGACCGGGGGATGTGAGCATGTGGCGCAAACTGGCCATCCTGCTGGAGATGATCAAGTTCCAGCACACCGTGTTCGCCATGCCCTTCGCCCTCATGGGCGCCTTTCTCGCGGCCCGCGGCCTGCCCAGTTTGCGCGTGTTCTTCTGGGTGATCCTGGCCATGGTGGGCGCGCGCACCTGCGCCATGACCTTCAACCGCATCGCGGACCGCCGCTTCGACGCGGCCAACCCGCGCACCGCCGGCCGGGCCCTGCCCGCCGGGGCGGTGAGCCTGACCGAGTCCTGGCTGATGGTGGTCGCCAGCGGAGCCCTGTTTTTCTTCGCCTGCGCCATGCTCAACCGCACCGCGCTCCTGATCGCGCCCTTTGCCCTGGGCCTGACCCTGGTCTACTCGCTCACCAAGCGGTTCACCTGGCTCTGTCACGTGGTGCTCGGCCTGGCGCTGGCCTGCTCGCCGCTGGGCGGCTGGGTGGCGGTGGCGGACGGGATGAGCGGCTACCCCTGGGTGCTGTCCGTGGGCGTGCTCCTCTGGGTGGCCGGGTTCGACTGCATCTACGCCTGCCTGGACGCGGACTTCGACCGCGAGGCCGGGCTCCACTCCATGCCCTCGATCTTCGGCCGCGCCACCAGTTTCCGCATCGCCGTGTTCTTCCACCTGCTCGCCTTTGTCCTGTTCACCCTCACCGGCGTGCAGATGGGGCTCAACCTCTGGTACTACGGGGGCATCGCCGTGACCGGCGCAGCCCTGTTCTACCAGCACCTGATTGTCAATCCCCGTGACCTGTCGCGCATCCGCATGTCGTTTTTCTCCATGAACGGGCTCATCGCCCTCACCCTGTTTGTCGCCACCTGCCTGAGCCTGGCGACGGGAGGCTGACATGGCCAATGGTTCCCGGCTGCTGCCCGCCTGGCTGCTGGCCCTGGTGCTCGTGCTCCTGCCCGGCACAGGCATCCCCGCCCAGGAGACCCGACCCGACCAGATGGACCAGGCGGCGCTGGCACGGATCTTTTCCGGCGGCGAGCGGATGCGCTACGCGGTGTCGTGGAGCGGCGGGGTGAAGATCGGCGACATCGACATGGATATCCGGCGCGAGACCGGCCGGCGCGACTCGTTCACCATCACCGCCCGGGTGCAGGACTACGGCCCGCTGCGGCTCATCTACCCGGTGGACGATACCTTCAGCTGCTCGGTGAGCGGCCCCCTGCGCCTGCCCTTTCGCTACGAGGTGGTGCAGCGCGAGGGTCATGGCGGCCGGGTGACGAAACGGCTCACCTGGTACGACCAGAAACTGAAATATGTGCGCTACCAGAAGAACGACGGCCCGTTCGAGCGGTTCGACCTGGACGGCACGGTGTACAACGAGTTCGCCTCGTTCATCATCACCCGGGCCCTGCGGTTCACGAAAGGGGAGGAGGTCGTGGTGCCCACCTTTGCCGACAAAAAACGGCACGAGGTGCGGGTTTCGCTGTTGGGGCGGGAACGGATGCAGACCCTGTTCGGCGAACTGCCGACGCTCAAGGTCCAGCCGAGGATGCATTTCAAGGGGTTGTACGACAAGGACGGCGACACCGTCCTGTGGATCACCGACGACCAGTGCCGGGTGCCGGTGGAGATCCGCTCGCGGATCGTGGTCGGCTCACTGGTGGCGACCCTGACGGAATACGAAAACCCTGCCTGCCCGGAACTGCGGCAGCGACCGGCACCCTGAGCGCCGGCCCTGCCGCGGGGCGGTCCGGGCGAGGCGGGATCAGCCGAGCTTGACCTCGATCCGGCGCGGCTGTACCGGCGAGACCTTGGGCAGGCGCACACGCAGGACGCCGTCGGCGAGCGAGGCCTCGATCCGGTCCTGGTCGATGGTCTCGGCCACGGTGAAGCGGCGCAGGTAGTGGCCGCTCTCGTACTCCTCGAGGATCACCCGGCCGGTCTGCGCGGGCAGGGTCCGGCGGCCCTGGATGGTGAGGATGTTGTCCTCGAGCGAGAGGTCGAGCCCCTCAGGGGTCACGCCGGGCAGGTCGGCGATCACGGTCACCTCCTGCTCGGACTCGAAGATGTCCACGTGCGGGGCGAAGAAGGTCTCGCTCTTGGTGGTTTCCCCGGCCGGGTTGGCCGCCTTTTTTTCCTGGATCTTCAGCTCGTTGTCGCTCATGGCTCATCCCTCCTGGGCTGCGGTCACAATGATCTGGCGGGGGGTGGCGGCGGAGGCCTTTTTCAGGGTGACGGTGAGGATACCGTTCACCAGGCGGGCACCCACCTGCTCCGGGTCCACCTTGACCGGCAGGGCCACGGCCCGGCTGAAGCTGCCGGCCTCGATCTCGCGGCGGTGGTAGCTGAGGTTGGCCTGACCCTGGCGGGTGTCGCGCTTGCCCTGCAGGCTCAGGGTCTCGCCCTCGATGGCCAGCTCCAGATCCTCCACCCGCACGCCGGGCAGCTCGGCCGTGACCACCAGCCGGTCCGGCTCCTCGTAGATGTTGAGCGCCGGATAGACGTTGGCCCGGGCCGTCGGCTTGCCCTTGTCGGCGTAGGACCGGGAGAGTTCGTCGAGCCCCTGGCGGATCCTTTCGAACTCGGCCCACGGGTTGCGGAAGGTCGGGCGGTCTGCGAAACGTATGAAAGCCATGCTGTGCCTCCTCGTTGAGGGTGGGGGGTTGATCACAGCGAAAAGAATAAGCCGCCGGGGAAGCTTGTCAAGCGGACCGCTCCTCCCGGCGCCGGCCGCCGCTGCGCAAGCAGGCGTTCGTCACCTGCACCACCATCACCAACCCTGGAGAACCATCCATGCCTGAAGCTGTGATCACCACCGACTGCCCCAACCTGCGCCTGCTGCACCGCGGCAAGGTGCGCGATATGTACGAAATCCCCGGCCATGAGGACAAGCTGCTCATGGTCGCCACGGACCGGATCTCGGCCTACGACGTGGTCATGGCCGACCCGGTGCCGGGCAAGGGCAAAATCCTCACCGAAATCTCGCTGTTCTGGTTCCATCTGCTCGGCGACATCGTGCCCAACCACCTGATCAGTGCCAATGTCGACGAGTTCCCCGAGGTCTGCCGCGAGTACCGCGATCAGCTGGCGGGCCGCTCCATGCTCGTGCGCCGCACAAAGGTGGTGCCGGTGGAGTGCATTGTCCGCGGCTACCTGAGCGGTTCGTTCTGGAGCGCCTACCGGAAAGACACCACGGTCTGCGGTTTTGCCCTGCCCGCGGGCATGCGCGAGTCGGACAAATTCCCCCAGCCGCTGTTCACGCCGTCCACCAAGGCGGAGCAGGGGCTGCACGACGAGAACATCTCGGTGGAGAGAATGCAGGAGATGGTCGGCAGGGAACTCACCGACCGCATGGCAAAAACAAGCGTGGAATTGTACCAGCGGGCCGCGGATTACGCCCGCACCCGGGGGATCATCATCGCGGACACCAAGTTCGAGATGGGGTTGGACGGCGACCGGCTGCTGCTCATCGACGAGGTCCTCACCCCGGATTCGTCGCGCTTCTGGCCGCTCGACCAGTACGAGCCCGGCCGGGGCCAGCCGAGCTATGACAAGCAGTTCCTGCGCGACTACCTGAGCACCCTGGACTGGAACAAGCAGCCGCCGCCCCCGCCCCTGCCGGCGGAGATCCTGAGCAAGACCAGGGACCGCTACGAAGAGGCCCTGCGCCTGCTCACCCGCTGAACCTGTCCCCGCTGTTTTCCCCTGTCCCGCCTGCCGGGGACAGGGCCACCACCCGCAGGGCCGTCCCGGCGAAGACCACCAGGTCGCCGGGGCGGCACTTGCGCCGCCGGCGCGTCTCCACCTCGCCGTTCACCTGCACCAGCCCCTGATCGATCAGGCCACGGGCCTCGCCGCCGCTGGCCGCGAGGTTTTCCCGTTTGAGCAGTTTGTCCAGCTCGATGTAGTCGGTGGTGATCGCGGCGGTGCGCGGTGCGGCGGGGTCGGTGGGGTCGGTGGGCACGGTCCACTCAGACGGCGCGGAAGTCAATGAGGACCGTGTCCCGGGAGGGGAAGAACTGGCGATAGGCGGTCTGCGACTTGTCCAGCATGATCCTGGCGGCACGCACCGAGTCGGTGTCCCTGTACTTGTCGGAGAGGTAGATGATCTCGCTGATGCCGGCCTGGATGATCACCTTGGTGCATTCGTTGCACGGGAACAGGGCCACATAGATGCGGCAGCGGCGCAGGTCGAAGGTGATGGAGTTGAGCACCGCGTTCAGCTCCGCGTGGCAGACATAGGGGTACTTGGTGTCGAGCCAGTCGCCCTCGCGCGCCCAGGGCAGGACGTCGTCCGAGCAGCCCCAGGGGAAGCCGTTGTAGCCCACGCCGACGATCTTGTTCTGGTCGTTGGCCACACAGGCCCCGACCTGGGTGTTCGGGTCCTTGGAACGCTGGCCGGAGAGCAGGGCCACGGCCATGAAGTACTCGTCCCAGCTCAGGTAATTCGTGCGCTTGCCGACCATGACCGCTCCGCTCAGCTGCCCGCCTGTTCGGCCTGCTGCGCCTTGAACCGCCGCCGCCGCTCGCGCCAGTCCGGCGCGGTGCCGGCCGCCTTCTGCACGAACCCGGCGATGGCCTGGAAATAGAGCCGGCCGGCCACGGCGATGAGGGTGTTGTGGTCCGCGCCGGGCACCACCTGGAACTCCCTGTTTTTGGCGCCGCTGCGCGCGGCCAGGGTTTCGGCCTGCCACAGGGGAATCAGCTGGTCGCGCTGGCCGTGGAGGATGTAGGTGTACTTGGTGAACCGCTCGATCTTGGCACCATTGGCAAAGGTCATCTCCTCGGTGATGCCCAGCCGTTCGAGGTCGATACCCAGGGTCCGGCCCAGCGGCAGGGTCTCGGCAAAGCCGGATTCGATGATCAGGCCGGTGACATCGTCGCTGTGCTCCACCGCCACCTCGATGGCGCAGGCGCTGCCCAGGGAGCGGCCCATGACGAACAGCGGCCCGGTGTAGCCGTTGGCGGTCAGCCAGTCCTTCAACTGCACGAACACGGCGCGGCTGTCCGCGAGCAGGGTGCTGGTGAGCGGCCGGCCGGTGGACCAGCCGTAGCCGCGATAGTCGGTGACGAGGAAGTTCATCCCCTCCTGCACGTAGAAGGGACCGATGTCGTCGTAGTCGGGCACGGTTTCGCCGTTGCCGTGGAAGAAGATCAGGGTGGGCGCGGCCTGGCTGCTGGTGAACAGCCGGCAGCCGAGACTCACCCCTTCGGCCACGGTCACGTCGATGTCGACCGCGCCCTCGGGTGCGGGCACCCGGCCCGTTTTGATCGGATGAAAGAGGACCTCGACGATTTCCGGTCGATCCAGGATGTTCACTTCGCTCACAACAGTCTCCACTTGGTTAGGCTCATCACTGCAGGCCGGCAGGGCCGCGATCAGGGCGATCAGGCCGAGGGTGAGAAAAACGGCGACAATGCGGCCGGTACTCGTTGCCACGCCCTTGTCCATGCGCGCCTCCCTGCGGCCGGTCATCGGCCAGCCACTCTACCTGACATCTCCCCTGCTGGCAAACCCATTGCGCGGGCAGAGGGTTCAGGCCAGCTTGTTCTCCACGCTCTGCACCTTGTCGGCCATGGTCTGGGCGCGGTCGATGCGCGTGCCGAGCTTGATGGTGGTGGTGATGCGCGGCGCGCCCATCTCGTGGATGCGCTCGTGGCAGCGTTTGATCGCGGCCATGACCGCGTCCCACTCGCCCTCGATGTTGGTGCCGTAGGCGTGCAGCTGGTTCTTCAGGCCCGCCGCGTCGAGTACCCGCTGGCACTCGGCCACGTACGCGGACACACTCACGCCCACGCCCAGGGGCACCACGCACAGATCGACAATCACCTGCATACTCTCCTCCCTGCCCGGAACCCCGGGCGGTTCATCGTTGTTCAGCGCGAACCCGGATCAGGTCCGGTCGCGGTAGCGCAGCACCAGGTCCCGGTAGTGGTCGATGCGCCGGTCGCGCAGAAAGGGCCACATCCGCCGCACCCGCTCGCTGCGGTCGCGGTCCAGGTCCACCACCAGCACCTCCTCGGCCTCCTCGCCGGCCATGGCCAGCAGTTCGCCCTGGCAGCCGGCGACAAAGCTGCTCCCCCAGAACTCGGCGCCCGCGCCCACCCCGGACGGGTCGGGTTCGAAACCCACCCGGTTGACGCTCACCACCGGCACACCGTTGGCCACGGCGTGGCCGCGCTGCACCGTGATCCAGGCCTCGCGCTGGCGGGCGCGCTCGTCGGCCGGGTCGTTCGGGTCGTAGCCGATGGCCGTGGGATAGATGAGCAGCTCGGCCCCGGCCAGGGCCATCATCCGGGCCGCCTCCGGGTACCACTGGTCCCAGCAGACGAGCACCCCGAGCCGGCCCACCCTCGTGTCGATGGGCGTGAAGCCGAGATCCCCCGGGGTGAAGTAGAATTTTTCGTAATAGCCCGGGTCGTCCGGGATGTGCATCTTGCGGTAGATGCCGGCCAGGCTGCCGTCCGCGTCGAGCACGGCCGCGGTGTTGTGGTAGAGGCCGGGCGCGCGCCGCTCGAACAGCGAGGTGACGAGGACCACGCCCAGTTCGCGGGCAAGGGCGGCAAAGGTTTCGGTGGACGGGCCGGGAACCGGTTCGGCCAGGTCGAAGCAGGCCGGGTCCTCGGTCTGGCAGAAGTACGGCGTCTGGTGCAGTTCCTGGAGCACAACCAGGTTTGCGCCGCGGGCCGCGGCCGCACGCACGCCCTCGGTGCTGCGGACGATGTTTTCCTCCCGGTCCGGGGTGCAGCGGTGCTGCACCAGTCCTGCGTGGATGACGTTCATGCCAGGGTTCCTCGGGGCAGTTGCATGGTCAGGCAGTGGAGCGAGCCATGCTGTTCGATGAGCGGCCGGCAGTCGATGCCGATCACCTGCCGGCCGGGGAAGAGGGCGGCCAGGGTTTCCAGGGCAGCCGCGTCCTGCGGGTCCCGGTAGGTGGGCACGAGCACGGCGTTGTTCACGACCAGGAAATTGGCGTAGGTGGCGGGCAGGCGATGGCCGTCCGCAGCAAACACCGGCCGCGGCCAGGGCAGCGGCGCCAGCCGGTAGGGTCGGCCGGCGGTGGTGCGGAACGCCCGCAATTCGGTCTCCATGGCCGCGAGCGGGGCGAAGTGCTCGTCCGCGGGATCGTCGCAGCGCACGTAGGCAATGGTGTCGTCCGGGCAGAACCGGGCCAGGGTGTCGATGTGCGCGTCGGTGTCGTCGCCGGCCAGGGCGCCGTGCTCGAGCCAGAGCACCCGATTCGCGCCGAGCAGGTCGCCCAGCGCCCGCTCCAGGCCGGCCCGGTCCAGGTGCGGGTTGCGGTTCGGGCTGAGCAGGCAGGCGGTGGTGGTCAGCAGCGTACCCGCGCCGTCGCTGTCCATGCTGCCGCCCTCGAGCACCAGCCCGGG
>CAZMNU010000048.1:3909-22211 GCA_964567725.1 uncultured Desulfobulbus sp. | reverse complement strand
CAGGCGCGATCAGGGAGTTCGTGGCCCGCCACGCCCTGCGCTGAAGGGCTCGGGCGCCACCATCGGGAGGGGCAGGATGATTGAGTTTGCAGGGTACCGACAGCGGGTCGAGGAGGCGGTCGCCTTTTTGCGCGAGCGCATCCCCGAGTTGCCGGAGGTGGTCATTCAACTGGGCACGGGGCTGGGCGGCCTGGCCGGCGCCATGCAGGCGGCCACCTCCTTCGCCTATACGGAGATTCCCCATTTCCCGCAGTCCACGGTGCAGAGCCACGACGGCCGGCTGGTCTTCGGCACCCTGGCCGGGCGGAGGACCGCGATCCTCCAGGGGCGGTTCCACTGCTACGAGGGCTACGCGGCCCGCGAGGTGGCCCTGCCCATTCGCGTGCTGGCGCTCCTGGGCGCACGCACGGCGATCATCACCAACGCCAGCGGCGGGCTGAACCCGTTGTTCCGGCCCGGGACGATCATGGTCCTCGCCGACCACATCAACCTGCTGCCGGACAACCCGCTGCGCGGCCCCAACGTGGACGCCTGGGGCGAGCGCTTCCCGGACCTGTCCTCCCCCTATGACCCGGACCTGCGCCGGCTGGCCCTCGACCTCGGCCGCCGGCTGGGCCTGGCCGAGGTGTGCAGCGGCACCTACGTGTGCGTGCCCGGGCCGAGCCTGGAGACGCCGGCCGAGACCCGCTACCTGCGTCTGATCGGCGCGGACGCAGTGGGCATGTCGTCCGTGCCCGAGATCCTCGTCGCCCTGCACGCCGGCCTGCGCGTGCTCGGCCTGTCGGTGGTGGCCAACGTCAACGATCCGGACAACTTCCAGCCGATCCGCATCGAGGAGATCATCGCCGCCGCCCGCCGGGCCGAACCGCGCCTGCAGCAACTGCTCATCAACACCCTGGCGGAGCTCAGCCCATGAACGGACCCGCAGCCACCCTGCTCCTCACCGGTCGCTACCTGATCACCCTGGACCCGGCCCGGCCGGTCATCGAGGAGGGCGGTGTGGCCATCGGAGGCGACACCATCCTCGCCGTGGGCAGGGCCGAGGAATTGCGCCGCCGCTACCCGGGCGCCCAATTGATCGCCGAGGAGCACGGGCTGATCATGCCCGGGCTGGTCAACGTGCACACGCACGCACCCATGGCCCTGTTCCGCGGCCTGGCCGACGACCTGCCGCTCATGCGCTGGCTGGAGGACCACATCTTTCCGGTGGAGGCTGCGCTCACCGGGACCCTGGTCTATCACGCCGCCCGGCTGTCCCTGTGCGAGATGATCCGCTCCGGCACCACCTCGTTCTGCGACATGTACCTGTTCGCCGGCGAGGTGGCCCGCGCCGCGGCCGAGGCGGGCATGCGCGCCTGGGTCGGCGAGGTGCTCTACGACTTCCCCTCGCCGAGCTACGGGCCCCTGGAAAAGGGGTTTGTCTGCACGCGGGAGCTGATCGACCGCTACCGGGACCATCCGCTCGTGACCGCCACGGTGGACCCGCACGCGGTCTACACCTGCGCCCCCGGCCTGCTCAGCCGCCTGGGGGAGATGGCCCGGGAGACCGGTTCGCTCTACGTGATCCACCTGGCCGAGACCGCGGACGAGGTGCGCACCTGCCGCGAGCGGTACGGCTGCACCCCGGTCCTGCATCTCGAGGCCCTGGGCCTGCTCGGCCCGAACCTGGTCGCCGACCACTGCGTCCATCTCGACGAGATGGAGATCGAGCTGCTTGCCGAGCGCGGCGTCAAGGTGGCCCACTGCCCGGAGTCGAACATGAAGCTCGCCTCGGGCATCGCGCCGGTGCCGCGGATGCTGGCCGCGGGCGTCGAGGTGGGGCTGGGCACGGACGGCAGCGCCTCGAACAACGACGTGGACCTGTTCGGCGAGATGGACACTGCCGCCAAGGTGCACAAGGCGGCGACCCTTGACCCCACCGTGATGCGCGCCGACCAGGTGCTCCGCTGCGCCACCCTGGGCGGGGCGCGGGTGCTCGGCGCGGGCCAGCTGATCGGCAGCCTCGAGGTCGGCAAGAAGGCGGACTGCATCGTCCTCGACCTTGACCAGCCGCACCTGACCCCGGTGTACAACCCGGTGTCGCACCTGGTCTACGCGGCCCGCGGCAGTGACGTGATCCATTCGGTGATCAACGGCCGGGTGGTGATGCGCGACCGGCAGCTGCAGACCCTGGACGAGCCGGCCATCCTCGCCCGGGCAGGGGAAATGGCCGCCGCGCTCGGCCGCCGTGATGGCGGTTGACAGGCTGTCCGGCAAGGTGCTATTATCTGGCTTCTTTTGATTTCCCTGCAAAATTTCACGAGGTGTCGCCATGTTCGGACTCGGAATGCCTGAACTGATTATCATTCTGGTCATTATCGTCATCATCTTCGGGGCCGGCAAGCTGCCGGAGATCGGCAGCGGCATCGGCAAGGGCATCCGCAACTTCAAGGAAGCCACCAAGAAGGACGAGGAGCCCAAGTCCCTCGAGGACGACAAGAACAAGGAAGCCTGATCCCGCGGCCACCCGGCCGCCGTTGCCAACCCGCACGGGGGACCCGTACATGTTCGGACTCGGCACACCTGAATTGCTCGTCATCCTCGGCATTGCCGCGCTCGTCTTCGGCGGCCGCAAACTGCCGGAAATCGGCGCCGGCCTGGGCAAGGCCATCGGTTCGTTCAAGAAAGAGGTCGACGATGTCCGCCAGGCGGGCACCGACCTCACCCGGAGCCTGCCCGGGGTCAAGGAGGCCGCCGAGGCCAAGGAGACCCTGGACAAGGCCAAGGACCTCACCCGCCTGCTGCGCAAGTAAGCCCCGCCCCTTCCGGGCCTTTCCGCCCGCCCTTTCCTCGTTTTTCATTTCCGTCGTGAGCTTTTTCGGCGCCGCGCCCGCGTCTCCGTGTTCCTGTGTGCTCTTTCCGGGCCATTTTCCGCATGTTTTACAACATTGTTCAACGTACCTCTTTCCGCTTGACAACGTATTCCCTTTTCTGTAATTCTCGCCTTAAAGAAAACTGCCAATTCTGTGACCAGCAAGGGCGGGATTGTCAAAAAATCTACATTTTTGTTAAATTTGGGGTCGGACCGGGCGTCACTGCCCGCAAGGCCCCTGGCGGAGTTGTCCATGTGCCGATTAGCATTGAAAAGCGCGGATCAGCCCTTTTCCCCGTACGAGGTCCTCACCGCCATGGAGGCCATGCAGGAGGGCTATGACGGCAGCGGCCTCGGCCTGCTGCTGCGCGGGGTGGAGTTCGAGGATTTCAAACTCAGGCCCAACCACGTGGTCCTGTCCGGCATTGCCCACACCGAGGCGGCCTTCCACCGGCTCACCGACTGGATGGGCGGCCAGGGGTTCCAGGTCAAGTACGTGCACGAGTTCGAGCGCCGGCCGGAGATAGTCGAGGCCAGGGACCGCTTCAACTACATGGTGCGCGCCTACTCCATGCCCGAGAGTTGGTCCGGCCTGAGCGGGGAGGCGATCGACGATCGCCTGCTGCAGACCCGGCTGGCCATCCGTCGCGACGGCGAGGCCAATGGCGGCGACCTCACCGTGTTTTCGCTCTACCGCGACGTGGTCATGCTCAAGGAAGTCGGCTGGCCGCTGGCGGTGGGCGACGCCCTCGGCCTGGGCGACAACCGGCTGCGCGCGCGGGTGGTCATGGCCCAGGGGCGGCAGAACACCAATTACGGCATCAACCTGTACGCCTGCCACCCGTTCTTCATCCAGGGCATCGCCACCATGACCAACGGCGAGAACACCGCCTTTGTGCCCATCAAGGAGTGGCTCCTGGGCACGAACATCCCCGGCTACCTCGGCTACCACAGCGATTCCGAGACCTTTGCCCACATTCTCCACTACGTCCTGCGGCGGCTGAAACTGCCGCTGGAGTTCTACAAGCACGTGATCACCCCGCTCAAGACCGAGGAGTTGGACATGCACCCGGACGGCGACTTCCTCAAAGGGCTGCGCACCGCCTGCCGGCGGCTGATCATCGACGGCCCCAACGCGGTGATCGCCACCCTGCCCGACGAAACCTGCATGCTGGTCATGGACCAGAAGAAACTGCGCCCGGCCACGGTCGGCGGCCGACCCGGCGCCTGGGCCATCGCCTCGGAAATGTGCGGGGTCGATGCGCTCGTCCCGGACCGCGACCCGGCGCTGGATTTCCAGCCCATGCGCCAGCACACCGTTCTCATTCCCCCCGAACGCAAGGAACTCACCGTATGGTCTCAGTTCGATCCGTGTACACTGCCCCAGGCAGCCTGAGCTATCACGACCTCCCCTGGATCATCGAGCACCGCGAGGACCGCTGCACCCTCTGCGGCCGCTGCACCGCCGTGTGTCCGGTGGGGGCCATCACGCTCTCCCACTTCCGCCAGCGGGTGCCCAAGCTCGACGTGATGCAGAAGCGGCGCGGCAACGACTACCGCCACTTCACCGGCATCCGCCAGAGCACGGACATGGCCAACCGCTGCATCGGCTGCGGTATGTGCGCCTCGGTCTGCCCGAACGAGGCCATCGGCCCGCACCTGAACGACAACGAGCGGCGCGCCAATTTCCTGCACAATCAGCAGGGCGAGGCCCAGAAGCGCGGCGGCCGGCGCAACGTCTCCGGCCGCACCGTGCTCGACCGCATCAGCTTCACGCGCATCTCCATGCTCACCGACCCGGCCCTGGACGCGGGCCGGCACGAGTTCAACATCAACACCGTGCTCGGCCGGGTGCTGCCGCCGGAGGAGTTCCTGCGCCGCCGGCTGGCCGGCGAGTGGATCCCGCCCACCCGCGAGATCTTCCCGTTCGTCATCGGCTCCATGTCCTTCGGGGCCCTGTCGCCGAACATGTGGCTCGGCCTGCTGCAGGGCGTGGCCTACTGCAACGAGGTGCTCGGCATCCCGGTGGTCATGGCCACGGGCGAGGGCGGCTGTCCGCCCTGGGTGCTGAAGAGCCCCTTCCTGAAGTACATCATCCTGCAGATCGCCTCGGGCTACTTCGGCTGGGACGAGATCATTCGCGCCATCCCGGAGATGCAGTGCGACCCGGCGGCCATCGAGATCAAGTACGGCCAGGGCGCCAAGCCCGGCGACGGCGGCCTGCTCATGTGGTTCAAGGTGAGCAAATTGATCGCCCGGCTGCGCGGCGTGCCCGAGGGCGTGGACCTGCCCTCGCCGCCGGTGCACCAGACGCTCTACTCCATCGAGGAGAGCGTCATGAAGATGATCCAGACCATGTCCATGGCCTTCGGTTTCCGCGTGCCGGTTTACCCGAAGATCTCCGGCTCCTCCTCGGCCAAGGCGGTGCTCAACAACCTGGTGCGCAACCCGTACGCCGGCGGCCTCCTCATCGACGGCATCGACGGCGGCACCGGCGCGGCCTACAACGTGAGCATGGACGCCACCGGCCACCCCATCGCCTCCAACCTGCGCGAGTGCTACCAGGACCTGGTCCGCCAGGGGCGGCAGAACGAGATCCCCCTGTTCGCCGCCGGCGGCGTCGGCAAGAACGGCAACGTCACCCAGAACGGCATGGCCCTGATCATGCTCGGCGCCTCGGGCGTGCACATCGGCAAGTACATCATGCAGGCCTGCGCCGGCTGCCTGGGGAACGAACTGGGCCGCTGCAACGTCTGCAACCTCGGCATCTGCCCCAAGGGCATCACCAGCCAGAATCCCAAGCTCTACCGCCGTCTCGACCCGGACGACGTGGCCCAGCGGGTGGCCGACGTGTTCATGACCATCCGCACCGAAATGAAGAAGATCATGGCCCCGCTCGGCCGCTCCCAGAGTTTGCCCATCGGCATGTCCGACGCGCTCGGCATCGACGATCGGGCCATCGCCGAGCGGCTGCAGATCAACTACATCTGCTGAGGCCACCCGCATGCACCCGTCAGAGCACCCCACCATGAACGAAACCAAACAAGGCAGTCGCACCATTCCCGGCCGGGACGCGGCCAACCAGCGGGTCTCCTCCAAGGACTTCGAGGCCGCGGTGCGCGCCGCGGCGGAAACGGCCGACGAACTGCTGCTCGAGTCCTTCGGCCAGCACAACATCGGCCTGCGTCTCGGCAGTCGTGAGCGGCCGCTCACCCTGCGCGTCACCGGTCCGGTGGGCCAGCGGCTCGGCTGCATGGGCCAGCCCGGCGCGACCATCGTCTGCGAGGGTTCGGCCTCGGACGACGTCGGCTACCTGAACATCGGCGCGGACATCGTCGTCAGGGGCGATGCCACCAACGGCGTGTGCAACGCCATGGCCGGCGGGAGGGTGATGATCGGCGGCTCCATCGGCGCCCGCGGCCTGACCATGACCAAGTGGAACCCGGACCACGAGCGGCCCGAGATGTGGGTGCTCGGCTCGGTGGGCGACACCTTTGCCGAGTTCAACTGCGGCGGCATCGGCGTGGTCTGCGGGGTGGAGGCGAAGAACCCGGACAACGTGCTCGGCTATCGGCCCTGCGTGGGCATGGTGGGCGGCAAGATCTACTTCCGCGGCTCCACCGACGGTTCCTACTCGACCACCAACGCCAAACTCACCCGGCCGGACGACGCCGAGTGGCAGTGGCTCCTGGACCGGCTGCCCGACTTCCTGGCGCGCATCGGTCGGCCGAAACTGCTGGCCACGCTCTCCGAGCGCAACGAGTGGCAGCTGCTCACCGCCATCACCCCGCAGGAGCGGGCCCTGATGTTTGCCGGACCCATGCCCATGGCCGAGTTCCGTCGCCGCATCTGGGACAAGGGCTTTGGCGGCGGCGACCCGCTGCGTGACCTGGCCCCGGGGCTCGAGCGCGACCTGGTCGGGGTGGTCGAGAGCGGGGATCTGCGCCGGCGCAAGCCCTTCTGGGCCAACCGCGACGCGGCCGCGCCCTGCACCTTCTTCTGCCCGATTCACATCCCCACCATCGACCGGCTGCGGCTCATCCGCGAGGGCCGAACCGACGAAGCCTACGAGATGCTCCTGCGCTACACGCCGCTGCCGGCCTCGGTCTGCGGCACCATCTGCCCGAACCTGTGCATCCAGAACTGTTCGCGCGAGAAGATCGATTACTCCATCGACGCTTCGGTGCTCGGCCGATCGGTACAGAACGTGGACCCGCCCAAGGCCCTGCCGGCCACCGGCCACAGGGTGGCGATCATCGGCGGCGGCCCGGCGGGCATGGCCGTGGCCTGGCATCTGGCCCTGCACGGGGTGGAGGCGCACATCTTCGAGCGCGGCGAGCGGCTGGGCGGCAAGCTGGCCCAGACCATCCCCTGGGAGCGGCTGTCGCAGGCGGTGTGGGACGCGGAGATCGACCGTTTCCTGAAGACCGAGAACCTGCAGGTGCACCTGAACGAGACCCTCAGCCGCGAGCGGGTGGAGGCGCTTACGGACGAGTTCGAGTACGTGGTCGTGGCCGTGGGCGCGCACCAGCCGCGCACGCTTTCCTTCCCCGGGCACGAGCGGGTGATCCCGGCGCTCGACTACCTCAAGGCGGCCAAGAGCGACCGGCCCATGGCCACGGGCAGGCAGGTGGTGATCATCGGCGCGGGCAACGTCGGCTGCGACGTGGCCGCCGAGGCCTACCGGCTGGGCGCGGAGGAGGTGGTGCTGGTGGACATCCAGAAGCCGCTCGCCTTCGGCAAGGAGCGGGCCGCGGCCGAGGCGCTGGGCGCCACCTTCAAGTGGCCGTTCATGACCCGCGAGGTCACGGCCGAGGGGCTGGTTGGCGCAGACGGCACCTTCCTGCCGGCGCAGACGGTGATCATCTCCATCGGCGACGTGCCCAGCCTGCCGTTTTTGCCCGAGTCGGTGCAGGTGGTCACGGTGGGCGGCGCGGCCTGGATCAAAACCGATGCGGCCGGCCGCACCAGCGATGCCAAGATCCTCGCCGTGGGCGACGTGGAGCGGCCGGGACTGGCCACCAACGCGCTCGGCGCGGGCAAGCGCACCGCCGAGTACCTGCTCGCCACCTTCAGGGGCGAGCCCTGGGTACCGTTCGACAAGCAGCTGATTCGCTACGAAAACCTGACCTTCGCCCACTACGACCCGGTGAGCGACCGCGGCCGGACCGAAGACCAGCAGGCGGCCCGCTGCCTGAGCTGCGGCTCCTGCCGCGACTGCCACCTGTGCGAGACCATCTGCCCCACCGAGGCCATAGCCCGCCGGGAGGTGGAGCCGGGTCCGGACGGGGTCAACTGGGAGTACGTGTCCGACGACGCCAAATGCATCGCCTGCGGCTTCTGCGCCGATACCTGCCCCTGCGGCATCTGGGTGCTGCGGCCGTTCTGAGCCAACTTGGCCGCAGGACACAAAAAAGCCCCGGACCGCAGAACGGTCCGGGGCTTTTTTCTTTTATTGTGCCGGGGTGCGCGGCAGGGGGCTCAGGCCGCCTGCTCCGCCGTCTCGATGGCCCGGCGGAACCGCTCGGTGGACAGCCGCAGCTGGCAGCCCGGGCAGCAGCTGCCCGGCTTCTTGAACCAGCTCACCGTGTTGGTGATCTTGATGCCGCATTTCGGGCAGGTGACGGTGATTGTTTTGTCCTCCATCATTGGTCCTCCTCGGTTGGGGTTTGGGTATTGCAGTGCGATGAAAGCCCGCCGCGGCAGGCAAGCGGGCGGAATGTCCCTAAACGGTGCCTCGTTTGCGACCAGGCCGGATTCGTGCAGGGCGCCGGAACGGACGATCAGTGCATTTCTACCTGTCCGGCCGATGAATGGCAACGGGAACCTGCGGGTCGGTATCCCGGCAAGGGGCAGTACCTGCGAGGAGCAGCATGAGAGGAAAGTGTGTCCTGGGGGCGTCGGGGAGGGGTAGAATGCGGGTGTTCGCGTCACCCGGCGGGAGGGGTCCACAGGGCTTGCGGGTGCCACAACCGCAGGCCGCGCTCGCGTTCGCCCTGTTGCACGACCTGCTCCCAGGTGCGCAGGGGCGGGGGCGGCTGATAGGCGTTGCGCTTCGGGTCGTAGCTGCCGGTCACGCCGGTGAGCACGGCCAGGGCGTCGGTGGCCGCGGCCTTGACGCCGTCGTCGGTGGCGCGTGAGCCGACGTAGAAGTCGTTGCCCGGCCAGCTGACATGGTCCCAGGCCACCAGGCTGAACAGACGGCACCCGGTGAAGTCGTCGCCCGCGTCAGCGTACGCGGCCGGCGGGCAGAGCTGGGTCCGCCCGTGGTTGCCCGGGCGGGTCAGCGGGCGGGTGAAGAGGGTGATACCGTGCAGCTCGCGCCGGGCGTTGTCGCATTCGTTGTAGGGGTCGAAGTACACGGCCGCGAGGTTCGGGAGAATGGCGCCCTCCTCGGCGAGCAACCGCTCCAGCACCGCCTGCAGGTGCACGCCAAGTCGCCCCTGGAAGGGACCGGCGAACTGGCCGCAGCCGAGCCCGGGCAGGGTGACCAGGGCCGAGCGCGGCCGGCCGGCCTGCTTGTTGATGAACCGCAGTACGGACAGCAGGCGCCGCCGGTAGAGTTGATAGTAGCCCTCCGTGTTCAGGCTGCCATCGGTCGCGGTCACCTCGGCCCAGTCCGCCGGGGTGCAGCCGCGACCGTTCTGCAGCAGTGCTCCCGGCGTGAACACCAGGGTGGCGGGGAAGGGCGGGTCGTGCGGGGTGGGCGCGGTGTGGCTGCCGTTGTCGAACACGGTGACCGGCACGGCCACCGAGATGTCCCCGAGCAGGCCGAGCTCGACCAGGTTCCAGTCCGAGCCGTCGCCAGCCACCGCGCTTTCGGCGAATATCTGCGGCCGCTTGGTGGCGAACACACAGCCGAGCAGATCCTCGGCACTCATCGCGGCCAGGTCCGCCTGCCGAAGACAGGCCTGCACGAGCGCGCCGGGCCGGGTTCGCCCGGTTGCGAGCGCCAGCCGGTAGTCCTCGGCGCGGGCCAGGGTTTCGGCCGGAAGGATGATGGTGTGGCCGGGTGTAATGGTGATCGTGGCGGTGGTCACGGCGGGCAGGGGCTCCGGTGGGGGGTTCGGCCGGCCGGTGCATGCACCGGCCGGCAGTGTATCAGGGGTTATTTGTCCTTGGCCACCACCCAGATCGCGTGGGCCACGCCGGGCAGGTAACCGAGCAGGGTGGCGACGATGTTGATCCAGAAATGCTTGTTGGCCAGGCCGACCTGCAGAAAAACGCCCAAGGGCGGCAGGATGATGGCGCAGATGATTTTCACGAGTTCCATGGTGGTTGCCCTCCTTCTGTTGTGGTGAACGCTTCGCCCCGGGTCGCGAACGGTGGCAACGGGACGGGGAAAACTCAGCAATCCTGCCGCAGGGTGACCCCGCACCTGAGACAGGTGCACGGCAACACCAGGCTGTTCTGCACGCCGATGCGCAGGCCGCAACGCGGGCATTTCGCCGAAAAATGGTGGACCAGGCCAAGCAGGCCAACTAGCAGAAAGCCTGCTAACAGGATAAGCCCCATCCCGTTTTTTGCCAACCCGGTCCAACTGAGCAGGGCACCGCCCAGGCCGAGAATGACGAATGCGGCGAACAGCAGCAGATTGTGCCGTTGCCAGGCGGCCAGTCGGCACAGTGCGCCGGGGGTGAGCGGCGCGGGCGGAGTCTGTTTCCACCGGGCGGTTGCCGCCGGGCGCAGGGCGTAGCGGCGTAGGCCGATCAGCAGAAAGGGTAACAGCACCCCGATCAGGCTGAGGATGATCGCTGTGGTGTGCATGGTTGCCCTCGTTCAGGTTGGCCCGGCCTGACCGTGCCGGGCGGACGCCGGCCCGGGAGCAGGGCGCATCACCTGCAGGCCAAAACCGCCACCGGGCCGCCGCCCCCACGCAGGCCGCACCGCTTTATTGCCCAGGTGTGACCGGTTCCCGCCCGGTGCCCCCGGTTTCCTTGAGAAAGCGGTTGGTCTCGGCCACGATCACGCCGGACAGGCCAACCAGGCCGATGAGGTTGGGAATGGCCATCAGCCCGTTCATCACGTCGGCGAAGTTCCAGACCAGATCGAGCTTGATCGTCGCGCCCACCGCCACGCAGGCCGAGTAGATCAGCCGGTAGGGCAGCACGGCGCGCACCCCGGCCAGGTATTCCATGCATTTCTCGCCGTAGTAGGCCCAGCCGAGGATGGTCGAATAGGCGAAGAAGATGATGCCGAAGCTGACGATGAACCCGCCGGCGTTGCCGGGCAGGCCGATGTCAAAGGCCGACTTGGTCAGTGCCGCGACCTCGGCCCCGGAGTTCCACACGCCGGTGACGATGAGCACCAGGCCGGTCATGGTGCAGACGATGATGGTGTCGATGAAGGTGCCGGTCATGCTGACCAGCGCCTGCTGGCAGGGCTCGTTGGTCTTGGCCGCGGCCGCGGCAATGGGCGCGCTGCCCAGGCCCGACTCGTTGGAGAAGACGCCCCGGGAGACACCCTTCTGGATGGCGAGCATCACCGTGGCGCCGACAAAGCCGCCGGTGGCCGCGGTGCCGGTGAAGGCGTCGCGGAGCACCAGGGCGAACGCGCCCGGCACCTCGCCGGCGAAGCGGACGAGGATGGCCAGGCAGCCGCAGACGTAGAACACGGCCATGACCGGCACCATCACCGCGGCCACGTTGCCGATTTTCTTGACGCCGCCGATGATCACGGCCGCCGTGCACACGGCCAGGACCGCGCCGGTGAGGAGCGGGTCGATGCCGAGCGCCTCCTTCAGGTTGCCGGACACGGCATTCGCCTGCACGGTATTGCCGATGCCGAAGGCGGCAATGGCGCCGAACAGGGCAAAGAGCACGCCCAGCCACTTCTGGCCGAGTCCCCGCTCCAGGTAGTACATCGGCCCGCCGGCCATCTCGCCGTTCTCGTCGACCACCCGGTACTTGACCGCCAGTACGCCCTCGCCGTACTTGGTCGCCATGCCCACGGCCGCGGTCACCCACATCCAGAACAGGGCGCCGGGCCCGCCCACCGAGATGGCCGTGGCCACGCCGATGATGTTGCCGGTGCCGATGGTGGCCGCCAGGGCGATCATCAGGGCCTTGAAATGGCTGATGTCGCCCATCTCGTTTTCCCTGGAGCGGGCAAAGGTCTCGCGCAGGGCGTGGCCGAGCATGGTCACCTGGATGCCGCGCAGGCGGACGGTGAGCAGGATGCCCGTACCGACCAGCAGCACGAGCAGGGGCACCCCCCAGACAAAGCCGCTGGCCGCCGCAAAAAAGCTGTTCAACTGTTCCATGTGTTCTTTTTCCCGGATGTCCGGCCTGCCCGGCGCCCGCTCCAGTGCGGGACTCGCCGCCGGCCGTGGTGGTTGAACGGTGGTGTGGTATGTCGGGCGGTCTGCGGTCCGCGCCCGCGTTCGTTTGCGGGTTTTGCAACCGGGAGGGTATCAGTGTGAAATCGTATCGGAAAACAGGTTGATGACGACGACCCCGGCGACGATGAGAACTAACCCGATGATGGCCGGAATGTCCAGCGTTTGTCCGAGGAACAGCCAGGAAAATAGGGCTATGAGCACGATCCCGGCGCCGGCCCAGATGGCATAGGCCACGCCGACGGGGATGGTCCTCAGGGTGAGCGACAGGAAGAAAAAGGCGCTCGCGTAGCCGATGACCACGACGAGCGACGGCCACAGGCGGGTGAACCCCTCGGAGCCCTTGAGGGCGGAGGTGCCCAACACTTCACTGACGATGGCCACGGCGAGGTACAACCAGTGCTGCATGGGTGATTTCCGAGAGATGGTGTTGCCCGTTATCGGGGAGAAGGAGCCCGGCAGACTGACCCTGACGGGGCCTGCTTGTGCCCGCGCAGAACCGGTACAGGCGAAGAGAAAAGGGGTGTTCAGGAAAAAATCGCGTACGCCGGAAGATGCCGCTGTGCCTGGACCGTTGGGCACAGCGGTACGGAAAGTAAAGGTCCCGCCAGTTCGGCACAAGGGAAAACGGAAAACGGCGGCGGACAAATCGGACCCTCTCCTGAGGCGCCGCAGGCCGGCGCATGGTGTCTCAGGGGAACGACCGGGCGCAGGTGACAGCGGTTGTCACCGGTCACAAGCACAGGGTCTGCGCGGGCAGGACCACCACCCGGTTGCGGCCCCCGGCCTTGCCCGCGTACAGGGCCTGGTCCGAGCAATCGACACAGTAATCGATGGTCGTGTGCGGATCGTTCCAACAGCTGATGCCAAAGGTCAGGGTGACCTGGAAGGATTTGTCGCCGCAGGCAAAGGGCGTGTCCGCGATGGTTTGCCGGATGCGTTCGGCGATCGCCACCGCCTCGTCCGCATCCATGTCCCTGAGCAGCAGGAGGAATTCCTCGCCGCCCCAGCGGGCCACCAGGTCCTGGCCGCGCAGGTTGTTCTGCAGAAGGGTGGCCACGCTTCTGAGCACCTCGTCGCCGCAGGCGTGGCCATAGGTGTCGTTGACGGCTTTGAATCGGTCGATATCACACAGGACCAGGGCAAAGCCCTTGCCGCCGACCTGGTCCGGGGCGGCGTGCAGCCGGCGGCGCAGGGTGGCGATCTCCCGGTCCAGGAACCGGATCATGGCCCGGCGGTTGGGCAGGTCGGTGAGGGAGTCGGTGAGCGCCATCCGTTCGATCTGCTCGTTTTTCTCCTTCAGGTCGGCGATGGCCGCGGCCAGGCGGTTCTGGGTGAGGAGCCGCTCCTCCTCCAAACGGATGGCCGAGGAGAAGGCGGCGATGATGTACTGCTCCACATCCGTGTAGGTTCGCTTGCGCGTATCGACCACGCACAGTGAGCCGACCACCTGGCCCTCGACCAGCACGGGAAAGCCGAGGTAGGATTTCAGCCCGTACTGTCTGACGTTGCTGTCCAGGGTCTCCCACTCCGAGCCCTCGAGGTCGTTGAGCACCACGGCCTCGATGTTGGTCGGCCCGTGGTGGGAGATGGTCATGTCGTAGCAGATGTGGCCCCGCGGGTCGTCCTCCCGCTTGAAGCCGGGCGGTTCGTTGTCAATGGACCAGGTCTTGAGGATGCCGTTTTCCAGGCGGTTGTACAGGGCCACGTCCGAGCCGAGCACCTTGCCGAGCGTCCTGACGACCACGTTGATGTTCTCCAGGGGATCAGGACCGAGCAGGTGAAAATAGTCGAACAGAAATCGCCGCATTTCCACCAGCGCCTCTTCGGCCTTCTGCCGCTGCCTGGTTTCCTCTGCCGCGACGAGCCGCCAGTCGGTCCCTTGTTCCGTCATGCTGTTGCCTCAACACGCGCCGCTGTCGCCGAATAGCCCCATCCCGGAAGCGCCTGGTGTCTCATTTTTCCCGTGTACCGATTTTTTGGCCGGAGCGTGGGTGCTCCGGCCTTTCCTTGCCCTGTTTCCGGACAGGCAACCGTTGCGGTTGTGTGCCTGCTGCAGGCTACGGCAACCCGGGCGGGTTGTTCAGGAAAGTTTCGGTAAACTTTCCCGGGCAGGGCCGGCGTATGCAGCGGTCAGCCCGGATTCTGCTGCCGGCCGGCTCCGAGGCGCGAGCCGATGGCGTCGGCCCGGAGCAGGAGGGCAGGTCAGGGGTTCGGGAAGGTATCGGGGATGCGGCGGCGACCAGGCCGCCGGCGATCACCGCCTTTTTTTGATGGTGCGATAGAGGATGAGGATGAGCACCGCCCCACCGACAGCGAGCAGCAGGCTCCCCAGGTTGAACCCGGTCACGGAGCCAAGACCGAGAAACGAGCCGACATATCCGCCGACAAAGGCGCCGCCTATGCCCAGGAGGATGGTGATGAAAATGCCGCCCGGGTCCGGGCCCGGCATGACCAGCTTGGCGATGACGCCAACGATCAGTCCCATCAGAATCCAGGAGAGAATGCCCATGGTGAACCTCCAGTGTTGTGGTTGTGGCCCGGTGCCGGTTGGGGGCCGGGCTATCTGATCAACTCGAGAATGGGCCGGAAACAGGCGGCCCGGCAGTCCACCGCCAGCTCGTACAGACACATTTCCAGCCCGGTGATGCCCACCCCTTTGGCCGCGAGCCGGGCAATGGCAAGTTCCCGGTCGGCCGCGGCGCGCGAGGTGATACAGTCGTTCACCAGCTCGACCCCGTAGCCCAGGTCATGGAGGTGGAGCGAGGTCTGGTACACGCAGATGTGCGCCTCGATGCCGCAGACGAGCCAGGTTCGCACCCCGGCGTCCTGCACCGCGGCGACAAAGGCCGGCTCGCGGCAGGCGTCGAAGGTGTACTTGGTGATTGGCCGCTGATCCGGCAGCAGGTCGCTGATTTCCTCGACCGTAGCCCCCAGCTTTTCCGGGTTCTGCTCAAGCCAGAGGATGGGCAGGCCGAGGATCTGCGCGCCCCGGATAAGCTTGGTGGTGTTGGCGATGACCCTCTCGCTGTCGTGCACGATGCGGGCGAGTTTGCCCTGGATGTCGACGACCAGCAGTCCTGTTTCGTTTGTCTCGAGCATGGTGGTGTCCCTGGCGCTGTACCGAGCCGCAGTCGGTCCGGTCAGTTGGTTTTTGTTCTGATTGCCCTTTGTTACCAGAAACTGCCGAGCCACAGGATCAGTTTCTTGACCAGCAGCCAGGCGGCAACGAGGATCCGGGTGATCGTGCCGTCCCAGCCCTGGCCCTCCTCCTCTTCGGCGAGCGGTTTTCCGGCAAGCTGCGCGGCAATCCTCCGGGCGCGCTTGTCCGGCGCCGGGTGGCTCGAGAGGAAGGTATGGCTGCTGCCCAAAGTGGCCAGCTTTTCCAGGGCCGTGACCGCGGAGCCGGGATTCGTGTTGTTCTTCCGGACAAAGGCCAGGCCGTAGTCGTCCGCCTCCCGCTCCTCGTGCTGGGAAAACTGGGCCGTGACAATCTGCTGCAGGAAGGCGCCCAGGTGCGAGCGGGCGATCTCGCCGATGGTGCCGCTGACCGCCGCGGCCGCCTTGCGGGTGGCGTTGGCCGCGTAGGCCACGCGCAGTTTTTCGTGGATATGCTCGAGTTCGACGTGGCCCATTTCATGGCCGACAACGAACAGCAGTTCGTCGTCATCGAGCATGTCCATGAGGCCGGCATAGATCCGGATGGTGCCGTCGGCCATGGCAAAGGCATTGACCTCGTCGGTCAGGTAGACCTTGTAGGTAAACCGGCGGTCACCGATGAAGCCGTTACGGGCGAGCAGGCTCTGCAGACGCCGGGCGTGCGGGTGTTCCGGCGGGGCGATGCGGTGCTGTTCGTCGACCTGCGCGGAGGTGGCCGCCGCGATCCGCTGCACCTCCTGTTCGCTGAGGGTGATTGCCCTGGCTGCGTCGATGGCCGCGCTGGTCGCCATGAACGGATCGACGTTGTCACAACCGGTGGTGAAAAAGGCGAGGAAGAGCAGTGGCAGCAGTCTGATCGTTTGCATGGTCGGGCCAGGGAAGCGATGATCGGTTCGTGAGCAACTTAGCACGGTATGGGCAACTCTTGAATATTTCAAGGTGCTGTCGGCTGTTTTGGGCGGCCGCTGCGGAGAACAGAACGTCTCGGCACGGAAACCGTCTCAGAGGTCCCGCATTATTATGCCGCCATACCGCCGACCAGCCGGGTCCGCACCCCGGCGGCATGCGCCGCGCTGCTGAAGGCCCGGTCCCGGCGGGCAGCGAAGGAGCGGGTCAAGGGGTCCCGTCTGTTTTACCGATTTCCGCCGGTCGCTGGCTGCGTCAGGTTTCCTCCGGCACCACCCGTTCAGGTGCCATCCACTTTGTCCGGCACCTGGCGCGGTACACCGGAAAAGAAGAGAAGATAATTCTGGAACAACAGTCCCTTTCAACGTAATCTGGACCTGTCTGGCTGGCCCTGAAACAGGGTTCGCACACACGACTGTTCCGCAACGAAGGGAGGAAACACCATGAGAATCGTCCTGGCTCGATCGATGCTGTCCGTTCTTTTCGTCCTTGTTTCTGTCTTCCCTGGGTTCGGGCAGGAACCGGTTGTCAGCGGCGAAACCGAGGAGTGTCTCGGTTGCCACCGCGAGCTGCACCCAGGTCTGGTCGCTTCCTGGGAGAAAAGCCGGCACAGCCGGGTAACCCCTAAGGCGGCACTCGAGAAGGAGGCTGTGAGCAGGCGGGTGTCCGCGGCGTCCGTCCCCGAGCCGCTGCGCGAGGTGGTCGTCGGGTGCTACGAGTGCCATTCCCTGCGGACCGAGCAGCACGCCGATTCCTTCGAACACAACGGCTACCGGATCAACGTGATTGTCAGCCCCGATGACTGTGCTGCCTGTCACAGCGTGGAGGTGACGCAGTATGGCAGGAATATCATGGCGCACGCCTATGGCAATCTGGTGGACAACAGCCTCTACCGGGACATGATCGCGGCCGTCAACAACAACTATCACCGCAAAGACGGTGCACTGGTGATGGGGGAGACGGACATGCGCACCGAATACGAATCGTGTTTGTACTGCCACGGCACCAAGGTCGAGGTCAAAGGGCTCGCCACCAGGGAAACCGCCTTCGGCGAGTATGCGTTTCCGGTGCTCGAGGGCTGGCCCAACCAGGGCGTCGGTCGGGTCAACCCGGACGGCAGCAGGGGGGCCTGCACCTCGTGCCACAGCCGCCATGAGTTTTCCATCGAGATGGCCCGCAAGCCCTATACCTGCTCGGAGTGCCACAAAGGGCCGGATGTGCCGGCGTACAAGGTCTTTGAAGTGAGCAAGCATGGAAATATCGTCAATTCCATGGGGGGGAAGGACCGTTTCAATTTCGACAACGTGCCCTGGGTGGTCGGCAGGGATTTCACCGCGCCGACCTGCGCCGCCTGCCATGCCAGCCTGCTGGTTGGCCCGGATCAGACGGTCATTGCCGAGCGGACCCACCAGTTCAATGATCGGCTGGCCTGGCGATTGTTCGGGGTGCCCTATGCCCACCCCCATCCTGTTCAGGCTGATCTCAAGGATGTCCGCAACTCGCAGGGTCTGCCTCTGGCGGTGGAGCTGGACGGCACCCCGGTCGCCGCGCATGTTATCGATACGGAGGAACAGCAGGCCCGAAACAAAAGAATGCAAGCCGTCTGCGCCTCCTGCCACAGCGGCGGCTGGGTCGAAGAACACTTCCGCCGCCTGGACAACACCATTGCCCGGACCAATGCCATCACCCGGGAAGCGACCGGGATCATCACGGACCTGTGGGCCGGGGGTCATGTCCAGGGATTACCCCAGGGTGCCAACATCTTCGATGAGGAGGCGGAGCGGATGTGGACCTCGGTGTGGCTTTTTTATGCCAATTCGACGCGCTTCGCCTCTGCCATGGCCGGTGGCGGCGACTACGGGGTCTTTGCCGACGGCCGCTATCAGACCACCGAGCAGCTGTACCGACTGCACCAGAATCTGAAGCTCCACGAGCGGCTCGACGGGACAACGGCGAAGGAAGAACGGTAAGGAGACGTGTGCCCGCAGGGGCCGTGGCGCCGGACGGCCGTGCAGCGGGCCTCGCCGCGGCCGGGGAGGAACGGATTGC
>CAZMNU010000048.1:0-3809 GCA_964567725.1 uncultured Desulfobulbus sp. | reverse complement strand
GCGGATGCAGTTGGCGTAGTGGATGCCGCCCCCTCTTCAGCACGTGTGCTGTCGATGTTCACCGGCGGGCGCCCCGAATGTAAACCGGCTGGCCGTGCCGCTCGTCGTCGGCTCCGGGTCCCGCCTGCCCCTCAATAGCGGAACACGGCGGCCGAGAACGAGAGGCCTCCCCCCGAGGTCAGCATCAGGATCAGGTCGTTCTGCCGCAGCCTGCCGCTCTGCACCGCGTCGTCCATGGCCATGGGGATGCAGGCCGAACCGGTGTAGGCGAACCTGTCCATGATGGTGCAGGCCTTGCGGCGATCGAGGCCCAGGGCGTCCATGGTCTCGTGAATGGCGTTGATGTTGATCTGGGTCAGGAAAAAATGATCGATATCGTCCGGCGCGATGGCCAGCCGGCCGCACAGGTCGCGAATCATGGTGGTCCAGGTTGCCACGTTCTTGTTTTCCGGGAACCTTCTCGTGAATTGCAGGTACTGGTCGCCACGCTCCAGGGCCCGGGCGGAGATGGGGTAGTGCGTGCCGCCCGCATAGATGCCCATCCACTCGTGATACTGGCCTTCGACCACGTGTTTGGCCCCCAAAAATCCGCGATTACCGCCCTCGACCGCGGTGAGCAGGGCGGCCCCCGCACCGTCGGCGAAAAGCGTGACCGTTTTCTTGTCCTTCCGGTTCAGGTACTTGCTCATGGCATAGGCGCCGATGACAAGGATGGTGGAATAGTCATCGCCTGATCGGATATACCGGCTGGCCATTTCCATCCCGGCCACGAAGCTGGAACAGGCGACGTTCAGGTCAAAGGCGCCGCCTTTGCCTGCCCCCAGGCGGTGGTGGACAGCGGATGCCGTGGACGGGGAAATGTGTTCCGGCGTATCCGTGCCGACAATGATCAGGTCAAGCGCCGAGGCCTCCACCCCGGCATTGCGCAAGGCTTTCCGACCGGCTTCGACGCACAGGTCGGCGGTGGATTCGTCCGCACCGCACCACCGGCGTTCCCGTATGGTCAGGGTGTTCTCCAGCCAGGTGCTGACATCTTCGCCCAGAAGGGCATCAAAGTAGCTGTTCGGCAGGGTCAACGCCGGGGCATGGGCGCCAATGGCTTGAATGACGGCGTTTCTCATGGTGTTTTCCCTCCCGTGGGGCGTGTGCATGGCCTGCGGAAAAATTTGGTGGCGGGCCGCGATCAACTTACGGCCGGGCGGCGAGGAACTCGTCCGTGGTCAGGCAGCGCACACCGATGTTGGCGATGTCGAGGATGTTGGCCCGGGCGATTTCCTCGGTCTGGGCACCGGCCGCGTCGGTGACGAGGGTGACGTCGTAGCCGTGGGCCACGCCGTCGAAGACCGTGGTGCGGATGCAGTTGGGGTACTGGATGCCGACCACCACGATGGTGTCGATCCCCAGCCGGCGCAGCATGAAATCCAGTTCGGTGTGCATGAAGGCGCTGAACCGGTTCTTGACGATGCGGTACTCGCCCGGCAGCGGCTCGAGCCCGGCCACGATCCCGCAACCCGGCGTGCCCGGCACGCAGTAGGGTCGGTCGGCCAGAAAACCGTCCAGCCGGGTCGCCTCGATGTCGCTGCCGTCCGCCCGGTACTCCCGCACCACGTGGAACACGGGCAGCCCCTGGGCGCGGAAATGCTCAAGCACCCGGCGGATGTTCGGCAGCACGGCCATGGCCCCGGCCACGGACATGGGTGCGTCGGGCAGGGCGAAGTCATTCTGCATGTCGATGATGATCAGGGCTGTTTTCATGGTCGTGCTCCTGTGCAGTGTTCTGTTTGACGGGGCATCACGGCGCCAGCAGCCCCCGGACCGACATGTACAAACCGACCGCCAGCATGGCGACAAAGAACCACCGTCTGAAGCGGGTGGGCGACATCCGATCACGGGTGCGCCGGCCGATGTGCACACCCAGCAGCGCGGGTGCCACGGCCGCGGCCGAGGCCACCAGCGCCGCCGGCTGGACGCTGCCCGCGGTTCCCATGGCGATGCCCAGGGCCACGGTCGAGACCGTGAACGACAACCCCAGCGCCTGGACCAGTTCGTCTTTCGAGAAGCCGAGCGCACTCAGGTACGGCACCGCGGGCACGACGAACACGCCGGTGGCGCCGGTGAGTACGCCGGTGATCGCGCCCATCACCGGCGACAGCAGCCGTTCCGAGGTCGCGGGCACAGTCAGGCGCGGCAGCAGCAGCGCCAGCAGCGCATACGCGGCCAGCACCCCGCCCAGGGCCACGGACGGCCACCGCGACGAGCCCGAGGTGAGCACGCCGATCCCGACCCCGGTGCCCAGGAAAACCCCGAGCAGCAGGGGCAGCAGCCTGCGGAAGATCGCCCCCCGGGCCGGGCCGGTCGCGAACTGCCAGATGTTGGTCACCAGCGAGGGCACGAGCAGCAGGGCGGCGGCCTGCACCGGCGCCATCACCAGGCCGAGCGCGCCCATGACCACCGTGGGCAGCCCCATGCCGGTGACCCCCTTCACCCAGCCGGCGACGGTGAAGACGATGGCGACAGAGGCCACGGATTCAGCGGCGACCACAGGCGCTTCCGGTGCTGGCCGACGGGAATCCGCTCAGAGGTTGAAGCGGATGTTGAGGATGTCGCCGTCAACCACGATGTAGTCCTTGCCCTGGACGCTGAGCTTGCCCGCCTTTTTCAGCTCGGCCTCGCTGCCGTAGGCGATCAGTTCGTCATACTTGATCACCTCGGCGCGGATGAACCCTTTCTGCAGGTCGGTGTGGATGACCCCGGCGGCCACCGGCGCGGGCGAATCGACCCGCACCAGCCACTGATGCACCTCGTCCTTGCCCACGGTGAAGAAGGAGATGCGGCCCAGGGCCTTGAGGCAGAGCCGGGCCAGCACCTGCAGGGCCGGCTCCTCGATGCCCAGATCCTGGAGAAAGGCCTGGCGCTCCTCGGCGCTGTCGAGCAGGGCGATCTCCGCTTCGACCTTGGCCGAGACGATCATCGCCTCCATGCCGGTGTCGCGGCACAGGTCGGCGACCCGGTCGAGCAGGCTGGTGTCGCCCAGGCTGTCCTCGCCCACATTGAAGACGAGGATCATCTCCTTGCGGGTGATCAGCGGATAGCTGCGGATGAGCAGGTCCTCCTCGTCGCTGAGGGTGAGCAGGCGCAGCGGCGCCCCGCCCTCGAGCTGGGCCTGCAGCCGCTTGAGCAGATCCAGTTCCTTCTGCTGGCGTTCGTCCTTCACCTTCTTGACCGCGGTTTCCAGCCGCTCGATCCGTTTTTCCAGGAACACCTGGTCATGAAGGAGCAGTTCGTCGCCCACTGTCTCCACGTCGCGCAGCGGGTCCACCGACCCGGCCGCATGGTAGACCGCCTCGTCCTCGAAGGCGCGCACCACGTGGCAGAGGGCGTCGACATCGCTGATATCGCGGAAGATGTCGCCGCGGACAATGGCCTCCTGTTCCATCTTGGGCAGGAGCACCAGGTCGAGCCGCGCCCGCGTCTGCTTTTTGGGCTCGTACATGGCCACCAGCCGGTCGAACCGCTGGTCCACCAGGTCGGCCGTGCCGGGGATGGGCTTGGCCGGACCGGCGGTTTCGTTGACTTCGTGGCCGGTCAGGACCTGGAAAAGAGTTTTCTTGCCAACCTGCGGCAGGCCGATAATACCGATTTTCATGACAACCTCTGTTGATGGGGACGGGTGGTGGTGGGGATTTCAGGTGCGGGGGCTTGGGAACGAGACGGATTGAATACCGAGAATATAGTCGTTCCCTTGTCTGCTAACGGCAGCCGTAACCGGCGCATTTGTAGTAAGCGCAGCGAACGAGAAATGCGTCCGC
>CAZMNU010000047.1:0-22823 GCA_964567725.1 uncultured Desulfobulbus sp. | reverse complement strand
GTAAAAAAATCCGGAGCAACGGGCCCATGGCCGTCACTCCGGACAGGAGGGGGGAATCAGCGGGGCAGGAGACCCTGCAGGTAGTCGAGCCAGGCGGTGAAGCCCTCGCCGGTGGTGGCCGAGAGGCTCAGGATGGCCAGGTCGGGCTTGAGCATCAGGGCCTCGCGCCGGGCCTCGTCCAGGTCGAAATCGAAGTGGGGCAGCAGGTCGGTCTTGGTCAGGAGTACCAGGTCGGCGGAGCGGAAGGTGGCCGGGTACTTGGCCGGCTTGTCCGAGCCCTCGGGCACGGACAGGAGGATCACCCGCTGGTGCTCGCCCAGGTCGAAGGTGGCCGGGCAGACCAGGTTGCCCACGTTCTCGATGAAGATCAGGTCGAACTTGCGGCCGCGGCCGAAATGCTCGAGCACGTGCAGGCCGCCGTGGACCATGGGTGCGTCCAGGTGGCAGGCGCCGCCGGTGGTCAACTGCACCGCGGGCACGCCCTTGGCGCGGATGCGGTCCGCGTCACGCTCGGTCTCGATGTCGCCTTCGATCACGCCGATGCTGACCCTGTCCTTGAGCGCGTCGATGGTCCGTTCCAGGAGCGTGGTCTTGCCCGAGCCCGGGCTGGAGATGAGGTTGATCGCCACCGCGCCCATCTGTTCGATGTGGCGCCGGTTCGCTTCCGCCTGTTGCTGGTTGGCCTCCAGCAGGCTCCGGTTGACGTCAACGACCCGGGCATCGTGGTGGTGATGGTCGTGCAGTTGACAGCCGCAGGTGTCACACATGGGTCACTCCATTTCCAGTTGGTTGAGGATGAGTTCGGTACCACCCCTGGGCGACAGCTGGCGGCCGCCGCACCAGGGGCATTTCTTGGGAAAGGGGCCGGGGGAAAGCAGTTCCGCTGATTCGCCCGGCAGGGCAAAGGGGATCACCGATACCCGGGCGCAGTCCAGACACACGTAGGTCGGGTCCGGGGTTTCCAGGTCGAGCAGGGCGTCCGCGGTCTGCGGTTGCTCCTTCTTGAGCACATTGAAACCGAACTCGAACGAGTCGCGGACCACCCCGGAAAACGGGCCCAGGGTGACGCGCACGCGCAGCACCCGGCTGGCTTGGTGCTCCGCGGCCAGACCGAGGATCTGGTCGATCAGACTGTGGGCAAGGGAGAGTTCGTGCATGGGCGCCTTCGTTCCGGCAGGGGTTCAGCAGATGCGCGGCAGGGGCAGGCCGGTGAGCGGTTCGAGCAGGCGCGAGCCGCCGATGCGCGTGGTCAGGCTTACCCGGCCGTCACCGCCCGCCTCGACCCGGCCGATCAGGGCTGCGTCCCTGCCCTCGGGCAGGCTGCGCAACAGGTGGAGGATCTCCTTCTCGACCTGCGCATCGCAGATGAGCACACACTTGCCCTCGTTGGCCAGGTAGAGCGGGTCGAGGCCGATCATCTCGCAGGCCGCGGCCACGGCCGGTCGGATCGGCAGCTGTTCCTCGTCAAGGGTGATGCGCACCCGGCTGGATGCGGCGATCTCGCAGAGGGTGGTGGCCAGCCCACCCCGGGTGGGATCGCGGAGCACGTGCACCTGGCAGTTGTAGTCCTCCAGCAGGGCGCCGACCAGCCGGTGCAGGGGCTGGGTGTCGCTTTTGATATCGCCGCCGATGGCGATGCCCGCCTGGCTGCTCATAATGGTGATGCCGTGGTCGGCGAGGGTGCCGGAAACGAGCACCGCGTCACCCGGCCGGGCCCGCTTGCCCGAGATCTCGCAGCGGTGCGAGACCATGCCGATGCCGGCGGTGTTGATGAACAGCCGGTCCGCCTTGCCGCGCGGCACCACCTTGGTGTCGCCGGTGACCACGGCCACGCCGGCCTCCTCGGAACAGCGGCCGACCGAGGCGATCACCCGCTCCAGGTCGGCCAACGGGAACCCCTCCTCGATGATCAGGGCGAGGCTCAGGGCAATCGGCCGGGCGCCGCGCATGCACAGGTCGTTGATGGTGCCGTGCACGGCGAGCGCGCCGATGTCGCCGCCCGGAAAAAACAGCGGATCGACCACGTAGCTGTCGGTGGTAAAGGCGATGCGGCCATCGTGCTCGCCGAGCACGGCGCAGTCCTCCAGGTCGCGCAGCTGGGGGCTGGTCAGGTACTTGAGGAACAGGTCGCCGATCAGGTTCTGGCTGGCCAAGCCGCCACTGCCGTGGTCAAGGCTGATGCTCTTCTCGTTGCTCATGGGTGCGCTCAATGTGGTCGGACGGTTGATTGCCCGGCCGCCGCGGTTCGGCGGCTGGTCTTCAAATCGCTGTAGCGGTGGTAGGCGGCGCAGGTGCCTTCGCCGGAGACCATGCACGGCCCCACCGGGTGCAGCGGCGTGCAGGCGCCTCCGTAGAGGGGACAGTCCGGCGGCAGCAGGCGCCCTTTGAGGATCTCGCCGCAGCGGCAGCCGTGCGGGTCGCGGGCTGTGGACAGGGGCAGGTCGAGTACCTCCATGGCATCAAAGCGGCGGTAGCCCTCGCCCAGGGCCAGGCCGCTGGCCGGGATGGTGCCCAGGCCGCGCCACTCGCTGTCCACCGGCGCAAAGACCGTCGCCATGAGTTGCTGCGCCCGCAGGTTGCCCTCTGCGGTTACCACCCGGGAGTAGCAGTTGTCAACAGTGGCTCTGGCCGCGTTCACCTGGCGGATGAGGCTGAGCAGGCCGGCGAGGATGTCCGCGGGCTCGAAGCCGGCCACGGCACAGGCGAGATGATACCGCTCGGCCAGCGGCCGGTAGGCCTCGGCGCCGATGATGGCGCTCACATGCCCCGGGCAGAGCAGGCCGTCCACCTGCAGTTCGGGGTCGTCGAGCAGGGCCTCGAGCGCCCGGGGCATGGTCTTGTTCGCCGGCACAACGAGGAAATTGTCCAGCCCCTGGTGCTTGGCCTGGAGGATGGTGGCGGCAATGGTCGGCGCGGTGGTCTCGAACCCCACCGCCGGGAACACCACCGTGCGCTCCGGCTCGCGGGCCGCGAGCGTGAGCGCGTCCATGGGCGAGTAGACGATCTCCACGCGCGCGCCGGCGGCCCGGGCATCGGCGAGCGAGCCGTCGCTGCCCGGCACCCGGATCAGGTCGCCGAAGGTGGCCACGGTTACCTCGGGCCGGCGCGCCGCAGCAACAAAGGCGTCGATGTGACCGGCCGGAGTGACGCACACCGGGCAGCCCGGGCCGGAGAGCAGCTCCACCGTGTCCGGCAGGAGCGAGCGGATGCCGTGGCGGAAGATGGCCATGGTGTGCGTGCCGCAGACCTCCATGATGCGCACCGGCCGGAAGGCCTCGCGATGGATCTCGGCCACCAGCGGCGCGGTGATCTCGCGGCTGCGGAACTCGTCGGCGCACTTCATTCCGGTGCGCCCGGCAGACGCCCCTGGGCATCGAGCGCCTCGGCCATCTGGCGCATGAGACGAAGGTTTTCCTCGGCCTCGGCCACGGTCAGGGTGCGGATGGCAAAGCCGGCGTGGATGATCACGTATTCACCCGGTTCGGGCACCCGGTCGACCATTTCCAGGCGGACCTCCTTCTCGATGCCGTCCATCTCGACCAGGGCCACCTGGGCATCGAACAGGCTGTCGTCCGTGGCACGCACCTCGACCACCTGCATGGGTATGGCTAAACACATACATTTCCTCCAAGATAGGCCTGGCCCAGGCTGATGCCGCCGTCGTTCACGGGCACCAGTTCGTTGGTATGCACCGTGAAGCCGTGCCCGGCAAGGGCCTGAACCAGGGTTTCAAACAGCAATCGATTCTGCAGGCAGCCGCCGGAGAGCGCCACTTCGGCGAGCGCGGTGCGCTCGCGCAGCTCGTTCAAGAGGGCCACGCAGCCGTCGACCAGCCACTGGTGGAAGCGGCGGGCCAGCAGCGGAACCGGTACGCCGGCCTGCAGGTCGGCGCAGAGGAGCGGCCCGAGCGGGGCGGAATCGAGCACCACCAGCCCGTCCGCCACACCGAGGCGCACCGGGTAGCGACCGGCATCGTCCCCGGCCGGCGCCAGGGTGGCCTGGTGCTCGAGCAGCATGGCTGCCTCGCCCTCGTAGCGACTCACCGCGCACAGGCCGAGCAGGGCCGAGACCGCGTCGAACAGCCGGCCGCAGCTCGAGGTGGGCGGGGTGTTCAGACCGCGCTCGATCATCTCAACCAGGAGCGCCTGGCGCTGCGGGTCGATGGCGCGCAACCCCTCGGGCTGGTTCGCCGGCTCGAGTGCGGCCCGGCCAAGACTCCGGTGCAGCAGGGCCAGGGCCATGCGCCAGGGTTCGCGTGCCGCCCTGTCCCCGCCCGGCAGGGGCAGGTGGGCCAGGCGGCCGAGCCGGGTGCCGCTGCCGCGGTCCGCCCGCAGCACCTCGCCGCCCCAGACCGTGCCATCGCCGCCGTAGCCGGTGCCGTCCAGCACGAGTCCAAGCACCGGCCCGTCCAACCCCTGCTCGGCGAGCACCGCACCGACGTGGGCGTGGTGGTGCTGGATGCCGGTGCAGGGCAGGCCAAGAGCGCGGGCGTGGCGGCTGCTCAGGTAGTCCGGGTGCAGGTCGCAGGCCACCTGCGGAGGCGCGACCTCGAGCACGCCCTGCAGGTGGGTGATGCTCTCCCGGTAGAAATCCAGGCTTTCCGGCCCGGTCAACTCGCCGATGTGCTGGCTCAGGTAGGCCTCGCCCCGGCGCACCAGGCAGAAAGTGTTCTTCATCTCCGCGCCGCAGGCGAGGATGTCCCGGGTTGGCCGCTGCAGCAGGATCGGCACCGGCGAGTAGCCGCGCGCCCGGCGCAGCAGTCGCGGCCGGCCGTCCATCACCCGGGCCACCGAGTCGTCCACCCGGGTGACGATTTCCCGGTTGTGCAGCAGGAAAAAATCGGCCAGACCGCGGAGCCGGGCAAGCACCTCGTCATTGCCCGTGCAGATCGGCTCGTCGCTGAGGTTGCCGCTGGTCATGACGAGCACGGCTGGAGCGAGCGGCTCGGCCAGGAGCAGGTGGTGGAGCGGCGTGTAGGCGAGCATCACCCCGAGAATGCCCAACCCCGGCGCCACCTCCGAAACCAGCCCGGCCGCGGGGAGCCGGTCGAGCAGCACGATGGGGTGCTCGGTCGCGGTGAGCAGCTCGGCCTCGGCCGGTGACACCCGGCAGAGTCGCTCGGCTGCGGCCAAATCCGCGACCATCACGGCCAGGGGTTTGCCGGGTCGGTGCTTGCGCACCCGCAGGCGCTCCACCGCCGCAGTCGAGCCCGCGTCCACCGCCAGGTGGAAGCCGCCCAGTCCCTTGATGGCCACCACCGCGCCGGCTGCCAGGGCCGCGGCCGCCTCGGTCAGGGGATCGCCGGCAAGCGGCCGTCCGTCCGCGTCGTGCCAGCTGAGCTGCGGCCCGCACACCGGGCAGGCGTTGGGCTGGGCGTGGAAGCGGCGGTCCAGGGGGTCATGGTACTCGCGCCGGCAGTCATCGCACAGGGGGAACACGCGCATGCAGGTGTTCGGCCGGTCATAGGGGATGTGTTCGACAATGGTGAAACGGGGACCGCAGTTGGTGCAGTTGGCAAAGGGGTAGCGAAAGCGGCGGTTGTTCGGGTCGCGGATCTCGGCCAGGCAGTCACCACAGGTGGCGATGTCCGGGGCGATCTGGGTGCTCGGCGGCCGGCTGCGGTCGCTCGCCAGGATGCGGAAATCCGCGCTCGCCGGCGGTTCGGCCGGCTCGATGCGCACCTCGCTGATCCGCGCCACCGGCGGCGCCTCGGCGCGCAGCCCGGTCACGAACTGTGCCACTGCCGCGGCCGGGCCGGCCAGGTGGATATTCACGCCCTCGCCGTTGTTGGCCACGGTCCCCCGTACCCCCAGGCGCAGGGCCAACCGGTAGACAAAGGGCCGAAACCCCACGCCCTGGACAATGCCGCGCACCATGATCCGGCAGGCTGTGGGCTGGGTGGGCGCAGGCGACATGGCAGGGTATGTGGCTCCTTCGGTGTGGTTGTCGGCGAGCGGCTCGATCCCGGCCCGATTCCCTTTCATTGTGGCAGTCTAGCAGCAAGCAGGACCTGCGACCATCTCTTTTTACCAAAACGGCCAGTTCGCCCAATTGGCCCAATCACGGCCGGCCGATCAACCCTCGGCCAGGGCCTGGCGGCAAATCTCCCGGTAGCGTTTGGAATTGACCACCTTCTGCTTTTCCAGGTCCTCGATTTCCTCGCGGCTCAGGTGGACCAGGCCGCAGACCGGGCAGGAGAGGTCCACGTCGGCGTGGGCGGCCCGCTGCTTGAGTTCATCGGCGGTCATGTGGCCGACAAAGCCGCAGGCACTGCCCGGGGCCTCGACCCGAACCAGGCGGCGGTGCGGATGCTGATCGTTCATGGGCGGTTCTCCGGAAGCAGGCAGGTTTCATCGGCCGAGCACGCGCACCGCGCCGCCGGGTTCATGGATGGTGATGGTCAGGGCAAGCCCGCCGTCCAGGCGGTGCGTGGCGCAGCTCATTCAGGGGTCGTAGGCACGCAGGGCCATTTCGATGCGGTTCCGGATCGCCTCGTCGCAGGCCCCGTCCCGGATCAGCCGACTGGCCGCGTCGCGCACACTCAGGTTCATGGCCGCGACGTTGTGGGTGGTGCCGACGATCATGTTGGCCCGGGTGATACACCCGCGCTCGTCGGTTTCGTAGTCGTGGATGAGAGTGCCGCGCGGCGCCTCCACGTGGCCCACGCCACGGCCGGCGCGGGGTATGGAGGGGGTGCGCACGTCCCGGTCGAGGATGCGGTCGTCGGCAAGCAACTCGCCCACCCGCTCGGCCGCGTAGACCAGTTCGATCATTCGTGCCCAGTGGTGCAGCAGGGTGGCCTGGGCAGGCCGGCCGAAACGGGCGCGGAACGTTTCCAGTTCGGCCTGGCCGCGCGGGGTGCTGATGCGGTCGCAGACATTGAGTCGGGCCAGGGTGTTCACCCGGTACACGCCCCGGGGTGCGGCCGGGTCAAGCGACAACCCCTCGCCCCAGCTGTCGGCATAAACCGTCTTGGCCAGCGACCAGGGTTCGCTGTGCTCGCGCAGGTGCTGGCCGTAGTCCGCAGCGGCAAAGTCCTCATTCCTTCCGTCCGGCCGCATGAGCCGCAGCCGGCCCGAGCCGAGCCGCAGGTTGCCGTGCTCGTCCACGGTGCCGAGAAAGCCGGTGGTCACCTGGCCGGGCTGGTCCGCGGCCGCGCACTGTTCCAGCACCCGCTCGCGGGCAAAGTCCAGGGCGAACAGGGCAAAATCGAGCAACCGGGCCGCATCGGCCTGCAGTTGCCGGCGTTCGTCCCGGCCGAGCGGCCGGGCGAAACCGCCAACCACGCCGGCCACCGGATGCACCGCCTTGCCGCCCAACCGGGCGAGCATGTCCTGGCCGAGCCGGCGCAGACGCGCCACCTGCGCGGCCAGTTCCGGCTCCTGGCGGGCCAGGCCGACCACGTTGCGCACCCGCAGGTCGCGGTCGGGCCCAAGGACAAAATCCGGCGCGGCCAGGAAAAAGAAGTGGAGGAGCTTGTCCGGGATGTGGGCGAGCACCAGGCAGAGTTCGCGCAGCAGGCGGCCGGCCGGCGGCGGCTCGACCGCGAAGCAGCCGTCCACGGCCCGGGCCGCGGCCAGGTGGTGCATCCACGGACAGACGCCGCAGATGCGGCTGACGATGCGCGGCAGTTCCTCGGCCGGCCGGCCGATGACGAACTGCTCGAAGCCGCGCAGGCTGGTGATCTCCACCCGGGCGTCGTCCACCGCACCGGCAGCGTCCAGGTGGATGTGGATACGGGCGTGCCCCTCGATGCGGGTCACGGGTTCGATGGTGACAACCCGGGGCATACTCCTCCGTGGAAGCGGGAAAACCGTTCAGCGCGGGCCGGCAGCGGGCCGCAGCAGCCCGTGGCCCCCGCAGAAGCGCAGCAGCGAGCGGCGATCGACCACGCTGCGGCGGTCCACGCCCTGGCCGGCCAGCGCGTTCATCAGGTCAAGCAGCGGGTTCCCGCCGGCTCGCACCGGCCCGTAGCAGCCCCGGCAGGGCACGCGCACACGCACGCAGAGCGGCACCCCGTTGCCGCCGCAGCCACCCGCGGTCACCGGTCCCATGCACATAAGCCCCTGTTCGAGCAGGCAGCGCATGTGCGTCAGTTCCTCGTCCGGATCGAAATCGGCGTTGTCGAGAAAGCGGCGCGCGGTCCGGGTCGCGGCCCTGCCCTCGCGCCGGGCCGGGCAGGTCTCGCACACGCTTTTTGCCGGGGTGGCGGGCAGCGTCCCGTCGAGCACGGCGGCGAGGGCCGCGGCAATGGCCTCGGGCCGCGGCGGGCAGCCGGGCACACACAGGTCCGGTTGCACCAGTTCGTCCACCGCGTACACCCGATCCAGGCAGGCAGGCACCTCTGTCGGCAGCGGGCCGCAGTCGGCAAACACCCCGGCGCGGACAGCGTCCTGGGAGCGCTCGTTGGCCAGGGCCGGGATACCGCCGTGGGTGGCGCAGGTGCCCAGCGCGATCAGGGTGCGGCAGGAGCGGCGCATGGCCAGGAGGATGGCCCGCTGCTCCTCGCTGGCCACCCCGCCGGAAACCAGGCCCAGGTCCGCGGCAGGCAACTCCGGCCCATCGCCCTCCCCTGCCCGGCCGGCATATTTGTGGTCCATGAGCAGGGGAAAGTGGACGATCTCCACCCGGGCGAGGAGTTCCAGCAGTCCCTCGCCCAGGTCGACCAGGGCGATCTCGCAGCCGGCGCAGCTGTGCAGCCACTCGCAAGAGAGGCGCGGCTTCATGGCCGGACCTCGCCATCGGTCGCGGCCGGGTCCGGCTCGATCAGGCCGTACAGGCGGAGCAGGCGGTCGTGCATCTGGCGGAAGGCCTCGACCAGCCGTTCCGGCTCGGCCGCGCTCACCCACACCAGTTGGAACCGCTCCGGCTCGTAGCCCAGGTCCTCCAGGGTCTCGGCGAGCACCTCGGCCCGGGCCAGGGCGATCTCGTTGCCGCGGATGTAGTGACACTCGCCCGGGTGACAGCCGACGATCATCACCCCGTCCGCGCCGCGGCCCAGGGCATGCACCACCATCTCCGGGTGGACCATGCCCGAGCACATCACCCGGATGATGCGCACCGAGGGCGGATACGCCAGGCGCGAGATGCCGGCCAGGTCCGCGGCCGCGTACGAGCACCAGTTGCAGCAGAAGGCGATGATGCGCAGCTCGCTGTTCATGCGACCTCCGCCGCGGGTCGGTCCGCATCCCCGGCCAGGGCCGCGTCGATCTGGGCCTCGATCTGGGCGTAGGTGAAACCGCTGATGACCACGCCCCGCTTGGGACAGGCCCCCTGGCAGATGCCGCACCCCTTGCACAGCACCTGGTCGATGGTCACGGTCTTGCGCGGCTCGCCGGATGCGTCCCGGTACTCGGCCAGGGTGATGGCCTGGTAGGGGCAGACCTCGAGGCACAGGCCGCAGCCGTCGCAGTACAGCGGGTCGACCAGGGCGGTGTGCGCCTCGAGCGCGATCTCGCCGCGGGCGAGCAGGCGCCCGGCCCGGGCGGCCGCGGCCAGGGCCTGGCTGATCGACTCCTCCAGCGGCTTGGGATAGTGGGCCAAACCGGCCACGAACACCCCGTCCACGTGGAACTCCACCGGCCGCAGCTTGGCGTGGGCCTCCTGGAAGAAGCCGTCGGCGCTGAGCGGCAGCCTGAACAGGGAGGCGAGTTCACCCATGTCCGGGCTGGCCAGGGTGGCCGAGGCGAGGATGACCATGTCCGCCGGGATCTCCAGCGGCCGGTGGAGCACGTGGTCCCAGACGCGCACGAGCACGCCCTCGCCCTCGCGGCTGACCTCGGGCGGGCCGTGTTCCTCGTAGTTGATGAAGATGATGCCCATCTCGCGCGCCTGGTTGTAGATCCGCTCACGCTGGCCGTAGGTGCGGATGTCGCGGTAGAGGATGTAGATGCGCCGGGACGGCACCTCCTTCTTCAACTTGATGGCGCTCTGGATCGAGTGGGTGCAGCAGGACTTGGAGCAGTACGGCCGCAGGGCGTTGCGTGAGCCCACGCACTGGATGAACACGAACGACTTGCCGCCCGCCACCCGGGTCTCGTTGTGCATGTGCAGCTTGTCGAATTCGATGGAGGCCACCACCTTGGGGATCTTGCCGTACTCGAACTCCTCCGGGATGTAGCGCTTGGCCCCGGTGGTGAGGATGACCGCGCCATGGGCGAGCACCTGTTTGCGGCTTTTGCCGGTGCGCACCGTGCTGGCGAAGTTGCCCACGTGCCCGGACACCGCGGTCACCCGCGAGTTGTAGGAGACGTCGATATTGGCATGCGCCGCCACCTGCTCCTTGAGCGCGCGCAGGTAGGGCGGCACCTGCTCGCCGTTCCAGGTCTGGAACAGGTGCAGGGCGTTGCCGCCGAGTTGGGACGACTTCTCCACCAGGTGCACCCGGAACCCCTGGTCCGCCAGGTTGAGGGCCGCGGTCATGCCGGCCACGCCGCCGCCGAGGACCAGTACCGCGGGCAGGATGCGGATGCGCTGCGGCTTGAGCGCGGTCAGGGTGCCGACCTTGGCCACGGCCATGCGCACCAGATCCTTGGCTTTCTCGGTGGCGGCCCCGGGCTGCCGGCCGTGCACCCAGGCGTCCTGGTTGCGGATGTTGGCCATCTCCACCAGGTACTCGTTGATGCCCGCGGACTTGAGCGTCTTGCGGAACAGCGGCTCGTGCGTGCGCGGGGTGCAGGCCGCGACCACGATGCGGTTGAGGCCGCGCTCGCGGATCTGCTGGACCATGCGGTCCTGGGTGTCCTGGGCGCAGGTGAACAGGTTGCGCTCCACGTGCACCACCTGCGGCAGGGTGGCGGCACAGGCGGCCACCTCCTCCACGTCGACCACGCCGGCGATGTTGGTGCCGCAGTGACAGATGAACACGCCGATGCGCGGCTCGCGGTCGCGCACGTCCTGCTCGGCCGGCGGCTGGACGGCCACGGTGCGGGTGTGGCGCACCGGCGCGAGCAGGGCGGCGACGCTGGCCGCCGCGGCCGAGCCGCCGATCACCGACTGGGGGATGTCGCGCGGGCCGTTGAAGGCGCCGCAGGTGAACACGCCCCTCTTGCTGGTGTGCACCGGCATGAAGGCCGAGATCGAGGCGAACCGGTCCGGGGTCATGTGGATGCCGACCCGCTCGGCCAGCCGCACCATGGACTCGGGCGTCTCCAACCCCACGGACAGCACCACCAGGTCATAGGTCTCCTCCACCTGGCGGCCGCGGCTGTTGATCGAACGCAGGCGCAGGTCGCCGGAGCCTGCGGGTTCGACCCCGTGCACACGCGAGCGGACAAAGCGTACCCCGTAGGCGTCACGGGCGCGCTCCAGGTAGCGGTCGAACTCCTTGCCGTGGGTGCGCATGTCCGTATAGAAAATGACCACCTCCACCTCGGGGTCGGCCTCCTTGGCGGACATGGCCTCCTTGATGGCGTACATGCAGCACACCGACGAGCAGTACTCGTTGTTGCAGCGGTTCTTGTCGCGGCTGCCCACGCACTGGAGAAAGGCCACCCGGCGCACCGGCCGGCCGTCGGACGGCCGCAGCAGCCGCCCCTCGGTGGGGCCGCCGGGCGAGAGGTAGCGCTCGAACTGGAGCGAGGTGATCACGTTCGGCTGTATGCCGTAGCCCCAGATCCTGGCCGGGCCGGGGTCGAACACCCGGAAGCCGAGCGCCATGACCACCGCCCCGACCCGGATCTCGTGCTCGCGTGCGATCTCGTCGAAGCGGATCGCCCCGGGCGGGCAGATCTCGGCGCACAGGCCGCAGGCGCCCGGCTGGTTGAGGCGCAGGCAGGCCTCGGGGTCGATCTGGTACTTGAGCGGCACGGCCTGCGGGTACTTGATATAGATGGCCTTGCGCTTGGCGATGTTCGAGTTGAACGGGTCGTCCACGCTTCTGGGGCACGAGCGGCTGCACTGGCCGCAGGCGATGCACTTGTTCACGTCCACGTAGCGGGGCGATTCGTGCACGCGCACGCGGAAGTCGCCGGCCCGGCCGCTGATGTCGACCACGCTGGCCAGGGTGAGGATGCGGATGTTCGGGTGGCGACCGCACTCGACCAGCTTGGGGGCGATGATGCACATGGCGCAGTCGTTGGTCGGGAAGACCTTGTTGTACTGCGGCATGGCCCCGCCGATGGCGCCGGTCTGCTCCACCAGGTGGACAAAGTAGCCGGAGTCGGCCAGGTCGAGCGCGGCCTGCATGCCCGAGATGCCGCCGCCGATGACCATGACCGCGCCCACCGGGGTGCTCTCGCCCGGCCCGCCCGCCGCGTCGGCACTGGTTCTCTGCGGGGGGTGGCGATCCGGACTCATGGCCGGCCTCCGGCCCGGGTGACGAGCGCGCGGGCCACCATCTCCCAGAGGAACTCGACCTCGATGTTCAGGTTGAACTCGCGTTTCAGGGATTTTGCGATCTGGTCGCGGCAGTTGTGACAGGCGGTGACCACCAGCCGGGCCCCGGACTCGGCGATCTGGCGGGCCTTGATGCGGCCGTGGAACACCCGCTCGGCGGCAAAGGGGTAGGCCCAGGCGCCGCCGCCGGCGCCGCAGCAGTAGTTCTCCTCCCGGTCCGGAACCAGGTCCACGTACTTGCGGCAGCAGGCGTGCACCAGGGCGCGGCCCTCGTCGAAATAGCCGTGGCCGAAGGTTTGCTGCGATTTGCGGCCGTAGTTGCACGAGTCGTGGAAGGTGGCGAGCCGGTCATGCACGCCCGGGTCCACCCGGATCCGCCCCTGGTCGAGGTATTCGAGCAGGAGGTCGAACACCGAGTAGATGCGGAACTGCTGCAGCGATTCCGGGAACCAGCGCTCGAGCGCATAGCGGGTGGCGTAGTAGGCGTGGCCGCACTCGGGCAGAAGCAGGGCCTGGCAGTTGAGCCGCTCGATGTTCTCGATGATGCGCTTGGCAATGGTGCGCATGGCGCTGTAGTCGCCGGTGTACAGGCCCCAGTTGACCCCTTCCCAGTTTTCCGAGGAAAGGGTCCAGGACTCGTCCGCGGCGTGGAAGATCCGCCACCACCAGAACAGGTGGTCCGGCTCCACGAACGCGTCCTTGGAATTGACCGTGACCAGCAGGCGGGCGCCGCGCACGTCCACCGGGGTGACAAAACCCGGGCAGCCGTCCGCGGCCAGTTCCACGCCCAGGTCCTGCATCAGCCCGACGAAATCATCCTTGGGGATGCCCACGTTGTTGCCCCGCTCCAGGCAGGTGATCACGCCCTTGCGGATCGAGTCCGGCACCCGCGAGCGGTCGCAGCGGGAGCGGATGCGGCGGATCAGCTGGAGGATCTCCACGTTCATCGGGCAGACGATCTCGCACTTGCCGCACAGGGTGCACTTCCACGGCCAGTCGCTGGCGAGCAGTTCGTCGTTGAGCCCGAACAGGGCCATGCGCACGATCTTGCGCGGATCCAGGTCGTCGACCCCGGAGATCGGGCAGGCGCCGGCGCAGGAACCGCAGGTCAGGCAGGTGTCGGCCAGGGCGGGCGAGGTGTAGAGCGGGTTTTCCCTGGCGCCCAGCCGCACCGGGGCCAGGCCGCCGGCCACCGGCGCGGCGGCGGCCGCGACCGCGGCGGGTTCGGGCGAGATGCGCGGGATGCGGCCGTACTTGTCGCACAGCCGCTTGTAGTCCTCGAAGCGGATCAGGTAGCGCCGGCCCGGGCCCTTCTCGGCGGGCAGAATGCCGTTGTTGATCCAGTTGCGGATGGTGTTGCGGTGTACGCCGAACTCTTCGGCGAGTTCGTTGACCTTGGCCTCGTAGATCATCGCGCCGCCGCCTCCGTGGCCAGGTAGGGTCGGACCGCGGCGAGCACCCGCTCGCAGGCCGGGTCCACGGCCGCGGCCACGGCCGGCGACAGGCCGCAGCCAAGACGCGCCTGTGCCTCTCCGGTCTGCACGGTGACCAGCAGCACCGCCACCCCGCACTCACCCTGCAGTTCATCGAGCAGGTTGACCTCCGGGAACTGGTGCAGGGAAAGTTCCGCGCGCTTGCTCGCGGGCAACTCCCGCGGGCTGCGCTCAACGAGTTCCCCGGGCCGCCGGCCCGGTTCATGCACCGCGTCAATGAGAAGGACAAGCTCCGGCCGCAATCCGGGCAGGAGCAGCCAGTCGAGCAGGTGGTCGCGCAGGCCGGTTCCCGCATCGACCACCCGCATCCCGACGGGCAGGTCGCGGCTGCGCAGCCGGTCGATCACCGTGGGCCCGAAACCGTCGTCGCCGAGCAGGGTGTTGCCGCAGCCGAACACGACCACCGTGGATGCGCTGGAATTTTTTTTGTGCAAGTTGTGCATGGTCCCCGCACTATGCTCTGGTTGCCCATCACTGTGCAAGGGGAAAAGACCGCCGCCGCCCAATCGCTGCAGGGGTGGCGGGACAAGGACGGGAGGGGCGGTGGTTCAGGCCGGGACCGGCTGCGGCGGGACGTTGTCCAGGGCGCGGCGCACGGCCCGGGCCAGGGTGTCCAGGGCCACCGGCTTGGCGAGCAGGGCGCGGATGCCCTCGGCGCGGGCGCGGTCCTGGTCGATGCGCTCGCTGTAGCCGGTGCAGATGATGATCGGCTGGTCCGGCCGCAGGGCGAGCATGGCCCGGCTGATGGCCAGGCCGGTGAAGCCGGGCATGGTCATGTCGGTGAGCACCAGGTCCCAGGCGTGCACGTCCCGGGCATAGGTTTCCAGGGCCCGGGGACTCTCGGTGAAGGTCTCCACCGTGTAGCCGAGGGTCTGGAGGAACCGCTCCAGCACCAGGGCCACGCCCGGCTCGTCGTCGATGACCAGGATCGATTCCGTGCCCGTGGGCAGTTCGCCCTCCGCCTCGGCCTCGGCCGGCGGCGCCTCGGTGACCAGTTCGGGCAGGTAGACACTCACCTCGGTGGCCTCGCCCGGCCGGCTGGTCACGCTGACCGCGCCCCGGTGGGCCACCACGATGCCCTGGACCACGGCCAGGCCGAGCCCGGTGCCCTCCCCTTCGCCCTTGGTGGTGAAGAACGGTTCGAAGATGCGCTCCCGGATCTCCGCCGGTATGCCGCAGCCGGTGTCGCGCACCCAGAGGCGCAGGTAGGGGCCGGGCTCCAGGTGCTCGCATCCGGCCAGGTTCTGTTCGCCGGCAAGGGTCACCCGCTCGAGGCCGAGGGTCAGCTCGCCACCTTCCTTCATGGCGTGCAGGGCATTGGTGCACAGGTTCATGAGCACCTGGTGGAGCTGCGAGGGATCGGCCAGCACGCTCGCCTCGGTGGCGGTGAGCCGCGGCACGATCTCGATGGTGGCCGGGAAGGAGGAGCGCAGCATCTTGACCACCTCGCGGACAATGCGATGCGGCCGGAGCGGCTGGAAGCGCTCCTCGGCGTGGTGGCAGAAGTCGAGGATCTGGCGCACCAGGTCGCGGGCGCGCAGGCCGGCCTGCTGGATCTGGTCCAGGTCGCGCCGCACCACCGGGTTGGTGTCGCCGATGGCGGCCAGGGCCATGGCCGCGTAGCCGAGGATCACCGAGAGGATGTTGTTGAAGTCGTGGGCCACGCCGCCGGCGAGCAGGCCGATCACCTCCATCTTCTGCACCTGGCGGAGTTTGTCCGCGGACTCGCGGCCGGCAACGGCGCCGCGGGAGGTCCCGGGCCGGCCGATCACGGCAGCCGGCGGGGCATCGCCCGGGCCGCGGCCGACCACGAACCCGGTGCCCCGCGCTTCATCCGTGCCCGCGTCGACAAGGTCACCCCGTTCGCGCACGGGCCGTGCACCGCCGTCGGCGTGCAGCAGGCGGTAGTCGACCTCGTAGGGGCACCCCTCGGCCGCGGCCCACTGCACCGCGGCCAGGACTCGCGCACGGTCCTCCGGGTGGATCAGCTCGGCCAGGGTGCGGGCCGGCGGGCCGGTGAGTTCGGCCGCGGTGCGGCCGGTGAGCGGTTCGCAGCCGCCACTGACCAGCAGCAGGGTGCGGTCGCGGTCGCCGGCGGCGCTGAAGACCATGGCCGGCAACCGGTCAAAGAGGGCGCGCAGTTGCCGGGACGACCCGGCCTGGTCCGCCTCGTTCCCCTGCTGGTCTCTCGGTTGCATGCTCTCTCCTCCCGGGCCGGTCTCGAGTGCTGACCGACGGTTGCCACAATGTCGCACATCCGCCTGTTTTTCTTTTTCTTTCTGAGCAGCATCATACGGTAAAGCGGCCCTGTGGTCAAACTGGAAAGAGGAATGTGTCCCACCCCGGGCAAACAGCGGCCGCGCCCCGCCGAACCCATCGAATGGCGGCGGATTGTCAGCGACCGGGCAGCGTGGTAGACTCCAGGCGCACCGGCCCGGCGACCGGGCCGCCCCCCATTCCTGCACGAGGTTCCCATGCCCTTTGTCCTCTGTTTCATCGGCTGGCACAATTCCGGCAAAACCACCCTGGTCAGCCGGGTGGTCGGCCTGCTCAAGGCCCGCGGCCTGCGGGTGGCGGTGATCAAGTCAACCAAGGAGCGTGGCCTGGTCCCCGAACCCGCCCAGGCGGACACGGCCATCCATCGCCGGGCCGGGGCGGACGCGGTGGCCCTGGTCGCGCCGGACCAGTTCCTGCTGCGCACCGCGCCGCCGGCACAGGATCTGCCGGCGCTCGCGGGCCGATATTTTGCCGACATGGACATTGTTCTGGCCGAGGGGTTCAAGCAGGCGGCCGGGGTGGACAAGATCGAAGTGCGGCGGGACGCCGAAGCCCCGGTGCTCAGGGGGCAGGTGACGGGCGTGCAGGCCACGGTCACCGACCTGCGCGGGGCGGAAGGTTTGGTGTTCGGTCCGGATGACCTCGCTGCCCTGGTCGACTGGATCGAGGCCCGGCGGGCGGCCGCAGCGGAGGCCCGTCATGGCTGAGTCGGTCCCCTCGCCCTCGGCCAAGGCCGGTCTGCCGCCGGGCGCACTCGTCCATGTGGGCGCGCGGCCGCAGGGTGAAGGCCGCGTCACCCTGATCAGCTACGGCCCGGACCACTGCACCGAGTGCGAGGTGCGCACCGTGGACGACATCATGGCCGGTCGCGTGGCCGGCGACACCGCCTGGGTGCACTGCGAGGGGCTCGACCTTGCGCCGCTCCTGGCGGAGATCGGCACCCGTTTCCAGGTGCACCCGCTGGTGCTCGAGGACATCCTCAACACCCACCAGCGGCCCAAGTTCGAGGAAACGGACACCTGCCTGTTCATTGTGCTCAAGACCCTGCGCGCCGACGAGGCCCAGGCCATACAGCAGGAGCAGATCAGCCTGCTCGTCTTCCCGGGTCTGCTCGTCACCTTCCGCGAGCACCGGGACGACCTGTTCACCAGCCTGCGCCAGCGGCTCGTCCACGGTCGCGGCCGCATCCGCACCCAGGGCAGCGACTACCTGGCCTACGTGGTCATGGACCTGGTGGTGGACCGCTACTTTGCCCTCACCGACACCCTGGAGGAGGCGATCGAGGCGGTGGAGACCCACCTGTTCGGCCGGCCGCAGGCCCAGACCTTTGCCACCATCCAGCGGCTGCGGCGGCAGCTGGTGTTCATCCGCAAGGCCATCGCCCCGCTGCGCGAGCTGCTCATCGCCCTGCTGCGCAGCGACACCGAGCTGATCGGCGCGAAGACCGAGCCCTATTTTCGCGACGTGTTCGACCACGTCATCCGGGTGATCGAGACCACGGACTCGTACCGCGACCTGATCAACGGCATGCTCGAAATCTCTCTGTCCAGCGCCAGCAACCGCCTGAACGAGGTAATGAAGGTGCTCACCGTGTTCGCCACCATCTTCATCCCGCTCACCTTCCTGGTCGGAGTGTACGGCATGAATTTCGACTACATGCCGGAGCTGCGCTGGAAGTGGGCCTACCCGGTCCTGTGGCTGCTGTTCTTCCTCATCCCGGCCGCCCTGCTCCTCTGGTTTCGCCGCAAGAAGTGGCTGTGAGGGCCGCGTCGGCTCACGGCGATTTGCCCTCCAGCCCGACCAGCGGCAGGTAGACTGCGAACTCGCTGCCCTGCCCCGGCTCGCTCTCTACCGTGACCACGCCGCCGCCCGCCTTGGCCAGCCCCAGCACCACCGCCAGCCCCATTCCCCGCCCGGTGCACTTACTCGTGAAGAACGGATCGAACAGGTGTTCCCTGTCCGCCGGGTCGATGCCGCAGCCGTTGTCGACCACGCCCAGGCGGGCGTAGACCGGGTCGCGCGGCTGCCAGTCGGCCGGAAAACGGTGGTGTGCGGCGATCTCGGCCGCGGGCTCGATCGAGACCGACAGCTCCAGCCGACCGGCCTCGTCGGTCATCGCCTCGGCCGCGTTGACCGCCAGGTTGACGAGCACCTGGCGGATCTGGTCGTCGTTGGCCAGCACCATCGGCCCGGGCTCCGGGAAATCGATCACCGTGTCCAGCCCGGCCGGCAGCAGCAGCTGCAGTTCGGGCAGACAGCGGCGGCAGCAGGCGGCCAGGTCCACGGGCCGCCGGGCGACCATGGACTGGCCGAGGTAGGTGAGCATCAGGCCGCTCAGTTCCGCGGCCCGTTCGGCGGCGTGCAGGGCCTCGGTCAGGTCCCGGTCTTCGCTGTCCCGGGGGGGCGGCCGATGCATGGCCAGCTGGATGAAGCCCATCACCGCGGTCAGCTGGTTGTTGAAGTGGTGGGCGATGGCCGCGGCCATGCGGCCAAGGCTCTTTTCCTTCTGCAGCTGCCGCTCGCGGGCCTCGCTCGCGGCCAGGGCCCGGCGCGACTCCCGCGCCCGGGAGCGGGAGACCACCAGGAAAAGCAGCAGCACCAGGGCAACCGAACCGAGCAGGAAGCTGAGCGCCTGCCCGGACTGGCGCCCGAGTACGGTCATGTCGTCGCGCACGGCGCTGCGCAGCACGCCGATGGGTTTCCGGTCGATATTTGTGAGCAGGCGAAAGGCGGACGATCCGACCACCGCGGGTTGCCGGTCCCCGGTCGCGGCCAGCCGGTCGAACAGCTCCCGCTCGAAGCCCTGCAGCTGGCCGCGGTCGAGCAGTTCGGCCCGCACCCGGGTCCGCTCGGACAGGAGAATGACATCCCCACGGGTGAAAAACCGGCCGAGGAGCAGCAGGCCCGACGATGGTCCGGATCCGGACCCGGCCTGCAGGGGCCGGGCGGCGAGCAGGAGCAGGCCGTGCTCGGTGGCGAAGAGGCCGTCCTTGGGCAGGGCCTGTTCCCGCACCGGGTCCAGCCCGGCGAGCACGGGATGGGGATCGCCGATGAGGGCGCGCAGAACCACCGGCCCGCCCACCAGGGGGTGATGCACGGCGTACCCGAGGCTGCGGCCGCTGGCGTCGTAGCAGGCGAACAGGTCGATGTCACTCTCCACCGAGAGCACGGCCGCATCCGGCAGGGCGCCGCCGGGCGCACAGGTCCCGTCGTGGCCGGCCCAATCCCTGGCCAGCCCGGCCAGCACCTGGATCTCGCGCTCCAGGTCCGCCACCACCCGGTCGCTGTCCTCCACGGCCTGGCGTTCCTCGATCACCCGGAAGGCCGGGTCCACCACCTGCAGGTTGATGGTCAGAAGGACCAGGGCGATCAGGGCGGAGCCGCCGATCATTTCAAGGATTTCCCGGTTATGGCCGGTGATCAGGGCACGCAGGGCGGCAAGGGGCACAGGATCCTCCGAAAGGGACTGGAAACCGGGCCGCCGCTCCCCCGCGGGGGAGCGGCGGCAGCCAGCCGGGGATGATAGCGGGGGAGCACGGTCCTGTCAATTTCCGCAGGAAGAGGTGACGGTTGCGGCCCGGGCCGGAGAGGCTTGCGGGCCGGAGTTTTTTGTTGACAGAGGCGGCACGGTATATTTCCATCGGATTCCGGTGGCAGCCGGCCGCAAACGGCGGCCCGGCCTGTCCGACCCGCTAACTCAACAAAAAAAAGGCATGACCATGGTTGACCCCGAGCACGACGAGGAAGATGTCCAGATCGCGGAATGCACGATCTGCGGCGGTGACATCATCATAGACAGCTACTGCGAGGAAGACGACGCGGTCTACTGCAACGACTGCGAGGCGGAGTACCTGATCCGCTCCCTCGACCCCATCCGCCTCAAACTGCTCGACGACGACATTGACACCGATATCGACGACGACGAGGATGACACCTTCGACGAGGATTGAGCCCGCTCACCGCCGCGCCGTCCCGGGCAGCGACCTGCCCCACAGGCTGCCGGCGATACCGCAACCCCAGCCCCGAGGTGCAGCCGCATGAACTTTCTCAGTCCGCAGATGAAGAAGCCTGCCGCCAACCAGGCCAAAGCGGTGATTCTGCCCGTGGCCTGCGCCGGTACCGCGCCGGCCGCCCTGGCCGTGGGCAAGGGGCCGGAAACCATTCTCCAGGCCTCGCAGGTACTGTCCACCTATGACGTGGAGACCAACACCGAACTGGGCGACCTGGGACTGCTCACCCTGAACCGGGTCGACTGCCCGCCGGACCCGCAGGCCTCGGTGGAGGAGGTGTACAACCAGGCGGTGCAGCATTACCGCAAGAACCGGCTGGTGGCCGCGGTGGGCGGCAGCCACCTGATCAGCGAGGGGCTGGTGCGCGCCGCCCTGGAACAGCACAACGGCCTGGGTGTGCTCCACCTGGGCGCGCACCCGCACACCCTGCGCGGCGAGGCCGCGGGTTTCGACGAGAGCGGGGTGATGGCCCGCATCCGGGAAAAATGCCCGGTGTCGCACATCGGCATCCGCAGCATGACCCGGGCCGAGCGTTCCAAGATCCGCCTGGAAAACGTGGTGTTCGCCCGCGACATCTGCTTGAACGGCCTGAACGCCGCTGCGGACGTGATCGAATACCTCAGCGACAAGGTCTACGTGGCCATCCACCTGGACGTGCTCGACCCGGCCTGCATGCCGGCCGTGGGTCGGCCGGAGCCCGGCGGCCTCGACTGGTATACCCTGAACGCGCTCATCCGCCGGGTTTCCCGGGAAAAAACCATTGTCGGCTTCGACCTCACCGGCCTGGCGCCCCAGGCCGGTTCGTTCCCGGCCCACCTGCTGGCCGCCAAGCTGGTGCTGAAAACGCTCGTCTACAGCCTGCACAACAGCGTCTGAGCTTCTCTTCGGCCCGCGGCGGTCTTGCCCCCCGCCGCGGCGCCGCCCTTCCCGTTCCCGCCCCACCTCTCCAAGCCCACTGCCCCCCTGACCGACGCCCACCCGCGCCCGCGAACCATGATCAGGACAGGGCCTGGAGCAATTTTTCCAAAAGCTTTTTCGAGGTCGACCCGAGCCGGGCCGGATCGCCGTAACTGGCGATGGTGCCGCCGGTCTGGCTCAGGTCCACCTGCTGTGGCCGGAGCCGTTCCTGTTTGCGTTCGTCGTAAACCAGTTGCACCACCGGCCGGGTGAGGTCGTCGGAGGAGCCGACCACCACGCCGCTGCGGCCATCCTCGAGCACCACGCAGGTGCCGACCGGGTACATGCCCACGGACTGGATGAAATCGCGGGCAATGTCCTTGCAGAAATGCGTACCCATGCCCTCGTAGATCTTGCGCAGGCCGAGCACCGTGTCCATGCCGCTCTTGTAGCAGCGCTCCGAGGTGATGGCGTCGAACACGTCGCAGACTGCGGTCATCTTGGCGCCGAAGCTGATCTGGTCACCCTTGAGGCCGTGCGGGTAGCCCGAGCCGTCGATCCGCTCGTGGTGGTGCAGGGCGATGTCGTAGCACTCCAGCGGCAGCCCCTTGGCCTTGGCCAGCAGGTTCACCGAGAATTCGGCGTGGCGCTTGATCAGGCTGAACTCCTCGTCGGTCAGCCGGGCCGGCTTGTTGAGAATTTCCAAGGGAATGTGGGCCTTGCCGATGTCGTGGAACAAAGCCCCGACCGCCAGGTCCAGGGCCTGGTACTCGGACAGCTGGCAGTAGTTGCACAGGTTGAGCACCAGGCTGCTGACGCTGACCGAGTGGTGCAGGGTGTACTCGTCCTTGCTGCGGATGCGCGACAGCAGGAGCAGGGCGTCGCGGTTGCGGTGCAGGGAGTCGTTCATGCGGTTGGCCAGTTCATAGGTCTGGCGCACGTCCGGCACCTTGCCCTCCATGACCAGCCGGTTGGCCTGCTCCACCACCTGCACCGCGTCCCGGGTGATCTCCCGGGCCGAGCGCAGTTCCTCCCTGAGCGGCACCTCGGGCCGGGCGGTGTAGCCCTGGGACCTGGCCTGGGCCCGCGCACCCGGGGCGGGCTTTGGCTTGGGCTTGCGGCGCACGCCCACATCCAGCCCCTTCTCGATGTCGATGTAGACCTCGTCGATACCCCAGGACTTGAGGATCTCGATGATGTTGTCGTTCTTGATGAGCCCCGGTTCGACATAGAGGTTGCTGCCTTTCCAGTCGCAGTTGAAATCCTCGATGTACACCCCGGGAACCAGGTACTCGACACGCACTTTCTTGATCATGGGCACACACGTCCAGGCAAAACGTTGAGCGGGCGGGCACACCGCCGCGGTGAGGAAATATTGCTGTTCTAGTTCATCGTAGGGGCTTGGCCCAGGAAAGCAAGAAAACACGCAAAAAAATGCGCCGATGCCGGGACGATGCGGGCGCGATTTCAGCCGCTTACGCGTGTAATCCATTGTCCGACAAGGGAAAGCGGCTGCCCGCACTGAAAACCCGGCCCCTGCCCCCTCCCCCATGTTTCTTCCGGCCGGCCGGCAGGGACCGGCACAAGGTGTCACCCGGCGGCCTGCCCTGCTTGCAGGGCCGGTGCCTTGTTCCGTTCGCCCCTCCCCTGCCCTGCCCGAGTCGTGTCAGGGTCTTTTGTCAGCTTCCCCACACCCGGAAAATTACCTGGAAACCGACAAGAGAAATTTCCCTGAAAAGAGAAGTTGCCATTTCCGCCTGTATCCGTTTTCGCTTCTCGCACAGTGCTTGTGCACACCATCGCCGCAGTG
>CAZMNU010000046.1:9549-22825 GCA_964567725.1 uncultured Desulfobulbus sp. | reverse complement strand
GACACCTTCCGCAAACGGGTGGAGATCATCCGCCTGATCCGCGAGTTCCTCGCCAACCGCGGCTTCATGGAGGTGGAGACGCCGATGATGCAGCCGGTGCCCGGCGGGGCCACGGCCAAGCCCTTTTGCACCCACCACAACGCGCTCGACATGGACCTCTACCTGCGCATCGCGCCGGAGCTGTACCTCAAGCGGCTGCTGGTGGGCGGCTTTGACAAGGTGTTCGAGATCAACCGCAACTTCCGCAACGAGGGGCTGTCCACCCGCCACAACCCCGAGTTCACCATGCTCGAGTTCTACCAGGCCTATGCCACCTACCACGACCTGATGGACCTGACCGAGGAGATGATCAGCTGGCTGGCGCACGAGCTGCTCGGCACCCTGGACCTCACCTACCAGGGCATGGCCGTCAACCTGGCGCCGCCGTGGCGGCGCTACACCATGGCCGAGGCCCTGGTGGAGGTGGGCGGGCTCGACCCGGCGGTGGTCGCTGACGACGACGCGGTCCTGGCGCTGGCCAAGGAAAAAGGCATCGAGCTGCAGCCCGGGGCCGGTCCGGGCAAGGCCCGCACCGAGCTGTTCGAGCTGCTCGTCGAGGAGCGGCTCATCGACCCGACCTTCATCACCTCCTACCCCACCGAGGTGTCGCCGCTGGCCCGGCGCAACGAGGAGGATCCCACGGTCACCGACCGGTTCGAGCTGTTCATCACCGGCCGGGAGATCGCCAACGCCTTCTCCGAGCTGAACGACCCCATCGACCAGCTGCAGCGCTTCCAGCGGCAGATCGACGAGCGCGGCGACGACGACGAGATCCACCCGGTGCTCGACCGCGACTACGTGCGCGCCCTCGAGTACGGCATGCCGGCCGCGGCCGGCGAGGGCATCGGCATCGACCGGCTGGTGATGCTGCTCACCGACGCGCCCTCCATTCGCGACGTCATCCTCTTCCCCCAGCTCAAACGCGAAACCGGCGCGTGAGCCGCGGCCCATGGCCTCCTTCGAGTGGTTTGTCGGCCGGCGCTACCTGCGGGCCAAACGCAAGCAGAAGTTCATTTCGCTCATCACCCTCATCTCCATCCTCGGGGTGGCGGTGGGGGTGATGGCGCTGATCGTGGTGCTGTCGGTGTTCACCGGCTTCACCGAGGGGCTGCGCGACCAGATCATCGGCGTCAACGCCCACGCCCTGGTGCAGCGGTTCGGTGCGCCCATCGAGGACACCGACCAGGTCGCGGCCCGGGTCCGGGCCGTGGCCGGGGTCGAGGCCACCACCCCCTACATCTACGGTCAGGCCCTGATCACCTCGGCCGCCAACTCCACCGGGGTGGTGCTGCGCGGCATCGACCCGGCCACGGCCGTGCGGGTGATCAGCATCGGCGAGAAGATGGTGTTCGGCGCGCTCACCGACCTGGACGCGCCCGGCGAGGTGCCGGGCATCGTCCTCGGTCGCGACATGGCCCGCCAGCTGCAGGTCGGCCCGAACGACCGGGTGCGGCTCATCTCCCCCAACGGCCCGCTCTCGCCCGGCGGCATCCTGCCGCGCATCCGCACCTGCCGGGTGGTGGGCATCTTCGAGACCGGCATGTACGAGTACGACTCGACCATGGGCTTCCTCAACCTGGACACGGCCCGCTCGCTCGCCGACCTGGACCGGGGCGCGCACGGGCTCGAGGTGCGGGTGGCGGAGGTGGACCGGGCCGACCGCACCGCTGCGGCCATCCGCGAAACGCTCGGCCCGCAGTATTCGGTGCGCGACTGGATGCAGCTCAACCAGAACCTGTTCGCCGCGCTCAAGCTGGAGAAGCTCGGCATCTTCATCGCCCTCGACCTGATCATCCTGGTGGCGGCGCTGAACATCATCAGCGCGCTCATCATGGTGGTCATGGAAAAGAACCGCGACATCGCCATTCTCAAGTCCATGGGCGCCACCACCCGCTCGATCATGCGCATCTTCTTCTACCAGGGGGCGGTCATCGGCCTGGCCGGGACCGCGCTGGGTGTGGGCGGCGGCCTCGGGCTGTGCGCCCTGTTGAAGCGCTACAAGTTCATCGAACTGCCGTCGAACGTCTACCCCATGTCCACCATGCCCATCAAGGTGGTGCCGCTGGAGGTCACGGTTATCGCCCTGTCCGCCATCCTCATCACCCTGCTCGCCACCCTCTACCCCTCGTGGAAGGCCTCGCGGGTGCGGCCGGCGGAGGCGCTCAGCTATGAGTGAGACGCCGCTGCTCCGGGCCGAGGCGCTCTGCCGCAGCTACCAAAGCGGCGCGGACACCATCACCGTGCTCGGCGAGGTGGACCTCACGGTCGAGCCCGGAGAGATGGTGGCCATTGTCGGCGCCTCGGGTTCGGGCAAGACCACGCTCCTGCAGATCCTCGGCACCCTGGACGCGCCCGACTCAGGGGCCCTGTTCTTCCGCGAGCGCGAACTCACCGGTCTTGCCGAGACCGCCCTGGCCGGCCACCGCAACGCCCACATCGGCTTCATCTTCCAGTTCCACCACCTGCTGCCCGAGTTCACGGCGCTCGAGAACGTGCTCATGCCCGGGATGATCGGCGGCCGTCCGACCGAGGCGATGCACACGGCGGCCGAACAGCTGCTCACCCGCGTGGGGCTCGCCGAGCGGCTGCACCACCGCAGCGGTGAGCTGTCCGGCGGCGAGCAGCAGCGGGTGGCGCTCGCCCGCGCCCTGGTGATGAACCCGGCCCTTCTGCTCGCGGACGAGCCCACCGGCAACCTGGACGCCAGCAGCGGCCGCATGGTCTTCACCCTGCTGCGCGAGCTGAGCCGCGACCTGGGGCTCGGTGTGGTCATGGTCACCCACAACCTGGAGTTGGCCGGGGCCATGGACCGCTGCCTCACCCTGGCGGACGGCCGCCTGCACTGATCCCTTCCCCCCTGTCCCCCGCGCCATGGCCGAAACGACGCGCCCTGTCCTGCTCGAACGGTGGCAACGCCTCGACCCGCTGGAGCGGTCGCTCCTCCAGGTGCTGGCCGTGGCCGACGAGCCGCTCAACCAGACCGTCCTCCTTAACCTCTGCATCCGGGCCGGCGTTGCCCTGCACGACCCGGCCACCAACAAACCGCCCACCTCCCTGGGCCCCCGGCTGCGCCGCCTGCGCGATGCCGGCCTGATCGGCGCCGACAACCGGATCAGCGAACAGATCGTCGAGGTGGTGGTCCGCGCCCTGTTCGCCGACACCGAGACCCTGGTCACCCCGGCCCCGCCGGTCCAGCCGGCGCAACTGGCGCTGCCCGCCGCCAGCAGGGGCGGCAAACGGCCGCCGCCAAAGCCCTCCCCACCTCCCGCCGTTCCGCTCTCCCAGGCCATCGTTGCCGCGGTCCGCAGCGCCCTGCCCGAGCCGAGAGGCACCCACCTGTTCCTTGGTCGCGACAAAACCACGGCCTGCCACCGCACCCGCCGGGAGTTGCGCCTCGCCCTGGTCAGTGGCGAGGAACGGGATATCGACCTGCTCATCGACACCCTGCGCCGCCACTGCCAGCCAGCCGTGACCTACAGCGACCCGGTGGTCAGCCTGGTCAACAACCCCTTCGACCCGGCCTGGTGCGCCAGCCTGAGCGCCAGGCGCCAGGCCCTGCTCATCCACCGTCTCCTCACCCACGCCTTCTACGCGCTGGAGTCCGACCGGGAGCCCCTGGCCCTTGGCCTGCGGCCCGAGCTGCGGGCCGCCCTGCCGGCCAACGAGCGGCTGGAGCTGCTCTACCACCTGGTGCTGCGGCTCATCCTCGCTGGCCGCACCTCCGAGGCGCAGGGACTGGTGGACGAACTGTCCGCCCTCACCGGCGGGTACACGTTTGCCTTCGGCGGCTGGATCGCCCTGGTCGAGGGGCGACTGGCGGCAGCGCTCGACCTGTTCGCGGCGGATCTCAAGGAACTGCGACGGCGACAGCGCAAGCGGACCATCTTCTTCACCAGCCACGCGGCCCCGTTCGCCCTGCTTGCCCTGCTGCGGGCCGGCGACGCGGCCAGCCTGGACAAGGCCCGCGTCCACCTCAACCAGGCCCTGCGGGTCGACCGGCGTTTCACGGTCATGGACCCGGCCCTGCATGCGGTCGAGGCCCTGCTCGACAGCCAGTGCGGGCTCCCCGCGCACACCGCCCTGGCCCACCTGCGCCCCTTTGTCGACGACCTGGGCGAGGACAGCGGCGCGCTCGCACCGCTGTGCATCGCCATGGCCCTGTTCACCGTCAACGGCGGCCTCAAGAAAAAGGAGATTTCCCGGCTCAACCGCTACGCCGAGCGCTGCGGCCAGGCGGGTTTCGACTGGCTGGCACTGGAGTGCGCCCACCTGCTCTGCCGGGCCGACAAGGCGACCCCGGCCCGCCGCGCCACCATCGACTCCCTAGGCCAGGCCACCGGCCTGCACCCCTTAAGCGCAGCCATCGAGATCGAGGAGCCCTGGCGCAAGAGCCTGCGCGCCCTGGAAAGGGCGGTGGCGGGCGCGGACCGGCAGGACGGTGCGGCGGACCAGGCCCGCTCCCGGGTCGTCTACCTGCTCCACCTCGGCCGTTCCGGGAAGCTGACCTCGATCAGCCCGCTCGAGCAGAAACTCGGCGCCGGGGGCAGCTGGAGCAAGGGGCGGGCCATCGCCCTGCAGCGACTGGTCAGCGGTGAGCGGCTGGCCGGCCTGGACGAGGCTGACCAGGGGCTGCGCGCCGCGGTCCGCCAGGTGGACTACGGCTACGGCGGTCCGCACTACGAGTTCAACCTGCGCCTGGCCCTGCCCGCGCTGGTGGGCCATCCCCGGCTGTTTCTCGCCGATGCGCCGACCACGCCGGTGCAGGTGGGCCGGGGCGAGGCCGAGATCCAGGCCGTGGTCAAAAACGGCGAGCTGGTCATCCGCCTGCTGCCCGAGCCGAAGGCGGACGAGCGGTACCTGCTGGTGCGGGAAACACCCGGCCGCTTCCGGGTGGTGGCCTTCACCGACACCCACCACCGCCTGGCCCGCATCCTCGGCGACAAGGGGCTGGTCCTGCCCGAGGCGGCGAGCGGGGAGGCGGCCCGCGTGCTCACGACCCTGGCCTCGCTGGTCCCGGTCCACTCGAGCCTGCCGGGCACCACCCACGCGGTGACCACGGTCCCGGCCGATTCCCGGCCGCGGGTGCATCTCCTGCCCCACGGCGCCGGCTTCCGGGTGGAGATCCTCGTCCGCCCGCTGGACAGCGGCGGCCCCTGCCAGCGTCCCGGCCAAGGCGCGGTCAGCCTGATGGCCGATGTCGAGGGCCGCCGCTGCCTGGCCGAGCGCGACCTGGACGAAGAACAGCGGCGGGCCGCGGCCCTGGAGCGCAGCCTGCCCGTGCTGGCCACGCTGCCCGAACTGGACGGGCAATGGTACGCCGACACCGCCGAAGAGGCCCTGCAGGTACTGCTGGAACTGCGCGAACCCCTGGAGCGGGGCGAGGTGCTGGTGGCATGGCCCGAGGGCGAGAAGCTCAGGCTCGGCCGGTCGGTTTCGGCTGCTGACCTGCGCCTGCGCCTGGGCAGCGGCGACCGCTGGTTCACGGTCGAGGGCGAACTGCGGGTGGACGACGAACGGGTGCTGGACATGCGCCAACTGCTCGAACTGGTGCGGGCCACGCCCCACCGCTTCCTGCCGCTCGGCGAGGGCGAGTTCGTCGCCCTCACCCGGGAACTCCGCCGCCACCTCGAGGAACTGGCCGCCTACGTGGAGCCAAGGGGCCGCAAGCTCACCCTCCATCCCCTGGCGGCGCTGGCCCTGGACGATCTCACCGGCCAGGTCGGCCGGCTGGATGCTGCCCCCGCTTGGCACGACCGGCTGGCAGAGATGCGCGCGGCCCTGGATCGGACCGAGACCCCGCCCTCGACCCTCAAGGCCCGGCTGCGCGACTACCAGCTGCAGGGCTTCCAGTGGCTGGCGCGGCTCGCCCATCTCGGTTTCGGCGCCTGCCTGGCCGATGACATGGGGCTGGGCAAAACGGTCCAGGCCCTGGCGGTGATCCTCCACTGTGCCGACCGGGGGCCGACCCTGGTGGTGGCGCCCACCTCGGTGTGCGCCAACTGGCTCGCCGAAGCCGGCCGCTTCGCCCCCACCCTGCGGCTGGTGCCCTTCGGCGGTACCGACCGCCAGGCGCAATTGGCCGATCTGGGTCCGTTTGACCTGGTGGTGGCCAGTTACGGCCTGCTCCACCAGGAGGCCGCCCTGCTCACCGGCGTGGCCTGGCAGACCGTGGTCCTGGACGAGGCCCAGGCGATCAAGAACTCGGCCACCCGGCGGTCGCAGGCGGCCATGCACCTGCAGGCGCAGTTCCGGCTGATCACCACCGGCACGCCCATCGAAAACCACCTGGGCGAATTCTTCACCCTGTTCCACTTCATCAACCCCGGCCTGCTCGGCAGCCGCGAACGGTTCAACGAGCGCTTCGCCGCGCCCATCGAACGGCTCAACGACCGCGAGGCCGGCCGCCGGCTGAAAAAGCTCATCCAGCCGTTCATCCTCCGCCGCCTCAAGGCGCAGGTGCTCGAGGAGCTGCCGCCGCGCACCGAGGTGCTCCTCGAGGTGGAGCTGAGCCCGGAGGAGACCGCCTTCTACGAGGCCCTGCGGCGCCAGGCCCTGGAACGGATCGAGACCGAGGGCGGGGCGGACGGCCACCAGCGCATGCGCATCCTGGCCGAGATCACCCGCCTGCGCCAGGCCTGCTGCCATCCGCGCCTGGTCCTGCCGGAAAGTACCCTGCCCGGATCCAAGCTCGCCCTGTTCGCCGAGGTGGTGGGCGAACTGCTCGACAACGGCCACAAGGCCCTGGTGTTCAGCCAGTTCGTCGGCCATCTCGCCCTGATCCGCGCCTTTCTGGACGAACACGCCATCCCCTACCGCTACCTCGACGGCTCCACCCCGGCCCGCGAGCGGCAGCGCGAGGTCGAGGCCTTCCAGGCCGGCCAGGGCGACCTGTTCCTCATCAGCCTCAAGGCGGGCGGCCTGGGCCTCAACCTGACAGCTGCCGACTACGTCATCCACATGGACCCCTGGTGGAACCCGGCGGTAGAGGACCAGGCCTCGGACCGGGCCCACCGCATCGGCCAGCAGCGGCCGGTGACCGTCTATCGGCTGGTGACCCGGAACACCATCGAGGAGAAGATCGTCCGCCTGCACGGTGAAAAGCGCGACCTTGCCGACAGCCTGCTCGAGGGCACGGACGCCAGTGGACGCATCTCGGCCGACGACCTGCTCCGGCTGATCCGCGAACCCTGAACCGCGCCGGACAACCCGGCTGGCGCAGTTTACCAATCCTTTGGTTGCCCCATCTCCGGCCCGGGGGTATTCTCATGGGGCACTGTCGGCTGACAGTGCGATGCACCGCTCAGGGGAGGAGGGGCCTCTCCTTCCCCTCCTCCATTTTTTCCTGTACCCCTTGAACGAACCGGCCCCACCCGGGCCGCTTAGCCCGCCAACCCGAAACCCAGGAGGTACCATGAGTCTGTTCAGCACCATTCTTGCCAAACTCGGCTTTGCCAAGGAGGCCATCGCCCAGACCCTGACCCAGCCGGCGGCCGAGGCCGCGGCCCCCGCGCCGACCGGTGCCCCGGCCGCCGTGCCCCAGGTGGACGTGGTCGCCAAACTCGAGGAGATGGCCAAGGCCAACCCGGAAAAACTCAACTGGAAGGTGTCCATCGTTGACCTGATGAAACTGCTCGGCATGGACAGCAGCCTCACCGCCCGCAAGGAGCTGGCCGCCGAACTGGGCTGCCCGGCCGAAAAAATGGGCGATTCGGCCCAGATGAACATGTGGCTGCACAAGACCGTGCTGCAGAAGATGGCTGAAAACGGCGGCAACGTACCGGCAGAACTGCTCGACTGAGTACCACTGCCCCTACCATCTGCCCGCAAGGGGCGGCGGCCCGCGGGTCATCGCCCCTTTTTTCTTCCCTGGCCGATCCCGCACCGGCCGCACAAAAAAAGCCGCTTCCTTTCCGGAAGCGGCTTTTTTCGTGGTCGTGCGACCGGGGAACGGGTGCGGTCTTACCCCAGGTGTTCGAGGGCGATCTTCAGCATGCGGCGCACCGGCTCGGCCGCGCCCCAGAGCAGCTGGTCGCCCACGGAAAAGGCGCTCAGGTACTCGGGCCCGAGGTTCATCTTGCGCAGCCTCCCCACCGGGATGTCCAGGGTGCCGGTGACCCGCGCCGGGGTCAGTTCTTTCAGGGTCTCTTCCTTTGTATTCTTCACCAGGTACACCCACTCGTTGTGGCCGGCGATGGCCTCTTCGATCTCAGCCAGCGGGATATCCCGTTTCAGCTTGACGGTGAAGGCCTGGCTGTGGCAGCGCATGGCGCCGATGCGCACGCAGCAGCCATCGATGGGGATTTGGCCCGGGGCCAGGCCGAGGATCTTGTTGGTCTCGGTCACGCCCTTCCATTCCTCCCGGGTCTGGCCGTTGTCCATGGCCGTGTCGATCCAGGGAATGAGGCTGCCGGCCAGGGGCGCACCGAAATTCGTGGTCGGGAACGACGGGTGGCGCAGGGTCTCGACCACGTTGCGGTCCAGGTCGAGGATGGCCGCGGCCGGGTTGTCGAGCAGCTGCTCGGCGTTCTCACCCACCAGCCGCATCTGGCTGACCAGCTCGCGCATGTTCTTGGCGCCCGCGCCCGAGGCGGCCTGGTAGGTCTGGCTGCTCACCCATTCCACCCAGTCGCGGGCGAACAGCCCACCGAGTGCCATGAGCATCAGGCTCACCGTGCAGTTGCCGCCGATGTATTTTTTGATCCCCCTGGCCAGGGCCTGGTCGATCACCGCCCGGTTCACCGGGTCGAGGACGATGACCGCGTCCTCATCCAGGCGCAGCTTGGAGGCCGCGTCGATCCAGTAGCCCTGCCAGCCGCGGGCCATGAGCTGCGGGTAGACCTCACCGGTGTAGCTGCCGCCCTGGCAGCTGAGGATGATGTCGTTCTCCGCCAGCAGGGCCGCATCGGTGCCGTCGAGCAGTTCGTACACCGTGCCGTTCACCTCGGGCCCGGCCTGGCCGGCCTGGGAGGTGGAAAAGAAACGGGGCTCGTAGCCCGAAAAATCACCTTCCCGGCGCATCCGCTCCATGAGCACCGAGCCGACCATGCCGCGCCAACCGACAATACCTACTTTTTTCATAGTGTTTTTCTATCAGGAGGAAAGGATTGTGCCTGAGAGGGAGGCCTCCAGGCGGAAATAGCCGCGCAGTTCGTCGGCGATCAACGGCGCCGCCGAATAGATCTGCAGCAGGTCGTCGCTCTCCCGGCCCGGATAGGTGTCCGCGCCGATGATGCAGCAGATGCCCCGGTCGATGAACCGCTGCCGGGCGTCGCCGGAGAGCACCAGGTGGGTGGCCATGACCATCACCCCGACCGCGCCCGCCTCGTAGCAGCGGTCCACGGTCTGCAGCATGGAGCCGCCGGTGCGGATCATGTCGTCGCAGATGATCGCCGTGCGCCCCCTGACCGCGCCGGACAGCTGGCCGACGATGGTCTTGTCCACGTCGAACCGGTCCTTGTTGGCCGCGGTGTGGGGACAGTCGAGCAGCCCGGCGAGCCGCGCCACCCGCTTGGAAAAGCCGTAATCCGGCGACACCAGCACCGGGTTGTCGATGTGCAGCCCGCGGATGTGCTCGGCCGCCAGCCGCTCGGTCCACAGGTGGCGGGTGCGCACCTCGCCGGAATGGGCGTGCAGCACCGCCTCGGAGTGCAGGTCGACAAAGGCCACGTAATCGGGCCGGGCGCGGAAGATCTGCCGGGTGCGGGTGATGCCCTTGGGGATCTCGCCGGAATTGGGCTTGGCCCGCTCCATGGTCGAATAGCCGAGGTAGGGGATGATCACGTTCACCGACAGGGCGTTCCAGTAGCGGGCCCCGGTGACCAGGTCGATCAGTTCCTGGTGGGCGCTGTCGTCCTGGGTGTTGGCGATGATCACCAGGTCGCAGCCGGCGATGTCACAGGGAAAGGCGTGGTACACCTCGCCGTCGGCAAAGGTGCGGGTGATCATCCCGGTCACCGGCAGGTCCAGCTCCCGGCCCACCGCGGCGGCCATGGCGGCGGCCGAGCGGGTAGCGATGAGGATCATGTTGGAACGTTTCGGCATACCGCCCCTCCCTGCCGCAGGATTTACGCGGCGCGAATTTCGCTGACGATGGCGTCTCCCAGGGTGGCGGTGGACACCGGCGTGACCCCGGGGGTGGCGATGTCCCGGGTCATGATCTTTTTCTCCAGGATGGCGGCCACCGCGTTCTCGATGGCCGCGGCCGGCTCGTCCAGGCCGAGGCTGTACTTGAGCAGCATGGCCGCCGACAGGATCTGGGCGATGGGGTTGGCAATGCCCTGGCCGGCGATGTCCGGGGCCGAGCCGCCGGCCGGCTCGAACATGCCGAACCTGGAACTGTTCAGGCTGGCCGAGGCGAGCATGCCCATGGAGCCGGTGAGCATGGCGGCCTCGTCGCTGATGATGTCGCCGAACATGTTGCCGCAGAGCATGACGTCGAACTGGTGCGGGTCACGCACCAGCTGCATGGTGGCGTTGTCGATGTAGATGTGGTCCAGGGTGACGTCCGGAAAATCGCGGGCCACCTCCTTGACCACCTCGCGCCAGAAGACCATGGAGGTGAGCACGTTGGCCTTGTCCACCGAGGTCACCTTCTTGCGGCGCAGGCGGGCCGCCTCGAAGGCCATGCGGGCGATGCGCTCGATCTCGGAGCGCTTGTAGACCTTGGTGTCCCAGGCGCGCTCGTCCGGGCCGCTGCCCTCGCGCCCCTTGGGCTGGCCGAAGTAGATGCCCGAGGTCAGCTCACGCACCACGAGCACGTCGAAGCCGTCGCCGACAATGTCCGGCCGCAGCGGGCAGGCACCCACCAGGGCCTTGAACACCTTGGCCGGCCGCAGGTTGCAGAACAGGTCGAAGTGCTTGCGCAGGGGTAAGAGCGCCGCCCGCTCGGGCTGCTCGGCCGGGGGCAGGGACTCCCACTTGGGGCCGCCCACCGAGCCGAAGAGGATGGCCTCGCTCGCCTCGCACACCTTCAGGGTGGAGGCGGGCAGGGCCTCGCCGTGGTTGTCGATGGCGATGCCGCCGACGTCGGCGGGCGTGTACGCAAGCGAAAAACCGAATTTCTGCTGGACCGCGTCCAGCACCTTGATGGCCTCGGCCATCACCTCCGGGCCGATGCCGTCACCGGCCAGCAGGGCAATCGTGTGGGTCATGGGTATCCTCCGGGAAACGGAAAAGTTCCGCGTATCTGTGGGTTGGCAAGAAATTCTGTCCTACCAGATCGATAAAAAAGTTTCCAGCGAGAAGTATCAGGCCGCAACCACCGCGGCCACCAGCCGGGGCGCCCCGGAAAAGGGCAGCACGAATCGGCGTTCGGCCTCGACCCGCCAGGGGCCGGATGGGGTCCGGTCGATTCCGGCCAGCCCCTCGGCCCGGGCGAGCATGAGCAGCACCCGGGCCCCCGGGGTGACCAATGGCCGCACCAGCGGCAGGAACGCGGCCGGCTCGGCCACAGCCCGGCTGGTGAGGTGGGTGAACCGTCCCGGCCAGTCCGGCAGGTGGGCCTCGACCCGCTCCGCCACCACCTCGACGTTGGCAAGGCCCAGGGTGCGGATCACGTGGCGGAGAAAACTGACCCGCTTCTGGCGCGGCTCGCACAGGGTGAAGCGGGCGTCCGGGCGCACGCAGGCAAGCGCCAGGCCGGGAAAGCCGGCGCCGCTGCCCACGTCGAGCAGGTGCGGTGCCTCGGTCTCGTCCACAAAGGGCAGGAGGGTGAGCGAGTCGAGGAAATGGGTCTCCACCGCCTGCGCCTCCGGGGTGTCGCGGGCGATCAGGTTGACCCGCCGGCTCCATTTCATCAGTTCGGCGAGATACGCCAGAAGCCGCTCCACCCCGGCCGCGTCCATGGCGAGCCCGAGCTGCGCCGCCCCGCGCACGAGCAGGTCGCGGCTGTCAGCGGCCGGTTTTGCCAAGGCGCACCGCCACCGAGTTGCCGTGCGCGCCCAGCCCCTCGAGCGCGGCCAGCCGGCGGATGTGGTCGCCGTCCGCGATCAGGGCCTGGCGGCTGTAGCTGATGATCGAACTCTTCTTGAGGAAGGTCTCCACCCCGAGCGCCGAGGCGATGCGGGCCGTGCCCATGGTGGGCAGCACGTGGTTCGGTCCGGCCACGTAGTCGCCGGCCGCCTCCGGGGTCCAGCTGCCCAGGAAGATGGCGCCGGCGTGGCGGATCTGCGGCAGCCACTGCCAGGGCTCGGCCACCTGCAGCTCCAGGTGCTCGATGGCAATCTCGTTGGCCAGCTCGATGGCCTCCGCCACCCCGTCCACCTCGAGGATCAGGCCGCGGTCGGCGAGCGCGGTGCGGGCGATGTCGGCCCGGGCGAGCTCGGGCAGCTGGCGCTCCAGCTCGGCGACAATGGCCGGGGCCAGTTCCGGTTCGGTGACCAGGGCCAGGGCCAGGGCCTGCGGGTCGTGCTCGGCCTGGGCGAGCAGGTCGGCGGCAATGAAGGCCGGGTCGGCCGTGTGGTCGGCGATCACCAGCACCTCGCTCGGGCCGGCGAGCATGTCGATGCGCACCCTCCCCTGCACCTGGCGCTTGGCCTCGGCCACATACTGGTTGCCCGGCCCGACGATCACGTCCACCCGGGGCATGGTGGCGGTGCCGAAGGCGAGCGCGCCGATGGCCCAGGCCGAACCGGCCTTGTACACCTCGTCGATGCCGATCTCGCGCGCGGCGACGAGCAGGGCGGCGCTGACCCGCCCTTCCCGGTTGGGCGGGGTGACCATCACCCGCCGGTCCACCCCGGCGATCTGCGCCGGGAGGCCGTTCATGAGCACCGAGCTGACCAGCGGCGTCGATCCCTCGGTGCCGCCGGGCACGTACAGGCCGGCCGAATCCACCGGCCGCACCAGCCGGCCGGTGATGGTGCCGTCGTCGCGGGTGAGCAGCCAGGAGTCCTCCAACTCGCGTTCGTGGAAGGTCCGGATGCGCTCGATGGCGAGCCGCAGGGTGGCGCGGAAGTCCTCGTCCACCTCCTGCTCGGCCCGGGCGAACTCGTCCGCGCTCACCCTCAATGTCGCCGCGGTCATGGTCGGGCAGTCGAACCGGCGGCAGTAGTCGACCACCGCCGCGTCCCCTTCCCGGCGGACCCGGTCGAGGATGGTTTGAACCACCTCCCGGCAGCCGGTCTCCTCGCTGAACCGGTCGACCAGGCCCTGAAGGGCGCGCCGCCCCTCGTCACTGGAGAGAGTCACAGATCGTATCATAACAGTGTACCGTCAAGAGTTGCCGCGGCGGGCGGCC
>CAZMNU010000046.1:2407-9449 GCA_964567725.1 uncultured Desulfobulbus sp. | reverse complement strand
AGGTCCACGAAGTCCCCGGCCACCCGGTCGCGGATGGCCGCCTCCACCGACTCGGTGCGGACCAGGTCGATGAGCCCGAGCAACCCGCCGAGCACGCAGATGTTGAACACGATGGGCTTGCCGATCTCCCGCATCACGGTCTCGTACAGAGGCAGTTCCACCTGGCGGGCGTCCACCTTGCGCGAGGTCTGCACGAAGCGGGTGTCCGCGAGCACGGTCCCGCCCGGCCGCATCTCCGGGCCGACGCTGTTGTAGGCCTCCTGGGTGAGGCAGACCGCGATGTTCGGCTGGGTGATGCCGGGAAAGTTGATGGCCTCGTCCGAGAGGATGACATTGCCGCGGGTGGCCCCGCCCCGGGCCGCGGCCCCGTAGCTCTGCGACTGCACGGCGTTGATGCCCTCGTGGATCACCGCCGCCTCGCCCAGCAGGATGGCCGCGGTGACCACACCCTGGCCGCCGGAACCGGAAAACACGATGCGCGTTCTCATCGCTCTGCCTCCCCCATGGCCCGGGCCATGACCTGGTCGTAGGATTCGCAGTACTCGGGCCGCTGGGTCTCGACAAAGACCCCCCGGGCGATGAGCCCCGGGTGTTCCGCCAGGCGCCGGGAGCCGAGCCGGGCGGTGGTCGTGCGGTACTGGACGAGCATCTCGGCCGCCTCGCCGAGCCTGTTCTTGCGGCCGAAATAGGTCGGACACTGGCTGAGGATCTCCACCACCGAGAACCCCTTGTGGGCAATGGCCCTGGTGAGCAGGTCGATGGCCTCGTGCACGTGGTAGGTGGTGGTCCGGGCGACAAAACTCGCCCCCGCGGCCCGGGCCAGTTCGACCACGTCGAAGTCGCTGTCGATGTTCCGGTACGGCGCGGTGGTGGCCAGGATGCCCGGGCCGGAAAGGGGTGAGAACTGGCCGCCGGTCATGCCGTAGATGCGGTTGTTCATGACAATGGCGGTCAGGTCGATGTTGCGCCGGGCGGCATGGATGAAATGGTTGCCGCCGATGGCCAGGGCATCGCCGTCGCCCATGGGCACGATCACCCTCAGTTCGGGCTTGCTCAGCTTGAGCCCGGTGGCAAAGGCCAGGGCCCGGCCGTGCAGGGTGTGCAGGCTGTGGAAATCCACGTAGCCGGAAATGCGCGCCGAACAGCCGATACCCGAGACCATGACCAGGTCTTTTTTGTCCAGGCCCATGCCGTCGACCGCGTGCAGCAGGGCGTTGAGGACGATGCCGTGGCCGCAGCCCGGGCACCACATGTGCGGGAAAAACCGCTGGCGGATGTAGTCGTGGACAGCCATGTCACATGCCCCTCCCCTGGATGACGCGGATGATCTGCTGGATGTTGGTGGGGGTGATGAGCATGCCGTCGAAGCGGTTGACCAGGAACACCCGCTCCGGCTCGGCCACCGCGGCCCGCACCTGGTGCAGTACCTGGCCCATGTTCATCTCCACCACCAGCACCGCCTTGGCCGCGCGGCATTTCTCCCGGATCAGGTGGGCGGGGAAGGGCCACAGGGTCTGCAACTCGATCACCCCGATCGGCTCCCCGCGCCGCCGCCGCGACTTGGCCAGGTGAATGGCCGACCGGGCCGAGGCGCCGTAGGAGACGAGGATGTACTCGGCCCCGTCCAGGTCGTGCTCCTTGTAGCGCGTGATCTCGTGCACCCGGTTGTCGATCTTGTCCATCAGGTGGCGCAGCAGGCCGTTGACGATCTTGGGGCTGCTCGTCGGGAAGCCCCACATGTCGTGGTACAGACCGGTGACGTTGTAGCGGTGCTCGTCACCGAAATCGGACATGGGCAGGCGGCCGTCCTCGCGCGGCAGGTAGGGGTGGTAGTCCACGTCCTTGGGCACCGAGGTGCGCAGCCGCTCGACCAGTTCCAGCTCGCCCGGCTCGGGCAGCACCAGCCGCTCGCGCATGTGGCCGATCACCTCGTCGAACAGCAGGATCACCGGGGTGCGGTAGGTCTCGGCCATGTTGAAGGCGTCCACGGTGATGGCGAACACGTCCTGGTGGTTGGAGGCGGTCAGGGCGATGATGTTGTGGTCGCCGTGCGTGCCCCAGCGCGCCTGGTTGATGTCGCCCTGGCCCACGTGGGTGGGGTTGCCGGTGGACGGCCCGCCGCGCTGGACATTGACGATGACGCAGGGGATCTCGGCCATGCAGGCGTAGCCGATGGCCTCCTGCTTGAGCGAGAAGCCCGGACCGCTGGTGGCGGTCATCACCTTGCGGCCGGTGAGCGAGGCGCCGACGATGGCGCACATCGAGGCGATCTCGTCCTCCATCTGGATGAACTTGCCGCCCCGGGCCGGCAGCCGCTCGCTGAGCAGTTCGGCGATCTCGGTGGACGGGGTGATCGGGTACCCGGCATAGAAGGACACGCCCGCATAGAGCGCACCCTCGACGCAGGCCTCATTGCCCTGGACAAACCGTATCCGCTTCTGCATGGTCACCTTCCGGGGTTGTGTGCACGGTGATGGCGAGATCCGGACAGCGCAGCTCGCACATCATGCAACAGATGCAGTCCTCCGGCCGCACGGCCACGGCCCTGCCGTCACCGCCCAGTTCGAGAACCTGTTTCGGGCAGAAGGCGACGCAGATGCCGCAGCCCTTGCACCACTCCTGCCTGATCTCCAGTTCCTGCAATTTCCGTCGTGCCATGGGGTCCTCGTGTTGACTGCCGGCGCGATCGCCGGGCCGTGGTCTTCAGCCGCCGTGGCGGTGGAACCATTTTTCCACCTCGCGGGCGGGAAAGACCCGCAGCACCGGCCGGCCGTGCGGGCAGTGGGAAAAGACCGGGTCCGCCTGCATGGCGGCCAGCAGGCGGAGCATCTCCGCCGGCTGCAGCCGGTTGCCCGCCTTGATCGCCGCCTTGCAGGCCATGGAGGCGAGCAGGTCGTCCACCGCGCGGGGCACCGGCCGATCCGCCTCGGCCGGCACCGGGCCGCGCAACCCGTCGAGGATCTCGCCGAGCAGGGCGCCCGGTTCCTCGTGGCTGACCGCGGCCGGCAGGGCCGTGACCGCCCAGGTGGAGTCGCCGAAGTGCTCGGCCCGCACCCCGAGCGCCGCCACCTCATCCCCGCGGGCCTCCATGGTCTCGGCCCGGGCCGGGCTCAGTTCCACGGTGGCCGGGAAGAGCAGCGTCTGCTGCGGCACCCGGGCCTCCAGGTAGCCGCGGCGCAACTCGTTGTAGAGCAGCCGCTCGTGGGCCGCGTGCTGGTCGATGACGATGAACTGGCCGTCCTTTTCGCAGAGCAGGTAGAGGGCGAACAGCTGGCCGATGAGGGTCAGGCCGGTGAAGTCCTCGGCCGGATCCGCGGGCGCCCGCTCCGGTGCGACTGCGACCGGACTACCGGGCTCGACCGGCGGGGGAACCACGGCAACGGTCGGCGCGGCCATTGGTGCGGCCGGCGGGCGCACTCCCGGCTCGGCCGTGGTCAGGGGCGCGACCGGCAGAAGGACCGGCTCCGGCCGGAAGGCGGGCTCGGACCCGGCCGGACCCGGCCGCTGCGCAGCGGCGGTCGGTTCGGCGGGTATGGCCGGTGCGCCGGGCGTGAACAGGCCGGCACGCAGCTCCTGCTGGTAGGCGCCCATGGCCCGGGCCACGGCCGCGGCCACGAAGCGGTGCACCACCTCGCCCCGGCGGAAGCGGATCTCGCGCTTGGCCGGGTGCACGTTCACGTCCACCTGCTCCGGCGGCACGGTGAGCAACAGCACCCCGGCCGGCTGATACCCCTTCATGAGAAAGCCCTGCATGCCCTCGGCCACCGCGTGGCGGAGCATGCCGTCCTGCACCGGCCGGCCGTTGACCAACAGGCGCAGCCGTCCGCTGGTCGCGGGCGAACTCTCCGGCAGGAGCAGAAAACCGGCCACAACCATGCCCTCGCTGTCCGCGCTGCCCGCCCCATCCAGCGGCAGCAGCGGTCCCCGGGCGCGGAACACCTGGCGGACGCGGCCTTCCAGGTCCGTGCCCGGCGACCAGTCGAAGGTCTCGCGGCCGTCCATGGTCAACCGGAATCCGGTGGCCGGGTGGGCCAGGGCCAGGTTTCTGATCACCTCTTCGATGTGGGCGAGTTCGGTGCGCACCGACTTGAGGAACTTGCGCCGGGCCGGCATGTTGCCGAACAGGTGGCGCACCTCCATGACCGTGCCGTGACCGCAGCCGTCCTGGTGCACCGCCTGCAGGCTGCCGTAGCGGATGTCCGCGCGGGTGCCCAGCTCCTGGCCGCGCGGCCGGGAGAGGATGCGCAGCCACGAGACCGAGGCGATGCTGGGGATGGCCTCGCCGCGGAACCCGAGGGTGCCGATGGCGGCCAGCTGGCTCTCGTCGCGGAGCTTGGAGGTGGCGTGGCGCTCGAGACTGAGCAGCACGTCGTCGCCGTCCATGCCCGCACCGTCGTCGGCCACGCGCAACAGCCGGCTGCCGCCGCCCTCCACCTGGACATCGATGCGGCTGGCGCCGGCGTCCAGGCTGTTTTCAACCAGTTCCTTGACCACCGAGGCGGGACGCTCCACCACCTCGCCGGCGGCGATCTGGTTGGCGAGCTGTTCGGAAAGAAGGCGTATTCGGGACAAGAGTTCGGAATGGTGGATGTTTTTGTTTGGGGATGCCGAAACCAGGAAACCATGGTAGCGTGGCCTGGGCGGCCGCCGGGCCGTCCGCAGCCGGCCGGCGCCGGCCTTGCGCGCGCCGCCCGGACACCGTCACCAACACTACTGTTTCCGCCCGCCCTTGTCCACCCTGCCCTTGGAAAAAGCGGACATTCCCGCCGAGATGGAACACACCCGCACACCCCGCCGGGTGCTCGACCAGCGGCCGCTCATCACCCTGTTGCTCGTCGTCGCCGGCGTGGCCACGGTGTGCATCGGCACGGTGCTCGCCTGGTTCCTCGGCCTGCCCGACATCCGCACCGTGGCCGACTACCGGCCGCAGGTGGCCACCCTGGTGCTCGACCGCCGCGGCCGGCCCATCGACGCCATCGCCCACCAGTTCCGCATCGTCATCCCCTACAGCGAGATGCCCGCACTCCTGCCCCGGGCCTTTGTCGCCGCCGAGGACAGCCGTTTCTGGGAGCACACCGGCCTGGACGGCTGGTCCATCGCCCGGGCCGCAGTCAACAACCTGCTCGCCGGCCGCCGCAGCCAGGGCGGCTCGACCATCACCCAGCAGATCACCCGCGGCCTGCTGCTCACCCCGGAAAAGAGCTACCTGCGCAAGCTGGCCGAGGCGATTCTCGCCCACCGCATCGAGCGCATGCTCTCCAAGGAGGAGATCCTCTACCTCTACCTGAACGAGATCTACCTGGGCGAAGGCGCCTACGGGGTGGAGGCCGCGGCCCGCACCTATTTCAACAAGCACGCCCGCGACCTGGACCTGGGCGAGATCGCCCTGCTCGCCGGCCTGCCCCAGTCGCCGAGCAACTACTCGCCCCTGCGCAACCCGGACGCGGCCCGGGCGCGGCAGCGCTACGTGCTCAACCGCATGGCCGAGGACAACATCGTCACCGCCGAGGCGGCCCGGGCCGCCTGGGACCAGGGACTGCGCACCTCGGCCAACTGGCGGCGGGCGGTGCACGGCTACTTCTCGCTCTATGTGCGCAGCCAGCTGCTCACCCGCTTCACCGAGGAGGATTTGTTCCGCAAGGGGCTGAAAGTGGCCACCACCGTGGACAGCGTGCTGCAGCTGGCCGCGGCCCGGGCCGTGCAGGAGGGCGTGGCCCGGGTGCACGAACGCCACCCGCAGGAAGCACCACCGCAGGGCGCGCTGGTGGCCCTGGACACGGCCAGCGGCCGCATCCTGGCGATGATCGGCGGCGCCGATTACGTGGCCGCGCCGTTCAACCGGGCGGTGCAGGCCAACCGCCAGCCCGGCTCGGCCTTCAAGCCGCTCGTCTACGCGGCCGCGCTCGAACAGGGGGTGCCGCCCGGGACCGTGCTCAGCGACACGCCGCTCGCCCTGCCCAGCGGCACCCGCAAACTCTGGCGGCCGGCCAACTTCCGCGGCGAGTACCGCGGCTCGCTCACCCTGACCGAGGCCCTGGTCCGCTCGAGCAACGTGGCCGCGGTGCGGCTGCTGCGCCAGACCGGCCTGGACCCGGTGGTTCGCCTGAGCGGGCGGCTGGGCATCACCGCACCGCTGCAGCGTGATCTGACGCTGGCGCTCGGGGCCTCGCCGGTGAGCGTGCTCGAGCTGACCGCGGCCTACACCGCCTTTGCCAACCGCGGCCTGTTCCACAAACCGGTGGGCATCACCCGGGTGCAGGACCGGGACGGGAGGATCACGCCCTGGCCGCAGTCCCCGGCCGAGCGGGTGCTGGCCCCGGCCACCGCCGACTGGCTGCACACGGTGATGGCCCAGGTGGTGCAGCGCGGCACCGGCAAAAACGCGGCCGGCGTGCGCGGCGCCAGCGGCAAGACCGGCACCACGGACAACAACATCGACGCCTGGTTCGTCGGCTCCGCCCCGGGGCTCACCGCCGGCGTGTGGATCGGGCACGACCGCTCCGCCTCCCTGGGCACGGGCGAAACCGGCGGCCGGGCGGCCGCGCCGGTATGGCAGCAGTTCATGCAACTGGCCGTTCATTGAGAGGCATCCCATGACCACCCGCGCCGCCCTGCTCCTGGAGCGCCTGTACAGCGGCACCCCGGCCGACAAGCTGGCCGCGGCCCACCGGCTGCACGCCCTATTCGCGGCACGACCGGAGGATGCCCCGCTCGCCGCGGCCCTGGCCGAGTTGCGCGGGCACGCCGAAGCGCTTGCCGCCCACATGCGCAGCCTGGACTTCGGCACCCTCTGCACCGCCTGCGCCAGCCGGCCGGACGGCGGCTGCTGCAGCGCCTACATGGCCGACAACGTGGACGCGGTACTGCTGCTCATAAACCTGCTGCTCGGCGGCGACGTGCGCCCGGTGGGCACGGACCCGGCCGGCTGCCGGTTCCTCGGCGAACGCGGCTGCGTGTTGCTCATCAAGCCGATCTTCTGCCTGAACTACAACTGCCGCGCCATCCTCGACACCACCCCGGCCGCGGGCCTGGCCGAACTCTT
>CAZMNU010000046.1:0-2307 GCA_964567725.1 uncultured Desulfobulbus sp. | reverse complement strand
CCACGGCCTGACCCACCTCTGCCTGCCCGGCGAGACGCTCGACAACGCTGATCTGGAGCGCGTCCATCCGGCCGACCACCCGCTGCTCGCCGAGGCGGCCCGCCAGGTCGAGGCCTACCTGGCCGGCCGACTGCACACCTTCGACCTGCCGCTCGCCCTCTCCGGTACACCCTTCCGCCTGCGCGTCTGGGCCGAGTTGCAGACCATCCCCTACGGCCGGACGCTCAGCTACGGCGAACTGGCCGAGAGACTCGGCAGCCGCACCAGGGCCCGGGCCGTGGGCGGCGCGGCCCACGCCAACCCGGTGGCCATCATCGTGCCCTGCCACCGGCTGATCGGCGCGAACGGCAGCCTCACCGGTTTCGGCGGCGGGCTGCCGCTCAAGCAGGCCCTGCTCGACCTGGAACGCGATCATCCCGGCCCGGAGCAACGCCCCTGAACGCCGGACCGCCCCCTTCCCCCCTTTGCACGGAGGAACACCCCATGGTGGACATCATCATCGGCTCGATCAACCCGCCCGGCGCACCGGCCGACCGCACCCCGCAACCCGGCGGCCTGGTGGAGGCTGAACTGCTGCACGTGCGCCCGCCGCGCCAGCGCTCGGTCGGCCCGGCCGGCCAGGAACGGCGCAAGCAGGTCCGCCGCGACCCGCCCAACGGCCGCGTGCTCACCCTGATGATCGCGGACGGCACAGCCCTGCCCCGCGACCTGGACACGAAAAAGTACCGGGTGCTGGTCCGGTTCGTGAAAAAATGACCCCGGGCCGGGACAGGCCACCTTTCCGGACCACAGCAGCGTCGCTTCGGCACTCTCACACACAAAGGGACAGGCGCCAATGAACCAGACAACCGGTCGCACCATCCGCGGCAGCAGCGAGCAGAGGGCAACGAACCACCCCGGCACAAATCGCCCACGGCCCGCCGGTCCGGAAACCCGGGAACGGTCCCTCCCTGCCCGGTCCCGGGCGGGCCGACGGATCTGCGCCTTCCTCCTGGGCGCAGCCCTTTGGGCCGGCCCAGTCCTGGCTGCCCAACCGCCAGGCGGCGAGGAAACTGCGCCGGCAGCGGTGCAGGCGCCCGAGGGCAAACCCGAGTCCCCGGGGCGGGTCGATGTCCAACCCGTGGCTCGCGACGACCAGATCAGGCAGCGGATCGCGGATATCCTGGAAACGACCGGCTGGTTCGGCGGAACCGCGGTCACGGTCCAGGATGGCATCGTTTTCCTGAAAGGCACCACGGAGAACGACGAATCCAGGCGGTGGGCCGGAGACCTGGCAAGGAACACCGAGGGCGTGGTGGCCGTGGTCAACCAGATCGAAGTGGCCCCGACCACGGTGTGGGATTTCGAGCCGACCTTCCAGGTCCTCGATGACCTGGCGCGCAACTTCGTGCGCCTGCTGCCCCTGATGGTGGTGGCGGTGGTGGTCGGCCTGCTGTCCTGGATTGTCGCCAGGCTGGCGATGCGCCTCCTGCGGCACGGGCTCGAGGAACGGTCCCTGAGCCACCTGCTGCGCGAGGTGCTGGCCCGGGCCGGCGGCCTGGTCGTGCTGCTGGCCGGGGTGTACCTGGTGCTCCGCATCGCCGGGCTCACCCAACTGGCGCTGACGGTGGTGGGCGGTACGGGCCTGATCGGCCTGGTGGTGGGTATCGCCTTCCGCGACATCACCGAGAACTTTCTCGCCAGCCTCTTTCTCAGCCTGCAGCAGCCGTTCCGCGAGGGCGACCTGGTCGAGGTGGCGGGCATCACCGGGTTCGTCCAGCGGCTGACCTCGCGCACCACGGTTCTGATGACACCCGACGGCAACCAGGTGCAAATCCCCAATTCCACCGTGTTCAGAAGCACGCTGCGCAACTTCACCAGCAACCCCAACCGCCGCGACGATTTCCTCGTGGGCATCGGCTACGACGATTCCATCGCCTTTGCCCAGGAAATCGCCCTGAAGGTGCTGGCCGAGCATCCGGCCGTGCTGGCCGAGCCCGAACCCATGGTGCTGGTGGAAAACCTCGGGGCCTCCACGGTCAACCTGCGGGTGTATTTCTGGTTCGATGGCGGCCGGCTCAGCCTGCTGAAGGTGAAATCGTCGGTCATCCGGCTCGTCAAGCGGGCCTTCCAGGATGCCGGGATTTCGATGCCGGACGAGGCGCGCGAGGTCACCTTCCCGGACGGGGTGCCGGTGCGCATGCTCGAGCGTGAAGGCACGGCACCACCAGCGGCGGCCAGGCCGGCCGCCGAGCCGGAGACCGTTGCCACCGAGGCGGAAACCGGCCTGCAGAGCGAGGCCGGGGAGATCCAGGAACAGGCGCGCCG
>CAZMNU010000045.1:13598-23031 GCA_964567725.1 uncultured Desulfobulbus sp. | reverse complement strand
CCGGAAAGCCTGCCGCCGCGGCCGCGTATCGGCCCATCCGGCACGGAAGTTGCCTTTTATACGGCAGATCATGCCGGCCCCTCTGCGGGGTCGGCTTCTTTTTTTGCCCGGTCAGCCACTGACCACCTGCGATCGCACCGCAGGCACCACCCAAAGGAGAAGACGCCGTGCACCTGACGCTGACGCCGAAACGGCCCCGGGAACTGTATCCCACGGACATCCTGTTTCAAAGCAGGTATTGGGGCGAAGTGAAATCACGCCTTGGCTGGCGGACCTACGCCTTTGAACTCGACGGTGCGCCGGCGGCCCGTGACATGCTGGTGATCGTCAAGCCCTTCGGCCCGAACGGGGTGGCCGCCTACGTCCCCCAGGGGCCGGAGTTCGCCCCGCCCCAGGAGGAGTACGGCCCCTTCCTCGAGGCCCTGTCCGAATCGGTGGTCGAGCAGATCGACGCGGACCTCACCTTCATCCGCTACGACCTGCCGTGGGAATCCCCCTACGCGGCCGAGATGCGCGCGCAGCACTGGGTCGATTTCCCCGAGTCCCGCATCCGCGAGATGCGCATGAATTTCGGCACCGAGCGCTGGAACCTGCGCAAGGCGCCGGTGGACGTGACCGTGGCCAACTCGTTCGTGGTCGACCTGGACGGCGACGAGGCGCACCTGCTCGGCCGCATGAAGGCCAAGACCCGCTACAACATCCGCCTGGCCGAACGCAAGGGGGTGCGGGTGGAGGTCGCCCCGAAGGAGCAGCTGCCCCTCTTCTACCGGATGTACGTGCAGACCGCCGAGCGCAACGGCTTTGCCATGAGCGACTACCGCTACTTTTCCGCCCTGTTCGACGCCGACCGCAGCCTGCCCACCGACCCGGAGGTGGTACTGCTGCTGGCCCGGCACCAGGGCGATCCCCTGGCCGGGGCGATCCTGGTGCTGTCCGAACAGGGGGCGCTCTTCCTCCACGGCGCCTCGGCCAACCACCGCCGGGAACTCATGGCCCCCTACGCCCTGCACTGGCAGGCCATGCGCTACGCCCTGTCCCGTGACTGCCGCACCTACGACATGGGCGCGATCTCCCCCGGTGACGACCCGGACCATTCCTTCCACGGCATGTACCGGTTCAAGACCGGGTTCGGCGGCCGGATCGTGCACAACACCGGCTCCTGGGACTACCCGGTGCGCCAGGACCTCTACCAGGCGTTCCGCAACTGGGAGATGGTCCTCTCCCGGCACGAGCAGGGTTTCGCCGCGGACTGAGGCGGCCGTCCCGGCCGTCCCGTGTCTGTTCACGCCGCGTTCCCGCCGGGGACGCGGCAGGCTGTTCCGGCTCATCCCGCCGTTGTCCGTTCAACACCTCAGGAGCCATGAAAAAAAACATCCTCGACTGGCTGCGCCAGACCCTGCTGCTCACCCTGGGCAGCGCGGTCTGCGCCCTGGCGGTCAAGGCCATCATGATGGAGCAGGGGCTGCTCGCCGCCGGGCTGACCGGCGCGGCCCTGGTGGTCCACTACCTCCACCCGGACCTGCCGGTGGCGCTCATCTACCTGCTCATCAACGTCCCGGTGTTTCTCATCGGCTGGCGACTGGTGGGCCTGCGCTTCCTCGGCTACTCGCTCTGGGGCATGCTCATCTACGCCCTGCTTCTCTGGGCCCTGCCCTGGCGGATCGAACTGAGCGACCCGATGCTGGCCGCGGTGGTCGCCGGTGGCCTCTCCGGCCTGGGCATCGCCATCATCCTGCGCTCGTGCGGCTCCACCGGCGGCACCGAGATCATCAGCGTGGTGCTGCACAAGTGCCTCGCCGTGCCGGTGGGCCTGGGCGCGGTGCTCGTCAACCTGGCCGTGCTCGCCGCCTCGACCCTGCTCTTCCCGCTGGAGCAGGTACTCTATTCCATCGTCTACGCCATCGTCGCCATGGTCGCCACCAACAGCGTCTTTCACGGCATGAACCGGCGGGAGGCGGCGCTGATCATCTCGGCGCGGTGGCAGGAAATCGCCGAGGCGCTCACCGCCCGCCACGGCCTGGGCGTCACCCAGCTGCACGGTCGGGGCGCCTTCCAGGGTGCGGACCGCACCATCCTCTTCTCGGTGGTCCGCCGCCGGGATCTGCCCCTGCTCAAGCGCATCGCCCTGGAGCAGGATCCGGACGCCTTCATCACCATCATCTCCTCCGGCGACGTCACCGGCCTGCAGGTGGGCAACCAGCCGCACTGGTGAGCGGCCGCGGCAGCGTTGACGCGACCAACGGGATGCGGTAGAAACCGGAACGATTCCCGCCGGTCCGCCGGCACAAACGCCGGTACGCCCCGTGGCGCCACCGGTTCCGCGCCTCCTTCAGCCCAGCCCCAGCCTGCCCATGCCTGCCGCCAACCTGCTCGCCCTGCTCGACGATATCGCCAGCGTCCTCGACGACGTGGCCGCCTTCAGCAAGCTTGCCGCCAAAAAGACCGCCGGCGTGCTCGGCGACGACCTCGCCCTCAACGCCCAGCAGGTGGCGGGGGTACAGGCCAGCCGCGAGCTGCCGGTGATCTGGGCGGTGGCCCGCGGCTCGTTCGTCAACAAGGCGGTGCTGGTGCCGGCGGCGCTGGTGATCAGCGCCTTTGCACCCGTGCTGGTGACGCCGCTGCTCATGGTCGGCGGCACCTATCTCTGTTTCGAGGGATTCGAAAAGGTGTCCCACCGCCTGCTGCACCGAGGCACAGGGGACGGGGAACACGCGGAGGACGAAGCGGAACAGGCGGAGGCGGTGGTGGCCCGGGTGCTGGCCGAGCCGGCGGCAGACCCGATGGTGCTGGAGCGGGACAAGATCAAGGGGGCGATCCGCACCGACTTCATCCTCTCGGCCGAGATCATCATCATCGCCCTGGGCACGGTGGCGGCCGCGCCGCTCCTGACCCGTATCGGCGTGCTCACGGCCGTGGCCGTGCTCATGACCGTGGCGGTCTACGGCTTCGTGGCGGTGATCATCAAGCTGGACGACCTGGGCTGGTGGCTGCAGCGGCGGGGCGGCCGGCTGGCCGAACTGGCGGGGGGGATACTGCTCGGGATGGCGCCGCGGCTGATGCGCCTGCTCACCGTGGCGGGCACGGCGGCGATGTTCCTGGTGGGCGGCGGCATCATGGTGCACGGCATACCGGTACTCCACCACGGGCTGGAAGCGCTGACCGCGCCGCTCGGTCCCCTGGCCGGCGGCGTTGCCGCCATGGTCGGCAACGGGCTGGCCGGGGTGGCGGTCGGCGCCATCGCCCTGGCGGTCGTGGTCCTGACCACCCGGGTGCGCCGGGTGCTGGCCCGCTGACCACACGGGAGAACAGCCAGGGACGGACCGTGGCCGTCCCCGGTGGCGGCGGCAAGCCTAGAAATCCGCCTCTGCGCCCTGGCGGATCAGTTCCCGGTCGATCTGCTGCTTGAGGTCGTGGAGCATGCGCGAGATGAGCAGCAGGCTGCCCGCCCCGCTCTTCGGGTCGAAACGCAGGCCGGCCAGGCTCAGCTCGCCCTGCAGGTAGTATTTCTCCACGGACGGGTCAGGCTGGTCAAAGGTACCGAACCGCTCGAAGGCCACCTGCTTGATGCGCTGAAAGTCCTCGTAGCCGCGCGTACCGAGAAAAACGGTGTAGAGCCGTCCCTTCCAGAAGGTGTAGCGGATATCCTCCAGCCGGGCCGGGCCCAGCCACAGCCGGTCGTCCCGGGCCGTGTAGACCACGGTATCGTCCGCCTTGTTGCTGCTTTCCAGGGCCAGCGGTTTGCTCATGGCGACATCTTCCAGCCGCTCGCCCCAGCGCATGCCGCGAAAGCCGTCCACATCCGCGAACGCGGGCGCGGCCAGCAGGACGAGCAGCGCCAGCAGGATCATTCTCCTTGCCATACTTCCTCCCTTGCATGCTGTGGTGATGGCGGCACAACCGGCCGCCGGTCCGGGCGGCCGTGCCGCCGAACGCGTGCCGACCTCGGCCGGGGCTGCGTCCGCGATCACGGCCGCAGCGAGCCGCCGGGGGCGATCACCGGCCGCGTTCCGCCTCGGCCAGGGAGATGTTCAGCTCGAGCACCTCGCAGTCGCCGGACCGGTCCAGCGACAGCCGGATCTGCTCCTCCTGGATGGGCACGTATTTTCGCACCACCTCGAGGATGTCCTGCTGCAGGCTGGGCAGGAAATCCGGGGAGGAGGCGGGCCGGCGCTCGTGGGCGACGATGATCTGCAGCCGCTCCTTGGCCACCGCGGCCGAGGTCTTCTTGTTGGACCGGAAAAAATCGAGAAATCGCATGGTGTCAGCCCCCGAACAGACGGGATAAAAATCCCTTTTTCGGCGCGTCCATGAAGCGGAAAGGCCGCTCCCGGCCGAGGAAGCGGTCGACGATGTCGAAATAGGCGTCCCCCGCGTCACTCTCCTTGAGCAGCGTCACCGGCACACCCGAGTTGGAGGCGGTGAGCACCGCCTTGGACTCGGGCACCACCCCGAGGAAGGGGATGGCAAGGATCTCGCGCACATCCTCGGCGCTGAGCATGTCGCCGCGCTCCACCCGGGCCGGGTCGTAGCGGGTGACCACCAGGTGTTCCTGCACCGGGGTCAGATCCTGCTCGGCCCGCCGGGTCTTGCTGGCGAGCATGCCGATGATCCGGTCCGAGTCGCGCACCGAGGAGATCTCCGGGTTGGTCACCACCAGGGCCTGGTCGGCGAAGTACATGGCGGTCATGGCCCCCTTTTCGATGCCCGCGGGCGAGTCGCAGACGATGTAGTCGAAGCTGCGCTGCAGCTCCTCGATCACCGCGCCCACGCCCTCCATGGTCAGGGCGTCCTTGTTGCGGGTCTGCGAGGCGGGCAGGATGAAGAGGTTGTTCACCCGCTTGTCCTTGATCAGCGCCTGGTTGAGCGAGCCCTCGCCGTGGATGACGTTGAGCAGGTCGTAGACCACCCGCCGCTCGCAGCCCATGATCAGGTCCAGGTTGCGCAGGCCGACATCGAAGTCGAGCACCGCCGTCTTGTAGCCGCGCACGGCCAGCCCGGCGGCAAAGGCCGCGCTGGTGGTGGTCTTGCCGACCCCGCCCTTGCCCGAGGTGACCACGATCACCTGGCCGGGTTTCCGTTGTTCTTTGCCGTTCTTTCTCTCTTCGCTCATATGTTTTTTTCGGTTCGGGAGATTGTGGGGGTTTACGGCGTCGCCCTCAGTCCTGGGTGAAGGTGCCCAGCGGCTGGCAGCGCAGCACGCCGTCGACCAGGCTGACAGAGACGCTGCGGTTCAGGATCCGTTTGCTCAGGGACTCGTTGACCAGGTACTCCCCGGCCACGGCCACCAGTTCCGGGTTGAACTGCAGGCTGTACACCCGGGCGGTGGTGTCGCCGTCGATGCCCGCCAGGGCCCGGCCGCGCAGGGCGCCGTAGACGTGGATGCTGCCGGCCGCGAACACCTCGGCGCCGGCATTGACCGAACTGAGCACCACCAGGTCGCCGTGCGGGGCGATCACCTGCTGGCCGGAACGCACCGGCTGGGTGACGGTGACCGTGGTCGCCGAAGGCGCGGGCAGGGGGGGAACGGGCGCCGCCTCCTCGGCCGGGCGCGCCGGTTCGGCTACCGCCGCGGCAGGCTCTTCCACCGGGACGGGTTCCTCCACCGGCGGGGCCGGTTCCGCCGCGGCCGGCGCCGGTTCACGGGCCGGTTCCTCCGGCGGTGCGGCGGCGACCGTCCGCTCCACCCCGGGTACGGCCAGGAGGCCGAGGCCGGCCTCGCGCGCCGCCTCGTGCAGCAGGGGCAGGGCCCCGCGCAGACCCACCGGCACCACGCCCAGGTCGCGCAGGGTGGCCACGAGGGTGGGCAGGTCGAGCGCGGCCTGGCCGGGGCCGTCCACGCTGCGCAGGTCGATGAGCATGGGGGCGTTGGCGAAAAAGGCGCGCGCCCGGCCGATCTTCTCCTCCAGCTGCGGGTAGAGGATCTCCGGTTCGGTGTCCCGGAGGTGGAGGACCATCACGGTGAGCACGCTGCCCTTGCAGTCAAAGGCAGGGATGTCGACGGGTTTGTACGATGCGTTCATAAATCGGGTCTCGGCCGGGTCGGCAATCAAAGTTGCAGTGTATACCCGCTCGCCGGGCAAACCGCAACCCCTGATCGGGATTGCCAAGCCGTTAATATTCCGAATGCCTTGAGGTTTATCGGTTTTTCCGCAGGCGGGGCGGGAAGCGGACGTGGGCGGCGGCGGCAGCGGTCGCGAACGAAAGGGGCCGGTGCGCCCGCCGGGTCACCAGGAGGCGGCGGCGAAGCGGTTGTCGAGGAACTGGGCACCCACGCGGGTGTTGACGACACTGCGGATGCGGATCCGGCGCTGCATGGAGGAGCCGTTCATGGCCCGGTACTTGAGCTGCCCCTCCTGGCCGGCGGCAAGGGCGCGCACGTACTGGGGCGGGACGTTGAAGCCGACCCCGCCGAGGCTCAGGTCACAGAGGTAGACCGGGCACTGGCGGCCGTTGACGAGAAAGAGCAGGGCCTTGCCGCAGGTGGTCTCGCGCTGGGCGGAGCGGTGGTTGAGGGTGTACAGGCTGGACATGCCGCAGGTGCAGCGCACCGACTTTCTGCGGATGCCGGCGGGCACGGCCAGGTACCATTTCCGCTCGCAGCGCGGACAGCTGACCCGGATTCTTCCTTCGACCACGTTGCATGTCTTCGCTCTGCCGCGCATCCCTGCCTCTCCTCGGGTGTCTGTGCCGGTGCTCCTGGCCCCATTAAAGGGCAAATGGGTCGGCGAGGCAAACGGAAAGCGACCGCGGCCGTCCGGGGCGCGGCCGCCGCCGGCCCCCGCGGGTGTTGACACCCCGGCCCCGGCACGATAAAAAAAATGGCAGACAGGGGGGTTCCGCCGCATGCCGGCACCCCCGCCACGCCCACCCGGACCGCCCGGTTGAACGTGTCGCCGCTGCCCGCCCCCGCATCACCCGCACCAGGAGCCTGCCATGAACAACGACACCATCCGCTTTGCCGAACGCATGAGCCAGCTGCCGCCGTACCTGTTCGGCATGATCAACAAAATCAAGATGGAAAAACGGTGGGAAGGGATCGACGTGATCGACCTGGGCATGGGCAACCCCATGGACCCGACCCCGAACAAGGTCACCGAGAAACTGTGCGAGGTGGCGGTGGACCCCAAGACCCACCGCTACCCGGCGGCCGGCGGCATGAAGAACCTCAAGCGGGAGATCGCCCTCTACTACGGTCGCAAATACGGGGTCGAACTCACCGGCGAGGACGACGTCATCTGCACCATCGGCTCCAAGGAGGGCATCTCCCACCTCTGCCTGGCCCTGCTCGGCCCGGGCGACACGGTGCTCGTGCCCTCGCCGTTCTTCCCCATCCACGTCTACGCCGCGGTCATCGCCGGGGCCAGCGTGCTCCGCTTCCCGCTCGGCTCGGAGGAGGAATATCTCCGCCAGGTGAGCACCATGTGCCGCTCGCTCTACCCGCACCCCAAGCTGGTGATGCTCAACTACCCGCACAACCCCACCGGCACCCTGGCCTCGCGCGAATTCTTCGCCGAGATGGTCCGGCTCGCCCGGCGGTTCAACTTCATGGTGATCAACGACTTCGCCTACGGCCAGATCGTCTACGACGGCCACCAGGCGCCCTCGCTGCTCGAGATCCCCGGCGCGCTCGAGGTCGGGGTGGAGTTCGGCTCGTTCTCCAAGTCCTACAACATGGCCGGCTGGCGGCTCGGCTACTGCGTCGGCAACAGGGAGATGGTCGGCGGCCTGGCCAAGATCAAGGGCTATTACGACTACGGCATCTTCTCCGCCATCCAGGTGGCGGGCATCGTCGCCATGCGCGACTGCGACGACACCATCACCGAGCAGGTGTCCATCTACCAGAAACGGCGCGACGTGCTCTGCGAGGGGCTGGCGCGCATGGGTTGGGAGGTGGAGAAACCCAAGGCGGGCATGTTCGTCTGGGTGCGGATCCCCGAGCCCTACGCGGCCATGGGCTCGGTGCGTTTCGCCATCGAGATGATGAACCGGGCGCACGTGGCCGTGGCCCCGGGCGCGGGCTTCGGCGAAGAGGGCGACGGCTTCCTGCGGCTCGCCCTGGTGGAGAACGAGAACCGCATCCGCCAGGCCCTCAAGCAGATGAAGCGCGCCCTGGTGGAGATCGACCAGGAAATCCGCGCCGGCATCTTCGACCGGGGCGAAGAGGGCGCGGAACCGGACCAAGCCGTCGGGCCGGAACCGGCCGGATCCTGACCGCGACCCGACCGCCCGGGGTCAGCGCTTGAAGAAGGCGAGCAGGGCGTGCAGGGTGGTCAGCGGGTGGGGCGGACAGCCGGGGATGTAAAGATCCACCGGCAGCAGGCTGTCGAGCGGGCCGACGATCTCGGCCGAGCCATGGAACGGCCCGCCGCTGATCGGGCAGGAGCCGCTGGCGATGACCACCCTGGGCTCGGGCACGGCCTCGTAGGTGGCCAGGAGGGCGGATCGCATGTTGCGGGTGATCGGCCCGGTGACGTGGATACCGTCGGCGTGGCGCGGCGAGGCGACAAAGTCGATGCCGAAGCGGGACAGGTCGAAAAAGGGCGTGTTGAGCACGTTGGTGTCCGCCTCGCACGCGTTGCAGCCGCCGGCCGAGACCTGGCGGAGCTGCAGCGAGCGGCCGAACAGCCGCTTGAAATGGCCCTTGGCGTGCGCGGCCAATTCGGGCAGGCTGCCGCCGGTGACCAGGTCCTCGCGGCGGGCCGCGCCCAGTTCGAAGCGATTGGTGAAGCGGACAAAGGCGCCGGCCGAGACCTGCTCGCACAGGCCGCAGAAGGTGCAGCGGCCGAGGTCGATGCGCCGCTCGTCGACGAGAATGGCCTGTTGCGGGCAGCACTCGGCGCACTGTCGGACCAGCGCCGGGTCGCAGGTCGCGTCGATCTCCGGCAGGCCGCGGAAGCGGTGGTGGAGTTCGATCGCCTCCTTGGGGTAGCGGCTCGTCTTGTGCCCCTGTTCGAGCCGGTTGCTGATCACCTTGAACATCGTCTTGTCCTCCCGGCGCGCTGCGCCGCCCTGTCCCTGTCCTGCCCTGTCCCGTTCACAGATCGAAGCCGCAGTAGCTCAGGTTGAAGCTCTTGTTGCACAGCGGAAAATCCGAAATCTCCTGGTTGCGCAGGGCCATGGCCAAGCCCATCCAGTTGTGGAACGAGGGGTCCTTGACCTTGTAGCGGACGATCCGTCCCGCCCCGTCGGTGAGCACACAGTGGCTCACCTCGCCCCGCCAGCCCTCGTTGAGGGTGACCACGAACGACTCCGGCGCGAGCCGCCACTCCTCCGGGACGACCGGCCGGTGCGGCTCGTCCGGCTCGTCGAGCAGCCGCTCGATCAGGCCGAGCGAGTGGAGGATCTCCTCGCGCCGCACCATGGCCCGGCTGAGCACGTCGCCGTTGGTCACCCGGTTGGTGCAGCCGGGCAGCGCCCCGTACCACTCGGTGGG
>CAZMNU010000045.1:7645-13498 GCA_964567725.1 uncultured Desulfobulbus sp. | reverse complement strand
TTGAGAAACTCGCCGCGCAGCCGGCCGAAATAGGCGGCGGGCGGGTTGAAGGCCACATCGCCGCTGAGCGCACCCAGGTCGCCCAGGTGGTTGGCGATGCGCTCCAGCTCAAGCGCGATGGTGCGCACGGTGCGCGCCCCGGGCTCGACCTCGAGGCCGGCCAGGGCCTCGATGGCCTGGCAGCAACTGAGGTTGTGACCGATGGCGGTGTCGCCGGCGATGGACTCGGCCAGCACCGGCAGCCGGCCGAACGGCACACTGGTGAGCAGCTGTTCCACGCCGCGGTGCTGGTATCCCAACTGGATCTCCAGGTGGAGCACCTCCTCGCCGGCGCACTGGAAACGGAAGTGGCCCGGCTCGATGATGCCGGCGTGCACCGGCCCCACCGCCACCTCGTGCACCGACTCGCCCTCGACCCGGTAGAAGGGGGTGTTGCCAGGGATGTCGGCGCGGTAGTCGTTGCCGAACACGTCCGGCCGGCCGGTGCGGTTGGCGTGGTAGCGAACGGTCTTCAGCCAGGGGTGGCCGGCCGGGCGGAGGCCGTACTGCTCGGCGATCTCGCGCTCGAACAGGTTGAACTTGGCGCCACCGGCCAGGGTGAGCGAGGGGAACTCCCGCTCCACCTCGGTGGTGAGCACGAGCAGGTTCGAGGTGCGCGCCACCGCGATCAGCAGGTTGCGGTCCCCCTCCGGGTGGACGAAGAACTGCACCAGGTAGCCGTTGCAGCGCACCAGGTCAGAGAGCAGGCGGAAGAAGCGGGGAAAACTCACCCGCGGCAGGTCGGCCCGCGGCAGGGCCACACCGTTTGTGATCCTGTAAAAATCATCCATGCATCTGCCCCCCGAGTGCAGCGATGGCGCCGGCAATGGTGTCCAGGAGCGGCCCCGGTATCCACACCGCCAGGAGGGCCGAGGTGCAGAGCAGGGCAAAGGGCGAGGCCAGGCGCAGCCCCTGCTCGGGCACCAGGATCTCGCCCCGACCGGGACCAAAACTCATGGCCATGACGATGCGGGCAAAGCCAGCCGCCACCAGCACCAACCCGGCGATGAACAGGCCGGCCGCCAGCGGGTGGCCACTCTGGAAGGCGCCGAGGATGATGAGCAGCTCGCTGGCGAACACGCCGAACGGCGGTAGGCCGGAGATGCCGACAAAACCGGCGAAAAAAGCGACAAAGGTGCGTGGCAGCGTCCGCGCCATGTTGCCGGTCCCGGCCACCAGCTTGCTGCCGAAAGCGAGCACCAGGTTGCCGGCGGAGAGAAAGAGCGAGGATTTGAGCAGGGAATGGTGGATGAGGTGGAGCATGGCCCCGTACAGGGCCAGCCCGCCGATGCCCACCCCGAAGGCGATCACGCCCATGTTCTCGATGGACGAGTAGGCGAGCAGCCGCTTGTAGTCCGGCTGGTCGAGGATGAAGATCCCGGCCACGAGCATGGACAAGAGGCCGAAGCCGATGAGCAGCGCCCCCGAGAATTCGCCCAGGCCGGCCAGGTGCAGGAGCGTGTGCGTCTTGTAGATGCCGAGGAAGGCGCAGTTGAGCAGGGCCCCGGAGAGCAGGGCCGAGGCCGGGCTGGGCGCCTCGCTGTGGGCGTCGGGCAGCCAGGTGTGCATGGGCGCGAGCCCCATCTTGGTGCCGAAGCCGATGAGCACGAACAGGAAGCCGGTCTTCAGCCAGAGCGGGTCGAGCCGGTCGGCCACGCTGTTCAGCGAGGTGAAGGTCAGGGGAATCTCGAGACCGGCGCGGTCGAGCGAGAGGGTGATGAAGAAGAAGCCGAGCAGGGCCAGGGCAATGCCCACCGAGCAGATGAGCACGTACTTCCAGGTGGCCTCCAGGGCCTTTTTCGAGCGGTTGATGAAGATCAGCGGCGCGCTCGCCAGGGTGGTCGCCTCGATGGCGATCCACAGGACGATGGGATGGTCGGCCAGCGCGGCCATGCTCATCGTCCCCAGGAAGAGGAGCATGCAGCCGAGGTAGACCGGTTCACTCCGCATCTCCTGCTCGCGCATGTAGAAGATGCCGTAGGCGGCGATGAACACGAAGATGAAACTGGTCACGAGCAGCACCAGCATGCCCGCCGGGGTGGGCGCGAAGAAGGCCGGCAGGCCGATCTGGGCGGGCCGCAGCCAGCCGAGCAGGGTGAGCTGCAGGTGAAGCAGGCCGGTGGCCGCAAGCACGACCCGGCCCATCCGCACCGGCAGGGCGAAGACCGCCAGCCCGGTGAGCAGGGGCAGGAGGATGAGGAATTCGAGCATGGCGTCAGTCCTTGAGCTGTTCGAGGTGGGCGGTGTCCACGTCGTCGAAGGTGCGGTTGATGTTGTTGAGGATGATGCCCATGATCATGACCCCGACGAGCAGGTCCAAAAGCACGCCGAACTCGACGATATAGAGGCTGTGGGCCTTCCCGGTCAGGGTGGCGCCCACCAGGTAGATGCCGTTCTCGAGCATCAGGTAGCCGATGACCTGGGTGATCGCCTTGGTGCGGCTCATCATCAGGAACAGGCCGCCCGCCAGGGTGGTGAAGGCGGTGATGAGCACCAGGCCGTGGCCGCCCGGCAGGGAGGGGGCCAGCCGGTCGACGAGGTGTGCCGCCAGCAGGATGAAGGCCAGACCGGCGGCGAGCGAGGCGTGGTAGCCGACGAGCGGCTCGACCTCGCGCTTGATCGCCACCCGGGTCACCGCCAGGTAGAGCAGTCCCGGGATGAGGGCCGTCTTGATGAGAAACATGAGCTGAAAGAAGAGGATGCCGTCATTGGTCAACCGCTGCTGTTCGAGGAAGATCGGCACGAGCGAGACCATGGCGCCCTGCAGGGCCATGGTCTTGACCAGGGCCATCATCCGGCTCGAGCCGAGCGAGAGGAGCACGCTGAGGAGAATGATGACAAGGAGAACATCGATGGTGGTGCTCATCAGACCAGCTCCATGGTGAGGATGATGGCGAAAAAGACCAGCGCGAACGAGGTGAGGATGAATTTGGGCACCAGGTTCATGCGCAGCCGGGCGGTGATCGACTCGGTGACGCCCACGGCCGCATAGACGAGCACGAGCAGGCCGACAAAGACGAGCCCGTTGGCGAGCGGGCCGGCCGCCAGCGTCGGCCGCAGCAGGCTGGCGACCAGGCAGGCGGAGAAGAGCAGCCGGCAGTGGGCGCCGAACTCGATCAGGGCCAGGTCCGGGCCGCTGTGGTCGAGGATCATCACCTCGTGGATCATGGTCAGCTCCAGGTGGGTGGCCGGGTCGTCCACCGGCACGCGCGAGTTCTCGGCGAGCAGGAGCAGGAACAGGGCGACGACCACCAGCAGCAGCAGCGCGCCCTGCGTCCCGGCCAGCGAGATCGCCTGCGGCCCGGCGAACCAGCCGGCCAGGCTGAGCCCGCCACCCATGCGGTGGAAGAGGATAAGGACGACGAACAGGCCGATCTCGGCGAGGCTGGCGAAGAAGACCTCGCGGGCCGCGCCCATGCCCTCGAAGGGCGAGGCGGTGTCCAGCGCCGCCAGCACGGTGCAGAAGCGGCCGAGGCCGAGGGCGTAGAGGACGACGATGATGTCGCCGGTGAAGGACAGCAGGGGCGGGAGGCCGGCAAAGGGGAAGAACAACAGCGCCAGCAGCGCCGTGGCGCAGCCGACCACCGGGCCCAGGCGGAAGACGAAGCCGGTGGAATCGCTGTACACCGAGCCCTTGCGCAGCAGCTTGATCAGGGTGTACCAGCGGATAAGGAGCGGCGGTCCGGTCTTGCCGGCGAACAGGGCCTTGACCTTGAGGATCACCCCGGGCAGGACCGGGGCGAGGAGCAGGGCGATGCCAAGGGCGAGGGAGGATTCCATGGTCGACCTCGAGGGTGTTGGGTCCCGGCCGCGCTAAACGGTCAGGAGCAGGACAACGATGGTGAGCACGATATAGGCGATGTACAGCTGGATGCGGCCGTGCTGGATCCAGTGCAGGCGCGCGGCGATGCGCAGCACCGGCTCGACCAGGCCGCGGGTCAGACCGATCTCGGCCGCGTCCTCGACCCGGCTTTCCCAAACGGCCGGGGCGGGGAAGATGCGCGTCAGCGGTTCGGCCTCGGTGCGCACGCGGACGAAGGGTCGGTGGAACTCGACCATGCTGCGCGCATACGAGGCGCCGGTGTACTGCATGCGGCTGGTCGGCCGGCTGTAGCCGCAACCCCAGGTCGGGCCGCGGCCGATCACCTTGCCCCGGTAGAGGAGGCGCCGACCGAGGGCGACGAGGAGTACCAGCGCCAGCAGCAGGCGCGCCCCCAGGGCGAGGTTGGCCGGGATCGGCCCGAGGGCGTCCACGGTGATGCCGGCGAGCGGCGCCATGTCGCGCAGACCGGCGAATATCAGGCGCAGCACCGGCTCCGGCCACAGGCCGATGACGAGACAGGCCAGGGTGAGCAGCACCATGGCCGCACGCATCGACGGGCCGACCTCGGTGGCCTGCCGGGCGTGCTCCGTGCGCGGCTCGCCGAGGAAAACCATGCCCACCACCTTGGTGAAGCAGGCCGAGGCCAGGCCACCGATCAGGGCGAGCGAGACGATGGTGAACAGGCAGAGCAGCAGGTTGCCGCCCCCCAGGCTCAGTCCCTGGAAGGCGGCATAGTAGATGAGGAACTCGCTGACAAAGCCGTTCAGCGGCGGCAGGCCGGCGATGGCCGCGGAACCGGCGAGAAAGGTCCGGCCGGTGACCGGCATGGTGCGCAGCAACCCGCCCAACTGGTCAAGTTGGCGGGTTCCGGTGGCGTGCAGGACCGCGCCCGCGCCGAGGAAAAGCAGCGATTTGAACAGGGCGTGGTTGAGCACGTGGAGCAGTGCGCCGGCAAAGCCGAAGGCGGCCATCAGCCGGTTGCCGGCGGTGATGCCGAGCATGCCCAGGCCGAGACCGAGCAGGATGATGCCGATGTTCTCAATGGAGGAGTACGCCAACAGCCGCTTGAGGTCGTGCTTGCCCAGGGCATGGACCACGCCGAGGATGCCCGAGGCCATGCCGAGCAGGAGGATGGTCTGCGGAAAGAGCGGGGTCGGGTCGCCGAGCAGCAGGTAGATGCGGACGATGCCGTAGATGCCCATCTTGATCATCACCCCGGAGAGCAGGGCCGAGATGTGGCTGGGCGCGGCCGGGTGGGCGTGCGGCAGCCAGATGTGCAGCGGCAGGATGCCCGCCTTGGAGCCGAAGCCGGCCAGGGTGAGGAAGAACACCATGCTCTTGATCCCCGCGGGCAATGCCGCCATCCCGTCGAAGGCGAGCGAGCCGGTGGCCTGGTAGACCAGGCCGAAGGCGGCCAGAATGAGCAGGGCGCCGGTCTGGGTGAACAGGAAATAGGTGGTGCCGGCCCGGCGGGTCTCAGCACGTTCGAAGTCGTAGAGCACCAGGCACCAGGAGGCGATCGACATCAGCTCCCAGGCGATGGCGAAGGTCACCATGTTGCCGGCCAGGGTGACCAGGGCCATGGCCACCACCAGCAGGCTGAAACAGAGCGCACTGACCGCGGTCCGCCAGGCGGCCGCCGGTTTGTCCAGGTAGTGGTAGGCGTAGAGGGCGAGCACCGGCGCAACGAGCAGCACCGGCAGCAGGAACAGGGCGGTGACCGAGTCGAGGGAGAGGACGAGCGGGCAGAAGCCGAGCCAACTCCAGCCGGTGGTCAGGGTTTCGGGCTGGCGCCAGACCGCCTGCAGAGCGACGAGCCCGGTCAGGCAGCCGGCGGTGACGCCTATGAGGTGGAGGAGCTTGGCCAGCCGGAACCAGCGGTGGACGATCAGCGGCAGGACACCGCCAACCAGGATCAGGGCCAGGGCAAGGAGCAGAAGGTGCATCGCCGGTCACTCGCCTCCTTGAGGCTGGGCAGACCGGGGTCCGGG
>CAZMNU010000045.1:0-7545 GCA_964567725.1 uncultured Desulfobulbus sp. | reverse complement strand
GCGGCGATGTCCTCGGGCGCGTGGCCGGTCTCCATCAGGAGGTCGACCATCTCCCGCTCCCGCCGGCAGCGGCCGCGGCGGATCCACACCTCCAGCTGCTCGAGGATGAGGGCCTGGCGGTGGTTCTCGATCTGCTGGATGGTGGGCAGCTCGGCCCGGGTCATGCGGAAGCGGGTGTACTCCTCGATGCGGCGCAGCATCCAGCGCTCCCGCGGCGACAGGAGGGTGATGGCCACGCCCTCGCGGCCGGCCCGACCGGTACGGCCGACGCGGTGCACATAGACTTCCGGATCGTCGGGCAGGTCGAAGTTGAACACGTGCGAGATGTCATCGATGTCCAGGCCGCGGGCGGCCACGTCGGTGGCCACAAGCACCTTGACCTGACCGGCGCGGAAGCGGTTGAGCACCTGGATGCGGGCGTCCTGGCTGAGGTCGCCGTTCAGTGGTTCGGCTGCGTAGCCGCGGGTGCTGAGCTGGTTGGCCAACTCACCGGTGCCCAGGCGGGTGCGGGCGAAGACAAGGGCGCTGTCGATGGTCTCCATCTCGATCAGCCGGGTAAGTGCCGCCACCTTGTCCTGGGGGTTGACCAGGTAGTAGCGCTGCTCGATGGAGGCGCCGGTGAGCTGCTCCGGGGTGACCGACACGGTTTGGGGGTCGCGCAGGTAGCGCTTGGACAGCCCCAGCACCCGCCGGGAGATGGTGGCCGAGAAGAGCAGGGTCTGACGCTCGGGCGGGATGCGGTCGAGGATGGACTCGATGTCCTCGACAAAGCCCATGGACAGCATCTCGTCGGCCTCGTCGAGGACCACGGTGCGCACCCCGCCCAGGTCCAGGTTGCCCTGTTCCATCAGGTCGAGCAGGCGGCCGGGCGTGCCCACCACCACCTCGACCCGCTCGCGCAGGCTGCGGAGCTGCTGCTGGTAGGACTGGCCGCCGTACAGGGCGAGCACCTTGGCGCCCACGCCCCGGCCGTACTGCTCGAGGGCCGCGGCCACCTGAATGGCCAGTTCGCGGGTGGGGGCGAGGACAAGCGCCTGCACGCCGCGGTGTTGCCGGTCCAAACGGTGCAGCAGGGGCAGGCCGTAGGCCGCGGTCTTGCCGGTGCCGGTCTGGGCCTGGCCGATCACGTCGCGGCCGGCCACAATCGGCGGAATGACCGCCTGCTGGATGGGGGTGGGGGCGGTGAAGCCCAGTTCGGCGGCGGTCTGCACCAGTTCGGCACTGAGGCCGAACTGGTCGAAGGCGGGGGTGGTCATCAGGCTCCTCCTGGAGAGCGGTGTGGTCTCGATGCGGTTTCCGGTCCGCAGGGGCGGTCCGGCGGCAGGCGTCCTTGCCCGCTGTGCGAGAGCCCGACGGTCCTGTCTGATCGTGCTGCGGGCGGAACCGGCCGGGCGACGATCCGCCGTGGCCGGTCCACCAACAAAAAACGCCTGGCCGGTGCCGGCCAGGCTGGGTGGGGCGATTCCTGCCCGGCCCGGGCAAGACGTCTGCCGGGCCGGGACGGGCCTTATACCCCGGATAAGCGGAGAATGCAAGAAAAGTGCGGAACCGCCGGGAGAAAGACCACGCCCGCGCGGCCCCGGAACTTTCAGCTGGCACAATCGCCCGGCGCCCTTTACAATGCGGGCCATGGCCGCCTGACCATCCTGCGGCGTTCCCGAACAGAGAAGATCCCGCTCCCCATGTCGCCCGTTCCCACCCAACTGCACCGCCGCACCTTCACCCTCGCCTTTCTCGGCTCGCTGCTCATGCTCGGCCTGGTGCTCTGGCCGTTCTGGAACCAGATCTTCCTCGCCTTCTTCCTGGCCAGCATCCTCCACCCGTTCTACCTGCGGCTGACCACCCGGGTCCGGCCCTGGCTCGCCTCGGGGCTCATCTGCACGCTCATCGCCCTGGGCGTGTTCGCGCCGCTGTTCTCGGTGATCACCGCCATCGCCGCCGAGATCCCGCCGGTCATCCAGCTGGCCATCAAGAACGACCTGCTCGCCGCGCTCCAGCAGCAACTGCAGGACAGCCCGCTGCTCAGCCGCATCGGCGCGCTGCTCGCCGAGTTCGGCATCCACCCGGACCTGGGCGACATCCAGGGGCTGATCAGCCGCTCGCTCAGCGCCCTCGGCCTGTTCGCCTACCGCCAGGCCTCGGCCCTGGCCGCGGATGTGATGCGCTTCGTGTTCCAGTCGACCATCCTGATCATGACCCTGTTCGTGCTGCTCGTCGAGTTCCGCCGGCTGGGCGCCTTTCTCCTCGCCCTCTCGCCCCTGCCGGACGAGCACAACCGCCTGCTGGTCCAGCGGTTTTCGCCCATCGCCGGGGCGATCCTGGTCGGCAACACCCTGAGCGGCCTCTTCCAGGGCGTGCTCGGCGGGGTCTTCTTCGCCCTCATGGGCTTCATCTCGCCGGTGCTCTGGGGCGTGGTCATGGGCGGGCTCGCCTTTCTGCCCATCCTCGGCGTGGGCCTGGTGCTGCTGCCGACCATGCTCATCCTGCTCATCAAGGGGCAAATCTGGCAGACCGTGGTCACCGCCGGCTTCTACCTGTTCCTCACCGTGTTCATCGAATACCTGTTCAAGCCCAGGTTCGTCGGCAGCCAGGCCCAGCTGCCGCCGCTTCTGGTGCTCCTCTCCATCCTCGGCGGGCTCAGCCTGTTCGGCATCATGGGCATTGTCTACGGACCGCTGGCGGTGAGCGCCTTCCTCACCCTGGCGGACATGTATTTCCGCGACTACCAGCCCTGTTTCGAGCGCCGGCCGCCGCCCGGCGACACCTCGCAAGCCGCCTAAAATCGTGATTTCCTTGACGCTGAAGCCCTTTTCAGGTAACTAGCGTTCTCTTTTGCCGGTGCCGGTCGTCCTGCCGCACCGTGTTTCCGCAACCCCCGACCCCCACCCGACCGTCGATCGGAGCCCCTCAGTTCATGGATTCTTTTGCGCTGCTGCAGAGCGTGCTGCTCGGCCTGGTCGAGGGGCTCACCGAATTTCTGCCGATCTCGTCCACCGGCCACCTGATCATTGCCGGCGACCTGCTCGCCTACACCGGCGAACAGGCCAAGACGTTTGAGGTCTGCATCCAGCTCGGCGCCATCCTCGCGGTCTGCTGGCATTACCGCGAGCGCCTGAGACGCGTGATCGCCACCCTGGGCAGCGAGGAACGCTCACGCCGCTTCGTCGCCAACCTCGTCATCGCCGTGCTGCCCTCGGCCCTGTGCGGCCTGCTCCTGCACGGCCTGATCAAGGCGCACCTGTTCAACCCGGTGGTGGTGGCCCTGGCCCTCATCGTCGGCGGCCTGGTCATTCTCCTGGTCGAGCGGCGGCAGCGCGAGCCGCGCATCACCGAGGTGGACGACATGGACTGGCGGGACGCGCTCAAGCTCGGCCTGGCCCAGGTGTTCTCGCTCATCCCGGGCACCTCGCGCTCCGGCGCGACCATCATCGGCGGCCTCTTGACCGGGCTGTCGCGCAAGGCGGCCACGGAATTCTCCTTTTTCCTGGCCATTCCGACCATGTTCCTGGCCACCGGGTTCGACCTGTTCATGTCCCGCGACCATCTCAGCATAAGCGACCTGCCCTTCTTCGCGGTGGGCTTTGTCACCGCCTTTTTCAGCGCCCTGCTGGCCATCAAGGGGCTGCTCCGCTACGTCGCCCGCCACGATTTCCGCGCCTTTGCCTGGTACCGGATCGTGTTCGGCCTCATCGCCCTCGTCTACTTTTACCCCCTGTAAACCGCCCATGATCACCGAACTCATCAGCCGCATCGCCGTCCAGATCCTGGAGACCTCCACCTATTTCGGCGCCTTTGTGCTCATGGCCCTGGAGAGCATGATCGCACCCGTGCCGAGCGAGGCGGTCATGCCCTTTGTCGGCTTCCTCGTCGCCGACGGCAAGTGGAACCTGTGGCTGGCTGTGCTCGCCACCAGCGCGGGCTCGCTCTTCGGTTCGCTGCTCTCGTACTGGATGGGCTACTACGGCGGCAAGCCGCTGGTGCTCAAGGTGGGCCGCTACCTGCTGCTCAACCGCCGCGACCTGGAACTGACCGAGCGCTACTTCCAGCGCCGCCAGGGGCTGTACACGGTGTTCATCGCCCGCTTCATCCCGGTGATCCGCCATTTCATCTCCATCCCGGCGGGCATGGGGCGGATGCCGCTGGTGCCGTTCATGCTCCTCTCAGTGATCGGCGCCACCATGTGGAACAGCTTCCTGCTCTACTGCGGCCTGCGCCTGCGCGAGCACTGGCCGGTGGTGCAGAAATACTCGCACCAGGTGGACATCGTCATCGTCGTGCTCGCCGTGATCGGCCTCGTCTGGTTCGTCCGCAACCGGCTCGCCGCCCGCCGGGCCGGGACGCACGCGGAAACTCCCTGATCGCCCCCATGCTGCGCCGCGCGCCCGCCCGCCTGGTCCGCTGCTGCCTGCTGGCCGCCTGCGCCCTGCTGCTCGGAGGCTGTGACCGCCTGTTCGGGGACGAGGATTACTTCCCGTTGCCGGAGACCATGGGCGGCTGGCGGGCGAACCTGTCCGCGGAGTTCGTCCGCAGCCGCGGCCTCGACCCCGCGGCCCTTGAGGACCTGGGCCGGTTCAGCCAGTCGATCAAAAACAGCGCCTGGCCCGGCTACGACTACCACCACCACACCGCCACCATTGTCATCAAGGACGGCTGGATCGTCGGCGAGTGGTACTCGCTGCCGGAGTCCCGCTTCTTCCAGCAGTACCTCGCCTCCAACGGCAAGTCGTTCGCCTACCTGCTCTTCGGGGTGCTGGTCAAGGAGGGCCGCGAGGGACGGGCGCGGGCGCGGCTCACCGAAGAGAGCCGGGTCTACGACCGCACCTGGCTGCAGGAAGGGTTCCCGCTCTCCGACCCGCGCAAGGCGGAGGTCACCTTCGAGCAGATCTTCCGCCATACCGCCGGGTTCATGCCCGAGGAGACCAGGGACCGCGAAAAGGTGGAGCAGGGCCGCAATTTCTGGAGCGATTACAGCCTGTGGGTGACCGGCCGCGATCCGCAGTGGCCGGCCACCGGACGCCTGTTTTTCCCCCCGGGCCACCCGGAGGAGTACGCGGGCAGCGAGACCTGGGGCGAGCACCGGGGGGCCTACAGCAGCATCGGCTTCGCCCATCTCGGCCTGGTGTTCCGCCACGCCTTCGGCCACTCGCCCTCGGCTGTGCTCTGGGACCGTATTTTGGCGCCCATCGGCTTCTCCGGGATCTCCTACCACCACCCGCCGCCGGGCACGCACCGCTGGGTGACCCACGGCGGACTGTGCATGACCCCGCGCGACTACGCCCGCTTCGCCTACCTCATCCTCCGCAAGGGCCGCTGGCAGGACCAGCAGATCGTCGACCCGGAATGGATCGAGCGCACCCGGACCGCGCCCTGGTACCAGAACATGCGTGCCAACGTGGACGGCTATTTCGGCAGGGACCTGCCCGCCGACATGGTGCGCATGTATGGCTCCGGCGGCAATTTCGCCTTCATCCTGCCCTCGCACGACCTGATCGTGGTCCGCTGCGCCCGCACGGACAATCAAGTCGCCGAACTCCTCGAGGCCAAGCTCCTGGCCCGGCTGGCCAAAGTCCTCCAACCCGGCACGGCGGACGCGGACCGCTGAAGGAGCGGCATTCCCGCCCGCCCCAGCCTCCCCTGCTCAGGCCGGCGCCTCCTGCCGGTCGAGCACCGCTCTGATGCGCGCCACCAGCCGTTTGCGCGTGAACGGCTTCTGCACGAACTCCACCCCCTCTTCGAGCACCCCCCGGCTGGCGATCACGTCCGCGGTGTAGCCGGACATGAACAGCCGCCGCAGGCCCGGCCGGATCTCGGCCAGACGTGCCGCCAGCTCGCGGCCGTTCATCTCCGGCATGACCACGTCGGTGAGCAGCAGGTCGATGGTGCCGGCATGTTCCCGCGCCAGCCGCAGGGCCGCAGCCGGGGTCGCCGCCGCGAGCACGGTGTAGCCCAGCGGGGCGAGCATGGCGGTGACCATCTCCAGGATCAGGGGCTCGTCCTCGACCAGGAGGATGGTCTCGCTGCTGCCGGCCACCGGCAGCGCCGCTCCTTCCGCCGCCTCCGGCAGGGCGCTGCCGTCGTGCCCGGGCAGGTAGATACGGAACACCGCCCCCCGGTCCGGCCGGCTGTCGACCTCGATGCAGCCGCCGTTCTGGCGGACAATGCCGTAGACCGTGGCCAGCCCCAGGCCGGTGCCCTTGCCCAGTTCCTTGGTGGTGAAGAACGGTTCAAACAGGTGGGCGAGGGTGTCGTCGTCCATGCCGCAGCCGGTGTCGCGCACCGACAGGCGCACGTAGCCGCCCGGCGCGACCTCCGGGTGCCGGGCGCAGTCCACCTGGTCAAAGGTGACCGAGGCGGTCTCGATGGTGATCCGGCCGGTGTCACCGATGGCGTCGCGGGCGTTGACGCAGAGGTTGACGAGGATCTGGTCGACCTGGGAAGGATCGATACGCACCGGCGGCAACCCCCCGGCCGGCAGCCAGGTGAGATCGATGTCCTCGCCGATGAGCCGCCGGATCATCTTGAGCATGCCGGCCACGGTGGTGTTCAGGTCGAGCACCCGCGGCGCCGCGGTTTGCCGGCGGGCAAAGGCGAGCAGCTGCTGGGTGAGGTCGGTGGAGCGCTGCACCGCCTCGCGGATGGATTGCAGCCGGCCGGAGAGCGATGCGGAGAGGCCGGCCGTGTCCAGCGCCAGTTCCGTGTGGCCGAGGATGACACTGAGCATGTTGTTGAAATCGTGCGCCACGCCGCCGGCCAGGCGACCGATGAATTCCATCTTCTGGGCCTGGATGAGCTGCTCCTCCAGGGCCTTACGGTCGCTGATGTCCAGATGCACGAGGATCGCCCCGTCGATGTCGCCGCGGTCGTCGCGCACCGGCGCCGAATAGGCGAGGATGGTCTTGCGCGTGCCGTCCTCTGTCTCGATCTCGAGCAGTTCGTCGCTCACCGTGACGCCGCTCTGCAGGGTGCGGGCCAGGGCGCACTCGTCGGCCGCCACCGGTTCCCGGCCGGGCAGGCGGCGGGCCGGAAAGGCGCACAGGCCGTCGCTCGCTGCCGGCGCCCCGCCCCAGATGGTCCGGCCGGCGGGGTTGCCGCGCAGCAGGCTGCCGTGCCGGTCGGTGATCCACAGACCGATGGGCAGGATCTCGATCATCTGCTGCAGCTGTTCCTCCCGCCGCCGCAACTCTTCCTCGGTGCGCCGCCGCTCGGTCACGTCGATGCTGTAGCCGGCAAGCAGCTGCCGTGAACCGAAGGTGATGGGGAACTTGATGGTGGTGTAGGAACGCCCGTCCAGTTCCTCCTCCAGCTGCAGGATCTCACCCCGCTCCACCACCCGCCGGTCGTCGGCGATGATCCTGTCGGCAAACTCCGCCGGGAACAGCTCGCGCATGGTCCGCCCGACCATGGCCGAGCCCGGGATGCCGAGCATGTCGCGGTAGTTCTCGCTGGCGCGCAGCGTCCGGCTCTCGTCCGGCTCGATCTCCTTGATAAAGGCATAGATGGGCGAATGGTGGATGAACAGGGAGAGCAGCTCGTTGCTCGTCCGCA
>CAZMNU010000044.1:20659-23593 GCA_964567725.1 uncultured Desulfobulbus sp. | reverse complement strand
CCGCGCCGCTGAACACGGCGTGGTAGACCTCCTCGGTGCCGCACAGGCCGATGTCGACCACGTCCACGCCGCTGCCGAGCAGGGCGGCGATGACCGCCCCGGCCAGGGCCGGACTGCTCAACCGCATGTCCCGGCCGACCACCACCCGGCGCATCCGGCAGTGTTCGGCACAGGCCAGGGCGATGCGCGCGGCGATGGTCTCGTTCAATTCCGCGGGAACGCGGCCGCGCACATCGTAGGCGGTGAAACAGCGCAAGGGTTCGGTCATGGCGGCTTCCGAAAGCGTGTTTGCAAGATACGGGGAAATACGGTATACACCGGGGGTTCAGAACGGCGGCAAACGCCGTATCCCGAAGGTATCACAGGCAATCGTCAACTGGCAAGCTTTCCTTGCCGCCCCCAGCAGGAGAACCAGTGAAAGGCATCATTCTCGCGGGCGGATCCGGCACCCGCCTCTACCCGCTCACCCGGGTGATCAGCAAGCAACTGATCCCGGTGTACGACAAACCGATGATCTACTACCCGCTGTCCGTGCTCATGCTGGCGGGTATCCGCGACATCCTCATCATCTCCACGCCCCAGGACCTGCCGCGATTCACCGAACTGTTCGGCGACGGCGCGCATCTCGGCCTGAACCTGCAGTACGCGGCGCAGCCCGAACCCGAGGGACTGGCCCAGGCCTTTCTCATCGGCCGGGACTTCCTCGCCGGCCAGCCGGTCTGCCTGGTGCTCGGCGACAACATCTTCTTCGGCCACAATTTCGCCACCATCGTCCGCCGCTGCGCCGAGCTGAAGGACGGCGGCATCATCTTCGGCTACCTGGTCAAGGACCCGCAGCGCTACGGCGTGGTCGAGTTCGACCGGGACAACCGGGTGATCGGCATCGAGGAAAAGCCGGAAAAACCCAAGTCGCGCTATGCCGTGCCCGGGCTTTACTTCTACGACCGCGAGGTGGTGGACGTGGCCGCGGCCATCCGGCCCTCGGCCCGCGGCGAACTCGAGATCACGGACGTCAACCTGCACTACCTGCGCCAGGGCAAACTGAACGTCGAGTTGCTCGGCCGCGGCTTCTGCTGGCTGGACACCGGCACCCACGAATCGCTCCAGCAGGCTTCCAGCTACGTGCAGGCCGTGCAGGACCGGCAGGGCCTGAAAATCGCCTGCCTGGAGGAGATCGCCTACCGGCTCGGGTACATCAACAGCGGCCAGGTCGAGCGACTCGCCGCCTCCATGATGAAGAACCAGTATGGCCAGTACCTGATGGACATGCTCAACGAAACCAATACGCTGCGGACCAGACCCTGACCATGAAGATCCTCATCACCGGCGCCAACGGCCAACTGGGCAGGGACTGCACCGAGATCCTGTCCGCCCGCCACCAGCTCTCCTGCTGCGATGTCCCCAATATCGACATCACCGACCCCGACCAGGTGGCCCGGGTGTTCACCACCTGCGCGCCCGACGTGGTCATCAACTGCGCCGCCTACACCGCGGTGGATGCCTGCGAAACCGACCGGGAGCGGTGCATGGCGGTGAACGCCACCGGTCCGGAATTGCTCGCCCGCCAGTGCGCCGCCCACGGCGCCCGCCTGCTGCAGATCTCCACGGACTACGTGTTCGACGGCAACCGGCCGGCCCCGCAATACTATACCGAGGCGGACACGCCCAACCCGCTGTCCATGTACGGCCGGAGCAAGCAGGCCGGCGACGAGGCCGTGCAGGCGCACGCCGATAATTTCCTCATCCTCCGCACCGCCTGGCTGTACGGCATCGGCAACAAAAACTTCCTCAAGACCATGCTGCGGCTGGCCCTGGCCGACCCCGAGCGGACCATCCGCGTGGTCAACGACCAGCACGGCTCACTCACCTGGTCGTGGCGGCTGGCCCGGCAGATAGAGCGGCTGTTGGACAGCGACCTGCGCGGCATTGTCCACGCCACCGCCGAGGGGCATTCCACCTGGTACGAGGGGGCCCGCTTCTTCCTCGACGCCATGGGCGTGCCCTACTCCATGGAGCCCTGCACCACCGCCGACTATCCCACCCCGGCCCACCGGCCGGCCAACTCCATCCTCGAAAACAGCCGCCTGAAAGAGGCGGGGATCAACGGCATGGCCGACTGGCGGGACGACGTGCAACTCTTTGCCGAGCGCTACCGCGACCGGCTGCTGGCCGAAGCCAGAGGCTGAGGTCCGCTCAGCGGGGCGCGGGTGTTGCCTCGCTCCCGGCCGGCTTTTCTGCGGCCTTGGCCGGCAGCAGCTGGTTGCGGATGGCCGGCTCCTTCTGCTGAAAGTACTGGCGCACCCGGGGATCGTCGATGAGCGCCTGGAGCACGGTCGCGCCCTCCTTGAGCCAGGGCGAGGACCAGGAGCGGCGCAGCAGGTCGTTGGTGGTCGACAGGGTCGAGGCCAGCGCCATGTACACGAGCGAGCAGACCACCAGGGCCTTGACCCCGCCGAGCACCAGCCCGAGCAGCCGGTCGAACCAGCCGAGCAGGGTGATGACCATCACCCCGCGCAGCAGCTTGCCGATCAGGGTGAACAGCAGGGCCGCGACCAGGAAGATCACCGCGAAACTGATGAAGAAGGTCAGCCGCGGGTTGGCGACGAACTGTCCGGCCAGGGGGCTGAACTGGACCGCGTAGCGGGCGGCCAGCAGGTAGCTGCCCACCAGGGCGAGGAAGGCGGCCAGCTGGCGGACCAGGCCGATCCACGCGCCCCGGGCCAGAAAGAGGGCGAAGATGCAGGCGACCGCGAGGTCGAACGAGGTCAATTCTGTGAGAGTCGGCATACGAACGGATGGCGGTGACGTTTGTCCACCGGCCGACGGCACTCCGGCCGGCGCGGTGGCGGTGAGCGGTCCTCCGGGAACAGGGACCGGGCTTGCGGGCGCCCCGATTATACCGGATTTTGTGGTGAGGACAAGCGGTTGTGCGCA
>CAZMNU010000044.1:0-20559 GCA_964567725.1 uncultured Desulfobulbus sp. | reverse complement strand
GCGATCAACTCGGCCGCTACCGGAACCCGAAACGGCAACTCGAATGGCTGGGCGGCCGCCTGGCCGCCAAACACTGCCTCCAGCAATTGGCCGCAGCCGGCCTGATCGCCGCCATCCCGCCGCTCGAACAGACCATCTTGGCCGATGCCCACGGACGCCCCGGTGTCGACTGGACCGGCCGAACCGGCACCCCGCCCACCCTGTCCATCAGCCACTGCCGGGGCTATGCCGCGGCCCTGGCGCGGGTGGGCGGCGCCTGCGGCCTGGACATCGAGCCGGTGGCGCCGCGGCTCGCCAACGTGCAGGCCCGCTTCACCACCCCGGCGGAGATCGCCCTGCTGCACGCCCTGCCCGACCCGCTCACCCGCCTGGCTGTAGTGTGGACCGCCAAGGAGGCGGTGAAGAAGTGCTATCTCCACGACGAACCCACCTTTGTCAGCCGGATCAGCCTCATCGCCGCCACCATCGACCCGGCCGATCCGGTGCTCACCCTCCGCTGCCGGATAACCGGTCGCGACGACCCGACCCCGACAGTGCGCGTCACCGCCATCGACAGCTGGATGCTCGCCTGCACCGAGGCAATGGACCATGCCTGAACTGCCAGAGGTGGAGGTCACCCGCCGCGGCCTGCTCAGCGACCTGCCCGACCGGCTGGTCACGGCCATCCGCTGCGGCCGCCTGCGCCTGCGCGCGCCCCTGCCCGCAGCGCAGCTGCGCATGCACATCGCCGGCCAGCGGATCACGACCATTGACCGGCGGGCCAAGTACCTGCTCTTCCGGATGGAAAGCGGCGCGGTGCTGGTTGCGCACCTGGGCATGACCGGCAAGTTCGGGGTGATGGCCGCGGACGCGCCGCTGCACAAACACGACCACCTGGTGCTGGTGCTCGACAACGGCCTGGAGGTTCGTTACAACGACAGCCGCCGGTTCGGCTCCATCAGTGTCTGGCCGGCGGCGCGGGCGGCGGAGCTGGAGACGGAGTTTTCCGCACGGGAGGGAATCGAGCCGTTCGGCCCGCAGTTCACCGGCCGGGAACTGCACCGGCTGGCCGCGGGCAGGAGCGCGCCGGTCAAGGCGCTCCTCATGAACAGCCGGCTGGTGGCCGGCATCGGCAACATCTACGCCAACGAGATGCTGTTCGCGGCCCGCATCGACCCGGAGACGCCCGCCGGCGCGCTCACCCTGCGCCAGTGGAACCGGCTGGTCCGGGCCGGCCGGGACATCCTCGGCCGGGCCATCGAGTCGGGCGGCTCCACGGTGGCGGACTTCCTCTCCGCCAGCGGCCACCCAGGCTACTTCCAGCTGCAGCACAACGTCTACGGCCGCGACGGCCAGCCCTGCCGCCGCTGCAGCCGGAGCGTGGTCAGGACCGTGCTCGCCGGCCGCTCCACCTACCGCTGCCCGCACTGCCAGCCGGCCGCGGCTGCCGGCGCACCCTCTCCCCGCCCCGTCCGTCGCAAAAAAACGACAGAAACTTCCTGAGTATTTTCAAAAAAAGAGGGAGGCGCCCCGGCCTCCCTGTCGGTTTTCGGCGTCAGCCGGCTGTCACCCCCTTGGTCGGGTCATTCCTTGTACAGGGCCGGAACGATGTGGTGCCGGCTGAGCAGCTTGTAGAAGTCGGTGCGGTTGCGGTTGGCCATTTTCGCAGCCTGGGAGACGTTGCCCCGGGTGGTCTGGAGCAGCTGGATCAGGTACTGCTGTTCGAACTGGCGCCTGGCCTCGGCCAGCGGCAGGATCTTCTTCTGGTGTTGCTTGAGGGCGTCAACGAGCAGGTCCTCGGTGATCAGGGGCGAGGTGGCCAGGGCCACCGCATTCTCGACCACGTTGTACAGCTGGCGGATGTTGCCCGGCCAGGGCGCCTCGACCAGCACCTGCATGGCCTCGGGCGTGAACCGCTTTTCCTGGCCCTCGTCCTTGGCGGTGAGCAGGGCAACGAAATGCTCGGCCAGCAGCGGAATATCCTCCCGCCGCTGGTGCAGGGGCGGCAGTTCCAGGCTGACCACGTTGAGCCGGTAGAACAGGTCCTCGCGGAAGGCGTGTTCCTTGATCGCCTCCTCGAGGTTGCGGTGGGTGGCCGAGATGATGCGCACGTTCACCGGCACCGGCTGGGAACTGCCCACCGGCCGGATCTGCCGGTCCTGGAGCACCCGCAGCAGCTTGACCTGGATGTGCAGCGGCATGTCGCCGATCTCGTCGAGGAACAGGGTGCCGTTGTGGGCCGACTGGAACAGGCCGGCATAGCTGCGCACCGCCCCGGTGAACGAGCCCTTGACATGGCCGAACAGCTCGGATTCGAGCAGGGACTCCGGGATGGCGGTGCAGTTGACCGGAATGAAAGGCCCGTCGCGGTAGGCGCTGGCCCGGTGGATGGCGATGGCCAGCAGTTCCTTGCCGGTGCCGCTCTCGCCGCGGATGAGCACGGTGGAGTCGGTCTCGGCCACCAGCCGGGCCCGCGACAGCAGTTCCTCCATCACCGCGCTGCGGCAGATGATGTCCTGCCGCCACTCCTCCCGGTCCTCCATTTCGCCGACCGCGCCGCCGCTGGCCTGCAGGGCCTTTTCCACCTCGCGCAGCAGGTCCGCGCCCTCGATGGGCTTGGTCAGGAAGGAAAACACGCCCTGCCGGGTCGCCTCCACCGCCTCGGGAATGGAGCCGTGGGCGGTGATGATGATCACCGGCACCGCCTTGTTCTGCCGGCGCACCGCCTCGAACAGGGCCAGCCCGTCGATGCCGGGCATGCGCAGGTCGGTGAGGACCACGTCCGGCTTGAAGGTGGTGAAGGTCGCCAGGGCCTCCTCGCCGCTCTGCGCCACCGCCACCTCGTAGTTCTTGCTCTCCAGGCGCAGCCGCCACAGACGGAGCAGGTCGGCCTCGTCGTCCACCAGCAGTACCTTGTATCGTTGCCGCGCCATGGTCAGCGTTCCCTGTTCTTGATGATGGTTTCGATGTTTTTCAGCTGCTCGATCTGCTTCTGCAGCTCCTCGATGCGCACCCGGTCCTGCTCGGCCTGCTGCTCGAGGAGGGTGAGCCGCTCGCTCAGTTGCGCCTTCTCCGCGGCCAGGCTTTTCCGTCTTTCGCTTTCCTTGCGCTGCTGCACCCAGCGGGCGACCCGTTCCCGCTCGAGCCGCTGGAGCAGCGCCAGCAGGCCGTTCAGGCTGGCCGCCTCGTCGGGGCGGGCCTCGGTCTCGGCCTTCACCAGTTCGATGCTCCGCCGTAGCTGTCGGACCATGGCCCGTTCGTGCAGGCCGAGGCAGGCCAGTCGCAGCCGATCCGCCTCGGTCCCGCTGGCCGCCTGCGGTTCCAACTCGGCGTAGGCCGTGCGCTGGTCCTGGCGGGACAGGTCGCGGTGTTCCTCGATGCAGGCGAGGATGGTGGCGACGGCCGCATCCCGGGCCACGATCGTGGGGGCGACCGGCGGGGCCGGCTTGTTGGCAGCGCAGCCGGCGACACCGGCAGAGACAAGAATTCCCACAACCAGCCAGCGCAGCTTCATGGCGCCTCCTCTGCTGCCCGCGGCAGCGTCAGGGAAAAGCGGGCGCCGTGGCTGCTCGGCAGCAGGCGGATGGTGCCGCCGCCGTTCTCCACGTACTCCCGGCTTATTGCAAGCCCCAGGCCAGATCCCTTGACCGGGGACTGGCCCTGCTGTTTTCCCTGGAAAAAGGGCTGGAAAATCTGCCCCCGGTCCTCTTCGCTGATGCCCGGGCCGTTGTCCTCGATGAGCACGTTGACCCTGTTCGCCTTGATTTTCATCATCACTCCTATTGTCCCGCCCTCGGGCGTGAACTTGACCGCGTTGCCCAGCAGGTTGTCCAGGGCGACACGCAGCTGGGTGCGGTCGCCACTCACCGTGACCGGCTCGAGCTGCAGGCTCAGCTGGATGGCGCGGGCGAGCAGGGCGTTGCGGTGGTCGCCGGCCACCTCCTCGATGAGCTCATCCAGGCGGATATCCTGCAGATCCGGCGGCGCCTCGCGCGCCTGGGCCATGTTGAAATCGAGAATGTTCTGGATGAGCTTGTGCAGTTTGCGGCAGTTGCTGTCCAGGATGCCGACCACCTCGGCCTGGCTGCGGCTGAGCGGCCCCACCAGGCCGTCCTTGAGCAGGCCGGCCCCCTCCTTGATCGAGGCGAGCGGGGTTTTCAGCTCGTGGGAGATGTGCGCCAGCATGCGGACCTTCTCCCGGTCGAGGGTGCGCAGCCGGCGGCGCAGCCATTCGAGCCGGCCGCCGATGGTCTCCAGGTCGCGGGTGCCGCGGACCACGATCGGGGTGGCGAAATCGCCCTCGCCCAGCCGTTCGATGGCCCGGTCGAGCTGGCGCACCGGCTTGAGGATCAGGCCGATGAACACCACCACGAGCAGCACGCTGAAGGTGATCAGCCCGGACACCTGCCAGACCAGGGCCTCCTTGCTCTCCTGTACCGCCGCCTCGAGGGCGGCAATCTCCCGGCCCATGAGGTCGTTGCCGAGCCGTTCCAGGCGGGTGACCAGCTCGCTGATGCCGCTGTACAGGCCCAGCACCCGCACCTGCTCGCTCTCCCGGGTCTCCGGGTCGCCCAGCGGCCGGTTGAGCACCGCCACCAGGTGATTTTCCCTGGCCCGCAGTTCGTCCACCAGGCCCACCAGGTCTTCCTGGCCACCCTGCGGCGCCAGCGACTGCAGGGCGGCGGCGATCTCCGCGGAAAGGGTGTTCACATCCCCGAGGTGGACCGGTTCACCGAGCACCCCGTAGAGGCGGGCGGCCCGCTCCTGGCTGCGCAGCAGGTCGCCAACGGTCCGGCTGCCCTCGATGCGGCTCACCGACCGATACACTGCCGCCGCACTCTGCCGCAGAAGCCCCTCCAGGTTCTGGACGGAACTGAACAGGGCGATCACCAGGGGCAGGCTGACAAACACGAAGCCGGTGAGCAGCAGCGACAGAAACGATCGTGGCCGGTACAGGCGGTTCATGGTCCCTCACTCGCTCAGCATGACATGGTCGAGGACGATCGTCAGCGGCCGTGGTTGCTGGACGACAAACAGGCCGAACCCCTCGATCCGCCCCAGGTCCATGACGCGGCCCCTGGGCGCGGCCCGTACCCGGTCCAGATCCACGACCAGGTCGTTCCAGCCCTGCTGCAGCCGGAACTGCTGGTTGAAGCGGTCATGGAACTCGTTGCGGTGCTCCCGGTGGCGCGCGTCATGAATGCGGCAGTTGAGTTCGAGCGGTTCCTCGCGCGGGTTGTAGACGCTGAAGCGAAGCCAGCGGTACCCCCGCCAGTCACCGGGAAAATGGAACAGGGAAACGCCGGAGTAACGGGCGGTGGTGAGCTGCACCCGCGCCGCCCGCTCACCGTGGCGGACGGTCCCGCTCTGGGTGTGCAACTGGCTCGGGTGAACCCAGCGCCGGGTCTCGAACGGTGTTTCGAAATCGGCCAGGACCGGGAACTGGCGGGCGGCCAGGGTTTCGTCGATGAGTGCCCGGGAGAGCGGCCACAGGGCGAGCACGAGCAGCACGGCCACCCCGAGGCGCAGAAGCCGGGTCCACCGCCAGTCCGGTGGTGCGAACAGGGCGAAGGCGAGCAGGCAGCCCAACTGGTTGCGGACCAGGTCGGCCGGATCCGGGGTGCGACCGCCGCTCTGCATCTGCAGCAGCTCCACCACCAGGCCGACCGCAAAAACCAGGATGAACACCAGGGCGAAGGTGCGGCCGATGCCGACGACGGCCGTCCGCCGTTTGCACAGGCCAAGCAGCAGCGTGCCGAGCAGGGCGAAAAACAGGATGTGGCCCAGATCCCAGGCGCCCTGGAAGGAGCGGCCCGACTGGTAGCCGGGACCGCCGAGAAAGAAAAAGGGCAGGCCGGTGAGCAGGAGGCTGCCGAGGATGATGAAGGAACCCCTTTTGGGTGTCATGTGTCAGCCTGCGCGCCCCGTCGTCCCCGGGTTCAGACCCAGTGGATGAAGCGTACAAAAAAAGGTGTTCCGGGAACTGTCCGGAAACCGTTGATGCACAATCGACGCGCACAAGTACGGGGGCAGATCGAGTGATTAAACCGTTCTTTTTGAACTTGACAGGCGTCGTTTGATGTGTCTAGCATGGCAATTGTAAACAGTTTTTCCCCCTTTTCTTCTTGCTGTGGAGGAACTATGAAAAAGCTTTGTTTTGCCCTGCTCATCGTCCTGTTCTCCATCACCATGGCCTTTGCCAAAGTGAACATCAACACGGCGACCGCCGACGAGTTGGCCGGGCTTACCGGCATCGGCAAGGTCAAGGCGGAGGCCATCGTCGCCTACCGTACTGCCAACGGCCAGTTCAAATCGGTGGAGGACCTCACCAAGGTGACCGGCATCGGTGACAAAACCCTGGAAAAACTGAAAGCCGACATCACCATCGACGGCAAGTAACGACCGCCCCTGTTCCCCCGCGGCTGTCGGTCTCGGTGTTTTCGAGGCCGGCAGCCGTTTTTTTTTCCGCCGGGCGCCTCGCCCCCCATCCGCCCTGCCTGCCGCGGCCGGCCTCCGCCGCCATTTGCCGCTTTGCCCGCCGGCGCGTCCCATGGTATCATAGAAACGCAAAACAGGCGAAAAAAAGGTCGCGCGCCGCGCCGCCCCGCCCGCCCCATTGAATTTCACCCCAGGTCAGCCAGATGAACTGCATTTTCCTGTCGCCCCACTTCCCGCCCCAGTACCACCGCTTCTGCCGCCAGCTCAAACGGGCCGGGGCCAATGCCCTGGGCATCGGCGACGCGCCCTACGATACCCTGGCACCGCAGGTGCGCGAGTCGCTGAGCGAGTACTACCGGGTGGAGCGCATGGACGACTATGACCAACTGCTCCGCGCCTGCGGGCATTTCACCCACAAATACGGCAAGATCGACCGCATCGACAGTCTCAACGAGTACTGGCTGGGGATCGAGGCGCGGCTGCGCGACGATTTCAACGTGTATGGCGTACGCACCGCCGACATCACCACCATCCGCCGCAAATCGGAGATGAAGGAGAAGTTCCGCGAGGCCCGGGTGACGGTGGCTCCGGGCCGGGTGGTGCGCACCCTGGACGAGGCCCGGACGCTCATCGCCGAGACCGGCTACCCGGTGGTGGCCAAGCCCGACGAGGGCGTGGGCGCACTCGACACCTTCCGGCTCGACACGGACGAGGACCTGGTCCGCTTCTTCGCCCGCAAGCCGCCGGTGGACTACATCGTCGAGGGCTTTGTCCAGGGCTCCATCCACTCCTTCGACGGCCTCTGCGACCGCGACGGTACGCCGGTGTTCCACACCGCGCACGTGTTCAGCCAGGGCATCATGGAGACGGTCAACGAGCAGCGCCACATCGCCTACTATTCGCTACGCGACATCCCGCCCGCCCTGGAGGCGGCCGGGATGCGCTGCCTGGAGGCCTTCCGGGTGCGCGAGCGGTTCTTCCACATCGAGTTCTTTCACACCGGCGGGGACACCTACACCGCGCTCGAGGTGAACATGCGGCCGCCGGGCGGCTTCACCACCGACATGTTCAATTACGCCTGCGACATCGACATCTACCGGGTCTGGGCCGAGCTGCTCGTGCACGGGCGCTCCGACCTGCCGTTCGAGCGACGCTACCACTGCTGCTACGCCAGCCGCAAACACGACCTGCCCTACGTGCACAGCCACGAGGAGATCCTGGAACGCTACGCCGGCGAGCTGTGCCAGGTCGACCGGGTGCCGGGCGTGTTTGCCAGCGCGCTCGGCGACCTGGGCTATATCTTCCGGACCCCGGACCCGGCCCGGCTCCGGGAAATCATCGACTTCATTCACCGAACCGGCGGCACGGAGGTCTGATCATGCAGATCGAGGAACATCAGTGGTTCAGTCCCAGCCTGCAGCGGGACATGGCATTCAAGGTGTACGGACACTGGGGGGCGCCGGTGCTGGCCTTCCCCAGTTCACTGGGGAGGTACTACGACTACGAAGGCATGGGCATGATCGACGCCATCACCGAGTTCATCGACGGCGGCGTGATCAAGCTGTTCTGCGTGGACTCGGTCGACGCCGAGTCCTGGTACAACTTCGCCGCGCCCCCGGCCGAGCGCAACGCCCGCCACGAGGCCTACGACGCCTACATCGTCAAGGAGGTGGTGCCCTTCATCCGCCACCACTGCAACCAGCCCGAGGCGCGGGTGATGGCCAACGGCTGCAGCATGGGCGCCTACCACGCGATGAACGCCTTTCTCAAGCACCCGGACCTGTTTGCCGGCACCATCGCCCTGAGCGGCCTGTACCGGCTCGACCACCTGGAGTTCGGCCTGGGCCCGGCGGACATCCCGGCAGTGTACTTCAACTCGCCGCTCAACTACCTGCCCGGCCTGGTGCACCAATGGTTCCTGGACTGGTACCGGAGGAGCGACATCGTTGCCTGCGTCGGCCAGGGCGCCTGGGAGAACGAGACCCTGGAGGACACCCGCCAGCTCGACCGACTGTTCCACGAGAAGCGCATCCCCGCCTGGGTGGATTTCTGGGGCACGGACGTGGACCACGACTGGCCCTGGTGGCACCAGCAGATGTGCTACTTCCTCGACTACCTCTACCGCCGCGATTCCTGATCGCCGCCCTGCCCCGCACCCCAACGCGCCCGACGCCGCCCACGGCGTCGGGCGCGTTCGTTTTTTCCGCTCAGGCGCCGATGCGCACCACCGTACGGCCCTTGACCCGCCCCTTGATATAATCGTCAAAGGCCCCGGGCAGCTGGTCGAAGTCGATGGTCCGGGTCACCCCGGCCAGGCGGCGCGGCTTGAGGTCGCCCGCCAGCCGCTGCCATACCCGGCTGCGGGTCGGCTCGCCCATGTAGCCGGAATCGATACCCAACAGGCTCACGCCGCGCAGGATGAACGGGAAGACCGTGGTGTTCAGGTGGATGGAGGCGGCGTTGCCGATGCTCGCCACGGTGCCCGCCTGCTGCATGGTGGCCAGCACCCAGTGAAGGATCGACCCGCCGACGTTGTCCACCGCCCCGGCCCAGCGGGCCGCCTCGAGCGGCCGCACCGCTTCCCAGTCGATGCTCGACCGGGGGATGATCTCCGATGCCCCCAGTTCGCGCAGGTAGTCCGCCTCGGTCTCCTTGCCGGTGAGCGCGGCCACGTGGTAGCCCCGGCGGGCGAGCATGTCGATGGCCAGGCCGCCCACCCCGCCGGTGGCGCCGGTGACCACCACCGGGCCGTTGTCCGGGGCCAGCCCATTGTCCTCCATGCGGACGATGCCGAGTGCGGCGGTGAACCCGGCCGTGCCCAGTCCCATGGCCTCGTGCAGGTCGAGGCCCTGGGGCAGCGGGATCACCCAGCCGGCCGGGATGCGCGCGTACTCGGCATAACCGCCGTGGTGGGCCACGCCGATGTCGTAGCTGGTGGCGATCACCCGGTCGCCCGCGCGGAAGCGGTCGTCGCTGCTCTCCACCACCTCGCCGGAGAGATCGATGCCGCCGGCGCAGGGAAAGCGGCGGATGATCTTGCCCGTGCCGGTGGCGGCCAGGGCATCCTTGTAGTTGATGCTCGAATAGTGCACGCGGATGAGCACCTCGCCCGGGTCCAGCTGGTCCGGGGCCAGGGTGGCCATGCGGCCGGAAACTTTCCTGTGTTCATCCTGCTCGATCAGATAGGCTTTGAAGGGCTGCATGCGTTCCTCCCTGGTCTGGGGTGGTGGCGAGACGGCCGGAACCGGTCAGTTTCAGGCCTCGTTCGCCTTCACCGCCCAGGTGTAGTCCGCCGTGCCGGCGACGATTTCCCGAGCCAGGCGGTTCTGCAGATCCTCGCTCACCGCCTGGTCGATCTCCTCGTCGGTGACATGGGCCGCCACCTCGATGGAACTCGCCCGGTCCGAGGTGCGGTGGATGCCGATATCCACGTAGACCTCGGCCGCCGGGTAGGCCTGGGCGAGATAGCCGGTGATGATCTCGCCCTGCAGGTCGGCCAGGTTTTCCGCGCTCTCTTCCACAGCATAGCCCTCTTCGGCAAACAGCCGGTCGGTCATGATGTGGGCTGTCACGACAATCTTGGTAATCGCCATCCGTTGTTCCTCCAGGTACCGCCGTCGGGGCGGGATTGTGTTGGTTGCGGCGCCGCCGGCCGGCGCCCGGTGCAGTCACGGCGGGGCGGGCCCCCGCGGGTGCGCCCCGATTCTATTGGACAACGGCGCCAAAGGAAACAAAAGAATGGCCCACGCCCCCGGGTGACCGCTTTTCCCGGCCCGCTCCGCCACCGCCGGGGCGGCACGAAAAGCTGTTGACTGTTCGTTGGTGATTCTCTAATAGTTGGCCTCCGTTCGCCTGCCCGGCCGGGCGGCCCCGCCCCGGCCGGCAACGCGGGCGCGGCGGTTTGTTCAAGAGTCGGGGGCTTTCCGGGAGGGTTGGCATGCAGGGATTCGTGCAGGTGTACACCGGCGACGGCAAGGGCAAGACCACCGCCGCCCTGGGGCTCGCCCTACGCGCCGCCGGCGCCGGGCTGCGGGTCTATTTCGGCCAGTTCATCAAGAACGCCGACTACAGCGAGATCAAGGCCTTGGCGCGGTTTGCCGACCGTATCACGGTGCGCCAGTTCGGCCGCGGCTGCTTCCTGCTCACCGAGCCCGCCCCGGAGGACCGGGCTGCGGCCCGCCGGGGCCTGGACGGTGTCCGCCGGGCGCTTGTCTCGGGCGACTATGACCTGGTGATCGCCGACGAGGCCAACGTGGCCGTGGCCCTTGGCCTGATCGAACCGGAGGACCTGGTGGCGCTCATCGACCAGCGGCCGGAACAGGTGGAACTGGTGCTCACCGGCCGGAGCGCGCCGGATGCGGTGCTCGCCCGGGCCGACCTGGTCACCGAGATGCGCTGTGTCCGCCACTACTACGACCGGGGCGTGCTCGCCCGCAAAGGCATCGAAAGCTGACCGCACCGGGGCCGGACCCGCGCCGGCCCGAGGAGAACACCCATGATCCAGGGACATGGCGGCAATGTCGCCGCCCTGGCCGCGCAGCTCGGCTGCCGGCCGGAGGCCATTGTCGACATGAGCAGCAACATCAATCCCTTGGGCTCCCTGCCCGGGCTGATCGACCACCTGCGCGGGCGCATGGAGTGCATCAGCAGGCTGCCCGAAGTGGACGCGGCCGGCGCGGTCCGGGCTCTGGCCGACCTGCTCGGCATCGACCCGGCGCGGGTGCTGGCCGGCAGCGGCACCACCCAGTTCATCTACGCGGCCTGTGCGGCGCTCGCCGCCACCCACCCGCTCATCCTCGGCCCGACCTACGCTGATTACGCCGACGGCTGCCGGGTGCACAACCTCGAGCCGGACTTCTGCCTCGCGGATGCGGCCACGGACTTCCAGCCCGACCTCGGCCGGCTGCACGCGGCGATCCCCGGCCACGATCTGGTCTTTGTCTGCAACCCGAACAATCCCACCGGCCGCATGCTCGCCCGGGACGAACTGGAAGGGCTCTGCCGCGCCCACCCGGCCACGGTGTTCGTCATCGACGAGTCCTACCTGCCGTTCGCCCCGGACGGTGACGCAGCCACCCTGACCGACTGCCGGCTGAACAACCTCGTCGTCCTCTGGTCGGTGTCCAAGATCTTCGGCATGCCCGGGCTGCGCGCCGGCTTCCTGGTGGCCGAACCGAATTGCCTGGAGCGGTTCCGCCGGCTCATGCAGCCCTGGTGCGTGAACAGCCTGGCCCAGGAGGCGGTGCTCTTTCTCGGTGCGCAGCGCGAGGCGGCCCGGGCCTTCATCGCCGCCACCCGCGCCTGCCTCGGCCGCGAGGGCGCCCGTTTCCGGGCGCGGCTCGCCGACTGCGGGCTGACGGTCTTCCCGAGCGTGACCAGCTACGTTCTCCTCCGCCTGCCCGATGGCCTCACCGCCACCACCGTCTGCCGGCGGCTGGCCGAACAGCGCTTCCTCATCCGCAACTGCGCCAACTTCCACGGCCTGGACGAACAGTTCATCCGCATCGCCCTCAAGGATCCGGCCAGCAACGCGGCCGTGGCCGACCACCTGCGCGCGGCGGTGCTCGCCGGCCCGGAGACCTGAGCCATGGCTGACCTGCTCCCCTGGCTGACCCTGCCCGCGGCCTTTGCCCTCGACGCCCTCATCGGCGACCCGCCCCGCCTGCCCCACCCGATCCGCTGGATGGGCCGGGCCATCGAACAGAGCGAACCCTTCTGGCGGCGGACGGTCGCCAGCGAACGGCTCTCCGGCCTGCTCTTTGCCGCCAGCCTCATCCTCGGCTGCTGGCTCCTGGCCCTGATGGTCACCGGGCTGGCCTGGAAGGTGCATTCGCTCTTCGGTTTTGTGGTGGAGACGGTGCTGCTCTTCTACTGTCTGTCGGCAAAATCGCTGCGCCAGGCGGCGCTGGAGATCGACCGGCTGCTGGCTGCCGGTGAGGTGGACCGGGCCCGATCCCAGGTGCGGATGATTGTCGGCCGGGACGTGGACCGCTACGAGGCGGACGACATCGCCCGGGCCACGGTGGAGACCGTGGCCGAGAACGTGGTGGACGGGGTGCTCTCGCCGCTCTTCTTCGCGGCCCTGGGCGGCGCGCCGCTGGCCCTGGCCTACAAGATGGTCAACACCCTGGATTCCATGGTGGGCTACAAGAATCCGCGCTACCTGCTGTTCGGCCGGGCCGCGGCGCGCATCGACGACGCGGCCAACTTCCTGCCGGCGCGCCTGGCCGTGCCGCTCATCGCCCTGGCCGCCCGCCGGGTCGAGGGGGCTTCGTCCCGACAGGCGCTGGACACGGCCCGCCGCGAGGGCAAAAATCACTCGAGCCCCAACGCCGGCTACCCGGAGGCCGCCTTTGCCGGCGCCCTCGGGGTGCGCCTGAACGGCCCCAACCACTACCACGGCGTGCTTGTCGACAAGCCCTACCTGGGCGCAGGATTCGGCCCGGTCACCCGGGCCCACATCGGCCGCGCCTGCCGGCTGATGACCTGGACCGCCGTGTACGGCGGCCTCGTTGCCTGGCTCCTGTCCCGGCTCCTCGCCTGAGACCGGGCGCGGGCTCAGGCCGCGGGCAGGCTGATGGTGAAGGTCGAGCCCTGGCCCGGGGTACTGTCCACCGCCACCGCGCCGTGGTGGGCCTGGGCGATGTGCTTGACAATGGACAGCCCCAGCCCGGTGCCGCCCTGGTCGCGGCTGCGCGCCCGGTCGCAACGGTAGAACCGCTCGAACAGCCGCCCCAGGTGCTCGCGGCCGATGCCCGGGCCGTTGTCGCTCACCCTGAGCCGTACCTCTCCCTCGCCCGTCTCGCTCGTGCCGGCCTCGGCGCGCAGCACCACCCGCGCCCCGGGCGGGCTGTAGGTGATGGCGTTCTGCAACAGGTTGATCACCGCCTGTTCGAGCAGCGGCGGGTTGATGGCCGCGCGCAGGCCGCCCTCCCCCTCCACCCGAACCTCGATGCCCCGCTCCGCGGCCTGCACCGCGCAGGTCTGCACGGCGCTCTCCAGCACCGGCCGCACCTCCGCCGGGGCGAGGGTGATCGCCTCGTGGCCGTCACGGTTCTCGATGCGCGAGAGGGTCAGCAGGTCGTCGACAATGGCGTCCAGCCGCCCGGCCTGGCGCAGGACGATGTCGAGGAAGCGGCGGGCGTTGTCCGTGTCCTCCAGGGCGCCGTCGAGCAGGGTCTCGACATAGCCGCGGATGGCGGTGATCGGCGTCTTCAGCTCGTGGCTGACATTGGCGACGAAATCCTGGCGGATGTGCTCCAACCGGTTGAGCCGGGTCAGGTCGTGCAGCACCAGCAGGACGCCCATGCTGCGCTCCTGCTCGTCGCGCAGGGGCACGGCCCGGGTCTGCAGGAGCACCGGCTCGGTGCCGGCGAACAGGCTCACCCGCCGGTCCTGGCGGCTGTTGTCGGCCAGGGTGCGGTCGATCAGGGCAAGCAGTTCCGCGTGGCGAAGGACGCCCTCCACCGCCTTGCCCTGGACCCCCTCGGCCGGCAGGTTGAACAGGGCGGCGGCCGCCTGGTTGAGGCGGATCACCCGCCGCTCGGCGTCGATGGCCACCACCGGGTCGGCCATGCTGGCGAACATGGCCTCCAGTTCGTTGCGCTGCTGGACCATGAGGCGGATGCGGCGGTCGATCTCCGCACCCATGCGGTTCAGGGCCGCGGCCAGGGCGGCCATCTCGGTGGACAGCCCCTCGTCGCTGATGGGCGCAAGCTGCATGGTTTCGCCCCGGGCCAGCCGCTCGGCGCCCAGGCGCATCTCCTCCAGCGGCCGGCTGATCCGCCGTGCGCTGGTGTAGGACAACAGGGCGGCGAGCGCGATCACGGCCAGGCCGATGGCGGAGAACTTCCAGTTGAGCGAGGCCAGCATGGCCTCCACCGGGGTCACCGGGATGGCCAGGCGGAGCACGCCGCGCCGGTCCGTCTCGACCACCTCCACCGGCACCGCCGCATAGAGCATGGACTCGCCCACGGTGCGGCTCGGCCGCACCGCGAAACCGGTGGCGCCGGCAAGGGCCTCGGCCACCTCGGGCCGGCCGTCGTGGTTGTCCATGAGCTGCGGGTCCTCGCTGGAATCGGCCAGCACCCGGCCGTCCCGGTCGATCACGGTGATGCGGGTGGCGGCCCGCCGGCCGGTCTGGCGGACGAACTCGGCGAACCGCTCGGGATCGCCCTTGCTGAGGATGGTGATGGTCGGTTCGAGCAGCAGGGCGCGCTCGCGGATCTCGCCCTCCAGGTGGTGGAGGAAGAACGAGTGCCCGGTGGTGGTGGCCAGCCAGGCGATGAGCACGGTGGCCAGCAGGGTGATGCCCACACAGGCCGGGAAGATCTGCCAGAAGAGACGGACGTTGCGCATGATGGTTCCTGCCGGGGTTGGAGAGAGGCCGCCCGGGGAATGGGCGGCGGGTGGCGACCGACCGGGACGGCCCTATTCGCGCAGCCGGTAGCCGATGCCGCGCACCGTTTCGATGCAGCTGCCGGCCGGGCCGAGCTTGCGGCGCAGGCCGAAGATCTGCACGTCCACGGCCCGCGGGGTGATGCTGTAGTCGTAGCCGCGCACCTGGTCGATGATCTGCTGGCGGGAGAACACCCAGCCCGGCCGTTCGGCGAGCAGGGCGAGGATGGTGAACTCCGAGGCGGTGAGGTGGACGTTCTCGCCGTCCACCCGCACCTCGTGCCGGCCCGGGTGGATCTCCATGCCGTGGCGGGCGATCACGCCGTCACCGTCGTCCGGCCGCCGGGCCGCCTCCGGGGCGCGGCGCAGGGCCGCCTCGAGGCGGGCCACCAGCACCCGCGGGCTGAACGGCTTGGTCACGTAGTCGTCCGCGCCGCAGCCCAGGCCGGTGATGATGTCGTCCTCCTCGCCCTTGGCAGTGAGCATGATCACCGGCAGGCCGCGGGTGGCCTGCTGCTCGCGCACCGCCCGGCAAACCTCGATGCCGTCGCGGCCGGGCAGCATCAGGTCGAGCACCATGGCGTCGAACCGTTCCCGCTCGAGCAACTGCAGGGCCTCCTCGCCGGTATCGGCGCAGGTCACGTTGAAGCCGGCCCGGATCAGGTTGTAGCTGACCAGCTGCTGGATGTCGGTGTCGTCCTCGACGACGAGTATGGCCGGTTTGTCCACGTGCTCTCCCTGGCGGTTGGTGCGGTTCGCTGGTCAGCATATTAGGACGCAGCCCGGCGCGTGCAAGCCAAAAAGCGGTCGCTAACACTCTCCTAACCAATTGCTAACCCTGCGGTAACGAACCGACGGTACAAAGAAAAGATACTGTACCGCACCACCTAGCCGAGCCATTCCCCACTGGAGGAAGCCGTGAGCCGACACATGCATTTTCACCGCGAAATCGACCAGCTGAAACAGCTGATTCTCAAGATGGGCACCATTGCCGAGGACCGGCTGAGGCGTGCCTGCACCCTGCTCAAGACCATGGACGAGGAGGAGGCGCGGCGGATCATCGGCGCGGACTGGGAGATCGACGACATGGAGATCCGGGTGGAGGAGGAGTGCCTCAAGATCCTCGCCCTGCACCAGCCGGTGGCCCGCGACCTGCGCCTGATCGTGTCCATCATCAAGATCAATACCGAACTCGAGCGCATTGCCGACATCGCCGTCAACATCGCCAAGCGGATCGTTACCATCCGCAAGAAACGGCCGGACGGCTTCTCCACCCTGGTCGACTACCAGCCCATGGCCACCCGCGTGCTGGAGATGGTCAAGACCTCGCTGGACGCCCTGGTCACCGAGGACGCGGCCCTGGCCCGCCAGATCTTCCTCATGGACGAGGAGGTCAACCGGCTGCGCGACCAGGCCTACCGCACCATCATCCACGAGATCGACGAGGTCGGCGGCGGCGCCGCCTGCCTGATCAACCTCTACCTGATCGCCCGCCACCTGGAGCGCATCGGCGACCGCTCGTGCAACATCGGCGAGGAGGTCATCTACCTGGTGGAGGGCGAGATCGTCCGCACCAGCGAGGACGCCGTCTGAGGGGAGCCGGCCGGACCCGGTTCAGGCGAGCCGGTTGCCCAGGCAGGCGCCGGTCTCCAGCGCGGCCCGCACCCAGGGGTGATCGGGCGGTACGTGCTTGCGCTTGCCCACCACCTCGGCCAGCGGCACCAGCCGGGTGGACTCCCCCTTGACCGCCACCATGCAGCCGTAGCGTCCTGCATGGATCGCCTCGGCGCAGGCCGTGCCCAGCCGGGTGGCGAGGATGCGGTCCGCGGCCGTGGGCGTGCCGCCGCGCTGCAGGTGACCGAGGATGGTCACCCGGCTCTCCAGGCCGGTGAGCGATTCCAGCTCGTGCGACAGGCGCAGGGTGCTGGTGGCCTGGCTGGCGTGGAAGGCGGCCAGGTCCGCGCCGGCCTTCTTCTGCTTCTTGTCCTCCCTGGCCCCGCGCTTCTTCTCCTCCAGCTTGGCCAGTTCACGCGCCTCGCCGATGGACAGCGCCCCCTCGGACACGGCCACGATACTGAAGTTCTTACCCCGGTGCCGGCGCCGGCGGATGGCCTCGGCCACCTGTTTGACGTCGTAGGGGATCTCCGGGATGAGGATCACATCCGCGCCGCTGGCCAAGCCCGCGCCCAGCCCCAGCCAGCCGGTATTGTGGCCCATGATCTCGACCACGATGATGCGGTGGTGGCTGTGGGCGGTGGAGTGGAGCCGGTCGATGGCGTCGGTGGCGATGGACAGGGCCGTGTCGAAGCCGAAGGTGATGTCGGTCATGGCCACGTCGTTGTCGATGGTCTTGGGCAGGGTGATCACGTTCATACCCATCTGCGCCAGGCGCCAGGCGTTCTTCTGGGTGCCGCCGCCGCCGATGCAGATGAGCGCCTCCAGGTTGTGGCGGTGGTAGTTGTCGCGCATCACCTCGGTCATGTCCTGCACCTTGGAACCCACCGGCATCTTGTGCGGCTTGTCGCGGCTGGTGCCGAGGATGGTGCCGCCCAGGGTGAGGATGCCGGAGAGCGTCTCGCCCTCGAGGAGCACGGTGCGGTTTTCCATGAGGCCGCGGAAGCCGTCGCGGAAGCCGATCACCTGCATGTTGTAGGCGTTGTTGGCGCTCTTGCCGATGGCCCGGATGGCGGCGTTGAGCCCGGGGCTGTCGCCGCCCGCGGTCAGGATGCCGATGCATTTCGCCATGTCTTCTCCTCCTTGGGATTCGTCCGTGTTGTCGCTGTAAAGCACAGATCCGCAGCCGGTGCAAGCGGCCTAACGGAAATCTAACAGAGCATGAACACTCCCTGAACAAAGCGGCGGTACCCTTTGCCTGTTCCGTTCCGCTTTGCCTTTTGTCCGAGGAGACCCATGTCGCCCACAGCGCTCGTTGCCCTTGTTCTCGCCCTGTCCGCCCTGGCCTACCGGTTCGGGCAGCGGCGGGCCCATGCCCTGGCAGTGCGGCCCACTGGTCGCCGCCTGCACAGCCGGCCGGGCTACCACGGCCTGCTCGCCGCCCTGTGGTGCGCGGTGCCGGCCCTGTGCATCATCATCGGCTGGCAGTTCGCCGCCGGACCGGTGCTCACCTCGCTGGCACTGGACACGGTGACCAGCCAGCGGCCGGACCTGGGCCCGGACCAGATGAACCTGCTCGTTACCGAGCTGCGCAACCTGGTGGCCGGCCACACCGGCAGCCGCGAGATCGATCCCTTGCTGCAGGCTGCAGCCGACCGCTACACCGCGCTCGCCGGGATCAGCCGCCTGGCCCGGGCGGCGCTGGCGCTGAGCGTGGCGGCCATTGCCGCCTTCCTCGTGCTCGGCCGCATCCACCCCGCCCTGCGGGCGCGCAACCAGGTGGAGCGGGCCATCGAGATCCTGCTCACCCTGTGCTCCACCTTTGCCGTGTTCATCACCATCGGCATCGTGGCCAGCGTGCTGTTCGAGTCCATCCGCTTTTTCCAGAAGGTTCCGCTCACCGAGTTCCTGTTCGGGCTCAACTGGAGCCCGCAGATGGCCATCCGCGCCGATCAGGTGGGCAGCTCGGGCAGTTTCGGGGCCGTACCGATACTCACCGGCACCTTTCTCATCTCGGCCATCGCCATGAGCGTGGCCGTGCCGTTCGGGCTGATGTCCGCCATCTACCTCTCCGAATACGCCGGCAGCACCACCCGCGCCATCGTCAAACCCCTGCTCGAGATCCTTGCCGGTGTGCCCACCGTGGTCTACGGCTTCTTCGCCGCCCTGGTGGTGGCGCCGCTCATCCGCGATCTCGGTCTGAGCTTCGGCCTGTCGGTGAGTTCGGAGAGCGCCCTGGCCGCCGGCCTGGTCATGGGGGTGATGATCATCCCCTTTGTCAGCTCGCTCTCCGACGACGTGATCAACGCCGTGCCCCAGTCGCTGCGCGACGGCTCGTACGCGCTCGGCGCCACCCGCAGCGAGACCATCAAGCTGGTGGTGCTGCCGGCCGCCCTGCCGGGCATTGTCGGCTCGATCCTGCTGGCCGTGTCGCGGGCCATCGGCGAGACCATGATCGTGGTCATGGCCGCCGGCCTGGCCGCCAACCTGACCCTCAACCCCCTGCAGGCGGTGACCACGGTGACCGTGCAGATCGTCACCCTGCTGGTCGGCGACCAGGAGTTCGACAGCCCCAAGACCCTGGCCGCGTTCGCGCTCGGCATGCTGCTCTTCCTGGTCACCCTGGCGCTCAACGTCATCGCCCTGTACGTGGTCCGCAAATACCGGGAGGAATATGAATAAGAAGACCAACGATCCCGCCGCCCCGCCGACACCCTCCACCATGGAGGTGGTCGGCCTCGGCCTGGGCAAACGCTACCGGCGCGAGCGGCGCTTCCGGATGTTCGGGCTGGCGGCCATCGTCGGCAGCCTGTCGTTTCTCGTCCTGCTGCTCGGCTCAATCGGCATGAAGGGCTGGACCGCCTTTGTCCAGACCCGCATCCACCTGGACATCCACCTCGACCCGGCCCGGCTCGACGTGCAGAACCTGGCCACCGCCAACTACAACGCCCTGGTGCGCGACGCCACCCTGGCGCTCCTGCCCGGGGCGGAGAGCCGCCAGGACCGCCGCCTGGCGGCCGGCCTGGTGAGCGGCGGCGCGGCGTTTGAGCTGCAGCGCATCGTCACCCGCCAGCCCGAGCTGATCGGCTCCACCCTGTCGCTCTGGGTGATCGCCGACGACGAGGTGGACATGTTCGTCAAGGGGCACATCCCCCGGGACGTGCCCGAGACCGAGCGGCGGGTGAACGACAAACAGATCGGCTGGATCGACCAGCTCACCGCTGCCGGCCGGCTGGAGAAGCGGTTCAACCGCACCTTCTTCAAAAACGGCGACAGCCGCGAGCCGGAACTGGCGGGCATCCGCGGCGCGGCCATGGGCTCGCTGTTCACCCTGGCGGTGACGCTGGCGCTCTCCTTCCCGGTGGGCGTGGCCGCCGCGGTCTACCTGGAGGAATTTGCGCCCAAAAACCGCTGGACCGACCTGATCGAGGTGAACATCAACAACCTGGCGGCCATCCCCTCCATCGTCTTCGGTCTGCTCGGCCTGGCGGTGTTCCTCAACTTCATGAACCTGCCGCGCTCGGCCTCCACGGTCGGCGGCCTGGTGCTCACCCTGATGACCCTGCCGACCATCATCATCGCCAGCCGGGCCTCGCTCAAGTCGGTGCCGCCGTCCATCCGCGAGGCCGCGCTGGGCGTGGGCGCCTCGAAAATGCAGACCATTGTCCACCACGTGCTGCCGCTGGCCATGCCGGGCATGATGACCGGCACCATCATCGGCATGGCCCGGGCGCTGGGCGAGACCGCGCCGCTGCTCATGATCGGCATGGTCGCCTTCATCGTCGACGTGCCCCAGGGGTTCAACGACCCGGCCACCGCCCTGCCGGTGCAGATCTACCTGTGGGCCGACTCGCCGGAGCGGGCCTTTGTCGAGCGCACCTCGGCGGCGATCCTGGTGCTGCTGGCCGTGCTCATGTGCATGAACGGCCTGGCCGTGTACCTGCGCAACAAGTTCGAACGCCGCTGGTAACCCGATCCGAACAGAACCCTGACCTGTCGCTCACCATCGGCAGGCACTTTTGGACCGATTGCCCCCATACCCTATTGAGGAGACATCCCATGCAGAAACTGACCCGTTCCCTGGCCGCCGCCTCGATCATGCTCGCCGCCACCACCTCCGCCCAGGCCGCG
>CAZMNU010000043.1:21618-23765 GCA_964567725.1 uncultured Desulfobulbus sp. | reverse complement strand
TCGATGCCAACACCAAGTTCTTCATCAACCCCACCGGCCGGTTCGTCATCGGCGGCCCGGTGGGCGACTGCGGCGTCACCGGCCGCAAGATCATCGTCGACTCCTACGGCGGCCGCGGCTCGCACGGCGGCGGCGCCTTCTCCGGCAAGGATCCGTCCAAGGTGGACCGCTCGTCCTCGTACATGGGCCGCTACGTGGCCAAGAACATCGTCGCCGCCGGCCTGGCCACCGAGGTCGAGGTGCAGGTGGCCTACGCCATCGGCATCTCCCGGCCGGTGTCCATCAACGTCAAGACCTTCGGCACCGGCCGGATTGCCGAGGAGCGGCTGGTGCAGGTGGTGGGCGAGGTCTTTGACCTGCGGCCCAAGGCCATCATCCACCAGCTCGACCTGCTTCGCCCGATCTACCGCAAGACCGCATCCTACGGCCATTTCGGCCGGGAACTGCCCGAGTTCACCTGGGAGCGGACCGACCGGGTCGACGACCTGCGCGCCGCTGCCGGCGTGTGAACCTTTCCCCCTTTCTTTTCGCTTCCCGCCGGGAAGCCCGGAGCCTTCATGACTGATTACAAAGTAGCGGATATCAAGCTGGCCGACTGGGGCCGCAAGGAAATCGCCATCGCCGAGACCGAGATGCCCGGGCTGATGGCCCTGCGCGATGAGTACGGCGCGCAGAAGCCGCTGGCCGGCGCGCGCATCGGCGGCTGCCTGCACATGACCATCCAGACCGCGGTGCTCATGGAGACCCTGGTCCACCTGGGCGCCGAGCTGCGCTGGTCGTCCTGCAACATCTTCTCCACCCAGGACCACGCCGCCGCCGCCGTGGCCGCGGCCGGCATCCCCACCTTCGCCTGGAAGGGCGAGACCGAGGAGGAGTTCTGGTGGTGCATCGAGCAGACCATCTTCGGCCCGGACGGCTGGCGGCCGAACATGCTGCTCGACGACGGCGGCGACATCACCCTAGTCATGCACGAAAAGTACCCCGAACTCATGGCCGGGGTACGCGGCATCTCCGAAGAGACCACCACCGGCGTGCACCGCCTCTACGAGATGATGCGCAAGGGCACCCTGCTGGCGCCGGCCTTCAACGTCAACGACTCGGTGACCAAGTCCAAGTTCGACAACCTCTACGGCTGCCGCGAGTCGCTCATCGACGGCATCAAGCGCGGCACGGACGTGATGATCGCCGGCAAGATCGCCGTGGTCGTCGGCTACGGCGACGTGGGCAAGGGCTGCGCCCAGGCCCTGCGCGGCATGGGCGCCACCGTGCTCGTCACCGAGATCGACCCGATCTGCGCCCTGCAGGCGGCCATGGAGGGCTACCGGGTGGTGACCATGGACGAGGCCGCCCCGGTGGGCAACATCTTCGTCACCTGCACCGGTAACCTGCGGGTGATCACCCGCGCCCACATGGACGCCATGCCCGACCAGGCCATTGTCTGCAACATCGGCCACTTCGACTCGGAGATCGACATCGCCGGCATCCGCAAACTCACCTGGGAGAACATCAAGCCCCAGGTGGATCACGTCATCTTCCCGGACGGCAAGCGGATCATCATCCTCGCCGAGGGCAGGCTGGTCAACCTCGGCTGCGCCACCGGCCACCCGAGCTTTGTCATGAGCAACTCGTTCACCAACCAGGTGCTCGCCCAGATCGAACTCTGGCAGAACCCGGGCAAGTACGAGAAGAAGGTCTACGTGCTGCCCAAGCAGCTCGATGAGAAGGTGGCCAGCCTGCACCTGGCCAAGATCGGCGCCAAGCTCACCCGGCTCACCCCGGAGCAGGCCGACTACCTCGGCGTGCCGGTGGACGGCCCGTTCAAGCCGGACTACTACCGCTATTGAACCGGATCGCTGCCGGACACGGGCAGGGTGGGCCGACGGCCGCCCTGCCTTTTTTTATGGGGGAAGGAAGGGGATGGATGGACAACGACTGACGGTGATCGGCGGCGGCCTGGCCGGCTGCGAGGCTGCCTGGCAGGCGGCGGAGATGGGCGTTGCCGTGGACCTTTTCGAGATGCGGCCGCAGCGGCGCAGCCCGGCGCACGAGACCGACCTGTTGGGCGAGCTGGTCTGTTCCAACTCGCTGCGCTCAAACGCGGTGGATTCGGCCGCGGGGCTGCTCAAGGAGGAGATGCGGCGGCTGGG
>CAZMNU010000043.1:0-21518 GCA_964567725.1 uncultured Desulfobulbus sp. | reverse complement strand
CCGGGCGACTACCTCAACTGCCCCATGGACCGGGACCAGTACGAGCGGTTCATCACCCTGCTCGGCTCGGCCGGTACCGTACCCCTGCACGATTTCGAGAAGCCCCACTACTTCGAGGGCTGCCTGCCCATCGAGGTGATGTGCGCCCGCGGCGCGGAAACCCTGCGCTTCGGGCCGATGAAGCCGGTGGGCCTGGCCCGGCCGGACACCGGCGAGCTGCCCTATGCGGTGGTGCAGCTGCGCGCCGAGAACCGGGAGCGCACCAGCTACAACCTGGTGGGGTTCCAGACCAAGCTCACCTACCCGGAACAGCAGCGGGTGCTGCGCACCATTCCCGGGCTCGAGCGGGCGGTGTTCCTCCGCTACGGCTCGGTGCACCGCAACTCGTTCGTCTGCGCCCCGCGCGTGCTCGCCCCGGACCTGAGCGTGCGCGCCGCGCCCGGCCTCTACCTGGCCGGCCAGCTCTCCGGGGTCGAGGGCTACCTCGAGTCCGCGGCCATGGGGCTGCTCGCCGGCCTGAACGCGGCCCGCCGGGTGCTCGGCCGCGCCCCGGTCCTGCCGCCGCCGGACACGGCTCACGGCGCCCTCGTCCGCCACCTGGTCGACTCCGACCCGGACCACTTCCAGCCCTCCAACGTCAATTTCGGCCTGTTCCCGCCGCTCGCCGGCCGGGTCCGTCGCCGCGACCGGGGGAGGCTGCGCGCCGAACTCGCCCTGGCGCGGCTGGCGGCCTGGCAGGATGAGCTGGCCGAGACCTGATCACTCCTCGCTGAAGCCCCAGAACGGGTAGTCGACCCGGTAGGCGCCCACCAGGCCGGGACTGTGCTCGCGGCTGGCCACCACCCACAGGTCGTTGGCCCGCTCCCCGGGCGGGTCGTCTGCAAAGGGGTCCCACTGCGGCAGGAGCACCAGGGCGTTGTCCGCGGAATAGCCGATGTCGCCCGAGCCCTTGAACGAGCCGAGCTGCGGCTGGCGGTCGAACTGGCCGTCCGGGCCGCGCTCCAGCTCCGAGATGACCAAAAAGCTCACCGCCAGCTCGTCGCGGATCGCTTCCAGCTGGCGCAGCCAGCCATCGATGCCGCTGCGTTTCTGGCTGATGTCCTTGAACGGCAGCTTGTGCAGGCTGTCGATGACCACCACCGCGTAGTCGGAGCGGGTCTCGTGGCGGAGGAAGTCGATGTGGCGGCGCATGGTCTCGGGCGAGAGTGTGCGGTCATTGACCACCCGCAGCCAGGGAAGCAACCCCTCGAGCGTGTCCAACCCCTGGGTCAGCCGGGTGGCCTCATCGCCCGCCAGGTTGCCGGCGCGGATCTGTTCCACCGGCAGCCGGCTCAGCCGGCTGAGGATGCGCAGATAGATCTTCTGGCGGCCGTTTTCAAAGTCGTAGTAGATCACCGGCAGGCGGCGGCCGGCCATGTCGGCGGCGGCCTGGATGGCGAAGGTCGACTTGCCCGCCTTGGGCGTGCCGCCGAGGATATTCAGCCCGTGCAGGCCGCCCAGCGCCCGGTCGAGCCGGGCAAAGCCGGTGGTCAGGCCGGCCCAGCCCGCGCCCGCCTCCTGCGCCAGCCGTTCGGTGAAGGTGTGGAACTCGCCCGCCGGCGAGGGGAAGGGGGAAAAGGCGCGCGCCTCGCGAACCATGGCGAACACCCTCTGCTGGAACCCCTCCGGCTGCTCGGTGGCCAGGTTGTGCAGGCTGGCGCTCTTCGGCGCGTTGTCCGGCCAGCGGACGATGCGCACCTTGAAGCCGGCACGGGTGGCGAAGACCCGCGCCAGGGCCGCGGACTCGGCGCTGTGGCCGACCCACAGGAAGAGGGTGCGGATCCACTCGAATCGGCGCGGGTCGAGGTGCTCCAGGTCCGCGGCCGCGGGCACGGCCACCCCGGGCAGGCCGAGCTGCTTGAGGCAGAGCAGGTTCTCTTCGCCCTCGACCACGAACAGGGTGCCGTTTTCGCAGCGGTCGATTTCCGGGGCGTTGAACAGCCGGTACGGCTCGGCGAAAAACCGTTCGTCACCGTACCAGAACGCATCCTCGGGCCGGTCCGGGTGCACGCAGCGGGCCGCGTAGCAGTTGCCGTCCGGCTGCACGTACGGGTAGACCAGGTAGCGGCCATTGTGGCCGACCTGCAGCGCGGCCAGGGTCTCCACGGTGATACCGGCCGCGAACAGGCGGCGGCCGCTCTCCGTGGTCAGCTTGTCGGCAAAGCCCGCGAGTTCGTTGTTCAGGTTGCGCACCGGGTAGTCGACCTCGCGGCCGAAGTATTCCCGGTCCGGATCAAAGCCGGGCACCAGGGCCGGGTTCAGGCCGCGCAACCGGGCGAAGTGGAGCGGAAAGCCGCTGGCCGCGCAGCCGCCGGCACAGCGGAAGTAGCCGTGGAACCAGCTGTCCGGCTGGAGAAAGACCACCAGGCTCGCCTCCCGCCCGTCCCGGTCGCCGGCGCAGAACGGGCAGGGGGCGTGAAGGGTGTTGTTTTTCAGCCGGGCCTCTGGTAACTGGTCAAGGAAAAACCGGGTGATCGCGTCGGCCATCGGCGTGCCTCGTAACTGGTTGACGTGGAAGTGATTTTATTCAAGCAGAAAGGACCGGCAGGTTCAATCAAATAGCGCAGCGGGAGGAGCACCATGGCGGACGCGATCAATTACGAACAACTCGATCTCTTCTACCTGGGCCGGGAAGTCGACCCGCACACCGGCGAGGCAACCCGCCGGCCGCTGCTCATCAAGAGCAAGCAGCTGACCACGCACGCGGCCATCATCGGCATGACCGGCAGCGGCAAGACCGGCCTGGGCATCGCGCTGCTCGAAGAGGCGGCCATGGACCGGCTGCCGGCCATCGTCATCGATCCCAAGGGCGACATGGTCAACCTGCTGCTCACCTTTCCGGACCTGGCCGCGGCGGATTTCCGCCCCTGGATCGACCCGGCCGCGGCCGAACAGAAGGGGCTGAGCGTGGACGAACTGGCCGGGCGCACCGCCGACCAGTGGCGCCAGGGGTTGGCCGACTGGGACCAGGACGGCGAGCGCATCCGGCGCATGCGCGCCAGCGCCGAGTTCGCCGTGTACACCCCGGGCAGCGCCGCCGTGCGGCCGGTGTCCATTCTCGACAGCCTCGAGGCGCCGTCCGCCGAGGTGCTGGCCGACACCGAGACCCTGGCCGACATGATCGGCTCCACCGTGGCCTCGCTGCTCGGCCTGCTCGGCATCGACGCCGACCCGCTGAAGAGCCGCGAGCACGTGCTCCTCTCCACCATCCTCCACGATGCCTGGCAGCAGGGCCAGTCCCTTTCCCTGGAAACCCTCATCACCCGGGTGGCGCAGCCGCCGTTCAAGCAGGTGGGGGTGTTCCCGGTGGACGCCTTCTACCCGCCGGCCAAACGGATGGAACTGGCCCTGCAGCTGAACACCCTCATTGCCAGTCCGGCCTTCGGCGGCTGGGTACAGGGCGAGCCGCTGGCCATCGAGGAGCTGCTCTACACCCCGGCGGGCAAGCCGCGCATCGCCATCTTCACCATCGCCCACCTGAGTGACAGCGAGCGCATGTTCTTCGTCACCCTGCTGCTCGGCCGGCTGCTCGGCTGGATGCGCCGCCAGGAAGGGAGCAGCGGCCTGCGCTGCCTGCTCTACATGGACGAGATCTTCGGCTTTTTCCCGCCCAGCGCCAACCCGCCGTCCAAGAAACCCATGCTGCTGTTGCTCAAACAGGCCCGCGCCTTCGGCCTCGGCGTGGTCCTCTCCACCCAGAACCCGGTGGACCTGGACTACAAGGGGCTGGCCAACATCGGCACCTGGTTCGTGGGCCGGCTGCAGACCCGCCAGGACCAGGACCGGGTCATCACCGGTATCGCCGGCAGCTCCAAGCGGTTCGACGAGCAGGAGCTGCGGCGGATGATCGCCGGGCTGCGCGAGCGCTCCTTCCTGCTCAGCTCGGCCCACCGCGACGAGCCGACCCTGTTCACCACCCGCTGGGTGCTTTCCTACCTGAAGGGGCCGATCAGCCTGGAGGAGGTCGGCCGGCTGGAGCGCGGGCCGGGCGCACCGGCCGGGGGCGAGGCGGCGCCTCCTCTTGCCGGTGGTGACGAGGAGACCTACACCGAGATTCGGCCGCACCTGGCCGATACCCTCCTGCAGCGGTTCGTGCCGCCGCCCCTGCCCGGCGAGGCGATCCGCTACCGGCCGGCCCTGGTGGGGCTTGCCTCGGTGCGCACCGTGGACCAGCGCCGCGGTATCGACGAGACCGCCGAGGTCTGCCTGCGTCTCCCCCTGCCGCTCGACCCGGTCGGTGCCGACTGGTCCCGGGCCGAGGCCACCGGCTTCGCGGTCGACGACCTGCCGGCCGAGCCGCCCGCGGGCGCGCTGTTCGCCCGGGTACCGGCGGAGGTGACCGTGCGCCGCGAGTTCAGCGACGAGGAAAAACGGCTCTCCGACCACCTCTACCGCTCGCACACCCTGCAGCTCCTGCGGGTGCGCGAGCATGGCTTGGAATCGCAGCCCGGCGAGTCCGAGGCCGCCTTCCACCAGCGGTTGGCCGCCCTGCTCGCCGCGAAAAAGGAGGAGGCCCTGGCCCGGCTCGAGGAGCAGTACGGGAAAAAGCAGCGGCAACTGGAAACGCAGCTGGAAAAGGCACTCGCCCGGGTGGGCAAGGAGCAGGGCGAGGTGCGCGCCAGGGGGGTGGAGACCGCCCTGTCCGTGGGCGCGGCCATCCTCGGCGCCTTTCTCGGCCGCAAGCCGCTGTCCATGACCACGGCCACCCGCTCGGCCCAGGGCGTGCGCAGCGCCGGCCGGCTGCTCAAGGAAACGGGTGACGTGCAGCGGGCCCGCGAAGAGGCGGCGCGGATCGAGGCGGAGATCGCCCGCCTGGGCGAGGAACTGCGGCAGAAGCTGATCACCGAGAGCGTGCAGTACGACCCGGCCGCCGCTGCGGTGGAGACCTTTGCCGTCACCCCGCGGAGGGCCGACATCTTCAATGTCCGTGTCGGGCTGCTGTGGGAGCCGCAGTACGACTTTACCCCGGCCGCCGGCGCAACTCCGGCCTGACCCGGTCGCGATCCGCCTCAGCCGAGGATGGTGCGCAGATCCTGCTCGTCCAGCGGCTGGTCGAAGCGGAAATGGACCGAGAAGTCGTTCTGGAGGATGTGGAAGGGCTGCACGCTGATGACCAGCCCCCGGAGGTAGAGGTACTCCACCGCGCCGCCCACCGGCAGCACCACCTGCATGCGCCGGCCGAGCAGCAGGCGGGCGTTCTCCTGCCGGCCGATGCGGACGAGAAAGGCCAGCCCGCCCAGCGAGAGGTCCGCGGTCTCGGCCCGGAAACCGCGGCCGATGGGCGCGTTCTGCGTGTTCACCGGCTGCACCTGGATCCTGCGGGCCAGGGTGAAGCGCTGGTCGCGGCGCCGCTCCAGCCCCTTGCGGTCGAGCATGGCGTTGATGTTGTTGCTGGCCGCGTAGAACTGGTGGAGCTTGGTGCGCAGGCCCGGGAACCGCTCCTGCCAGGCGGTGAGGGCCGACTGCGGCAGCACGTACACGGTCACCGGGGTGAGCGAGGTGAGGCTCACGGTCCAGAAGCTCGGGGTGAAGAAGTTTTCCCCGGCGATCTGGCCGCGGCTCAGGCTGGTGATGAACAGTTCCCGCGACCCGACCAGGTGAGAGACCTTGACGCTGCCGCGGTTGATGAAAAACAGTTCCTCGTTGCTGTCCCCCTGGCTGACGATGGTCTCCTCGGGTTTGTAGCTCCGTTCGATGAATTCGTGGTAGATGGTCTGGAACTCCTCGGAGCTGAGCGTGTCGGTGAGCGCTGCCCAGATCTCCAGGTCCTCGTCGCGGATGGCGCCGCGCTTCTCCTGTTCGATGATCTCGCCGGCGCGGATGATCTCGGTGAGCGCCAGCCCGTCGATCTCGTAGATGCGGTCGCGCAGCCGTTCCGCCGTGCGGAAATCGCCGGCCCGCGCCGTGGCCGCGATCAGGTCGATGAGCCGCTGCTTGGCCATCTCCGGCTGGCCCGCGGCCACCAGGGCGAAGATCGCCTCTTCCTCCTCCGTCCCCGAGGCTGCGGCCCCGGTCCCGGCGGGCGCAGCCCCCGTTCCCTCCCCAGCCGATGGTACCCCGCGGTCTGACCGCAGCTCCGCCACCTCCCGCACCGGCTCCTCCCCGCCCGCGTCGCGGATCTCTGCCAGGGCCCGGGCCGCGGCCTGGCGCACCGTTTCCGAGTAGCCGCCCAGGCCGAGGACCGTGCGGCTCTGCGCCACCCGGCCGAGGGCGGCCGCGGCCCGTTTCGAGCCGATGGCGCCGAGGGTGCGGCAGATGGCCAGCTGCAGGTCGTCGCGGTTCTTGCCCAGGAAGGGGCGGGGGCTCTCCAGCAGGTCGGTGAGCGGGCGGACGAACCGTTCGTCGTGGACCTCGGCCGCGTGGTGGACCACCTTGGTCTTGAGTTCGTCGGGCACGGTCTGCAGGGCCTCGAGGAGAAAATCCCTCGTCTCCTCGCCGCCGATGCGCAGGCCGGTGGAGATCACCTCGCGCTGCACGCGCAGGTCCGGGTGGGCGAGGAAGGGACGCACCGCGGCAAAGTGCTCCGGTCCGCCCACCTCGCCGAGCAGGCGGACAATGTTGCGGATCACGTACCAGGGGGCATCCCGGTGCAGCTGCTCGAGCAGGATGGCCGTGGCCGGCTCGCCCGTCTGCCGGAGCAGGTCGAGCAGCCGCCGGCGGGCGTAGCGGCGGTCGTCGCTCATCAGGTGCTGCAGCAGCATCTGGGCGGCCGGTGCGCCCAGGGCGGTGAGGACGCGGGCCGCTTCCTCCCGGTGGGTGTCCGAGTGCAGGGCGGTCTTCAGCAGCTGGTCGAGGACCGGCGGGGCGCCGATCCGTTTGAGCAGGTCGCGGGCAAGGACGCGCAGTTCCGGGTCGTCCCGGTCCGGGTCGGCGGACGGCGCGGCCAGGGACTGGAACCACTGCACCAGTTCGTGGGCCCGGTTGTACTGTTCGCTCGCCAGGTGGTGACCGGTCAGGGCGGCGAGGGCCTGGAGGATCTGCGCCCTGGCCTGGGGGGCCAGCCCGGGCAGGCGCAGCACCTGTTCCAGGGCGGGCCGCAGCCGGGTGAGCCGCTGCCACTGGCCGCTGGCTGCCAGCTGCTCGGCAATGGCGGCCAGCCCATGGGCCGCGTGGCTGCGCACCGGGCCGCGCTGGTGCTGCAGGGCCACGGCCAGCTGCATGAGCAGGCCGTCCGCTTCCGCCTCCCGGCCTTCACCGAGCAGGTCCCGGACCGCCGCGGCCAGGGTGGGTACGCAGTCCTTCTGTTCCAGCAGGGTGAAGCGGCCCTGGTGCAGCTCGTCGAGCAGGGTGGTGACCCTGCCGCGTTCTTCCTCCTCCCGGCGACGCTGGCGTTCACGGTGCAGCTCGAGCATGGCCCGCATCTTTTCGCCGCGGGCGGTCTGCACCAGTTGCTGGTAGGCGCTGGCCACCTGCTGCTCGTCCGCGGCAACGGGCAGGGGCCTGCTCCCCTCGGCCGCCGCCTTGAGCCGTCGGGCGATGCGTCCGATCCGCTCCTCGCCGAGCTGGCCGATCACCTGCTCGTTGAGCTGCTCGCCGAACCCGCTCTTGTCCGCACGCACGAGCAGCAGGGCCAGTTCGCTGTCGTCCAGACCGGCCAGGGCGGCGCCGGCCCGGGCGGCCACCTGCACCTGCTTGTCCCTGCTGAGCAGGGTGTCGTAGCGGTCGAGCAGGCGCACGAACCGGGCCGGGTCGGCCTTGCCGTCGTGGAAGTTGGCCGGATCCACGGCCTGCTCGGCCGCGCTGACCAGCACCGGCGCGGCCCAGGCCGGCTGCTGCAGGCGCATGGCCAGCCGCTCGGGCAGGCGGGGCAGGGCCTCGGTGCCGGCCTGGAGCGCGTGCGCATCGAGGTTCTGGGCGATCAGGCGGGTGACATCGACCCCCTTGCGGGTGCGGCTGAGCCGCTTGAGCAGGGTGTCGTCGGCCGGCGCAAATTCCTGGTCCCGGGTGCGGCTCACCTCCAGGGGCATGTCGCTGGTCAGGGCGGCGACCATGCGGTTGAGCTGCTTGGGGGTGAGGTGGTCGACGGTCTGGTCGAGGAGTTCATCGGCAACCAGGTCCACCACCTGCCGGTACACCTGCTCGCCGAACAGCCCCCTGAAGCGGCGGGCCAGCACGCGGCCGAGCACCTGTCCCTCCTGGCCGGCCAGTTCGGCCCCGGCCAGATGAGCCGCCCGTTCCTGCTGGCCCCGGTCGAGCAGCTGCTCGCAGCGGGCGAACAGCTGCTGCAGGGCGGTGAACCGGGGAGGCGGGTGCGGACCGGCGGGCGGGTCGGCCACCTGCAGGGTGGCGCTGGCCAGCACCGGGCCGGCCCACTGGGGGTCGCCCAGCCGCTGGCGCAGCGGTTCCGCCAGGCCGGCCGTGCCGGGTTCCGGGTCCCGCAGCAGCCGGCCGGCGTCCTGGTTGCGGGCGATGAGCACGCTCACCTCCGGTCCCCGGCGGGTCTGGGCCAGCCGGCGGAGCACCGGGTCCGCGTCCGGCGCCGGTTCGCCCGCGGGCCCGGGCTGGAGGGGCAGGTCGCTGGTCAGGGCAGCGATCATGCGGTTGAGCTGCCGCGGGGTGAGGTGGGTCAGGGTCCGGTCGAGCAGTTCGTCCGGCATGGCGGAGACCACCTGGCGGTACACCTGGTCACCGAACAGCCCCTTGAAGGTTTCGGCCAGCAGGGTGGACAGGGTCGCCCCCTCGATTGCGGCCAGTTCCGCCCCGGCGAGGGTGGCCACCCGTTGCTGGCGCTCCTGGTCGAGCAGCTGTTCGTAGCGGCCGAGCAGCCGGTTGAAGGCAACGAAATCGACCCGGGCGAGATCGCGCAGGTCCGGGTCGGTCACCTGGCGGGCGGCGCTGGTCAGCACCGGTGCGGCCCATTCCGGGTCGGTGAGCCGTTGGCGCAGCCCTTCGGGCAGCCCGTTCGGGTCCTCGTCCGGATCGAGCAGCAGGCGCAGGGCATCCAGGGAGCGGGTGAAGGAGGGGCGCTGGCCGTCCGGCCCGACGGAGGCGACCGCGGCGATCCGGTCGATCAGGCCGGTCGCGGTCGCCGCCAATCCCTCTGCGCCGGCCTGCTCACCCTCCGGTCCCTGTTTCGTGGCCAACCGCACCGCCAGCCGGTCCAACCGCTCCGGCGGCAGCTGCTCGAGCACCGCCCCGAGCAGCTCGTCGGCCAGCGGGGTCTGCGGCAGCCGGCTGATCAGCCGGGCAAGCCGCGACGGGTCCAGTCCGGCCAGGGTGCGGGCGAACAGGCGCAGGTCTTCCGCCCGCCGGTCCGGGTCCGTGCTGCCGGCCAGGTGGGCGAGCATGGCCGCGGTGGCGGCGGTAAGTTCCTCGTCGCTGCCGGAACTCGACACCGCTGCCGTCAGGCGGGTGGCCGGGTCCTGGGCCGCGGTCGCGTCAATCGCCTGCAGTCGTACCCCGGCCCCGGTCTGGCCGATGACGAATTGGGCCAGTTCCTCGTCATCGATATCCACGCCCATGGCCGCCGCCAGTTCCTCGCGGACCACCTGCTCGCCCTCGCCCAGGGCCACGTAGCGGCGGATGTCGACCACGATGCCGTGCAGGCCGGCCTGGTCGAACAGTACGGGCAGGGGTTCGGCCGGTTGCCGGCCGTCGGGCAGGGTGGCGAGGAGTTCGGCGAAGCGGGTGAAATCGTGGCCGGTCAGGGAGGGGTGAAAGGTGAGGCTGTGGACCTGCAGGCGCTGGAACAGGTGGATCAGGCCCACTATCTGCGGCCGGACCTGGTCGCGGTCGGCCAGCTGCTCGCCGCAGACGAGCAGCTGCTGTTCGACCACGGCGATTTCGACCCGGTCTTCGCCGGTCGTCGCCAGCAGGCCGCGGAAGGCCCGCTCCACCAGGTCGACGCTGCGCAGCACCTGGGGATTGGTGGCAGGGTAGAGGCGCACGGTGCGCAGGGCCGTGTACAGCCTGACCGGGAATTCGAGCAGAAGGAGATTTCGGGCCGAGGGGTCGGCCGGCGGCTGGGTCATGGCTTCCTTGTCTCCCGGCTGCGGGCAAGGCGGTTGGGCCGGTCGGGAGTGACGGATGCTAGCACACCGTGCTTTGGCCCGTCAAGGGAGGGGATGGTCGGATGCCTGCCTTTGCTCGGCCGGTGCGACCCGCACCAGGCGGTGATGGAGCAGAACGGTGACCAGGTCGTGCACCGGCAGGCCGATCACGTTGCTGCAGGAGCCGGCAATGGCGCGCACGAGAAAGGCGCCGCGCCCCTGGATGGCGTAGGCGCCGGCCTTGTCCATGGGCTCGCCGGTGGCGATGTAGGCCCGGAGGATCTCGTCCGGAAAGGAGGCGAAACGGACCTGGGAGGTCACCGTGAACACCTCGCCGATCCCCCGGGCCGGGCAGACCACGGCCACGCCGGTGCTCACCTGGTGGGTGCGGCCCTGCAGGGTCTGGAGGATGGCCAGGGCGTCGTCCGGGTCGCGCGGCTTGCCGAAAACGGTCCCGTCCAGGGCGACCACGGTGTCTGCGCCGATGACGCAGGCATCTAGCCGGTCGCGGGCCACCAGCTCTGCCTTGGCCGCGGCCATGCGCCGGGCGAACGGCTCGGGCGATTCGCCCGGGAGCAGTGTTTCGTCGATATCGGCCGGGGCCACCTGGAACTGCAGACCGAGCCGGGCAAGGAAGTCCCGGCGGCGGGGCGAGGCGGAGGCGAGCACAAGGGGCAGGCAGGCGAAAAACATGTCAGGTGGTCGGGGACTGGGCATGGAACGGGTCGTGGTAGTAGATCGTTTCGAGGAACAGGCCGCAGGCGGGCGCCGTGGGGCCGGCGCGGGTGCGGTCGCGGGCCGCCAGGATGGCCGCCATCTCCGCGGCTTCGCGTTTGGACTGGCCCATCTCGATCAGGGTGCCGCTGATGATCCGCACCATCTGGCGGAGAAAGCCGTCGCCGGTGAGGCGGATCGACCAGCAGTCGGGGTGCGCGGGATGCGGGGCGCAGTCGGCCCGGTGCAGGGTGCGCACCGCGCCGCGGCCGTGTGCGGCGGTGCGGTCGCGGGAGCCGGCTCGCTCGAAGCTCGAGAAGTCGTGGGTGCCGACCAGTGCTGCCAGGGCCGGCCTAATCAGCGCCGGGTCGAACCCGCCCGGCCGGTGGGCGGTGTACAGCCGGGTCGAGGGCAGCTGCACCGGGGCGGTGCAGAAGTCGTAGCGGTAGGTCTTGCCCCAGGCGTCGAAGCGGCTGTGGAACCCGGCCTCCGCCTCGGCGGCCTCGAGGATGCGGATGTCCGCGGGCAGCAGCGAATTGAGTCCCTTGCAGAAGGCGACCACCGGGATGGCCGATGCGGGGTGGCAATGGGCGACCATGCCGAGCGCATGCACGCCCGCATCGGTCCGGCCGGCGCCGTGCACGGTCACCGGGTGGCCGCACAGGGTGGCCAGGCCGCGTTCGAGCTCGCCCTGCACGGTCGGCCCGTGCGCCTGGCGCTGCCAGCCCTGGTAGCCGCTGCCGTCAAAGGCGACCAGCAGCCGGATGCAGCGCTCCATCAGGGGAACAGCGGTGCGCCCATCAGTCCGGTGGTCTCGGGGAAGCCGAGCATCAGGTTCATGTTCTGCACGGCCTGGCCCGAGGCGCCCTTGACGATGTTGTCGATGGCCGACATGACGATCAGCCGGCCGGTGCGCTCATCGCGCTGCAGGCCGATGTCGCAGCAGTTGGAGCCGCGCACGTGCTGGGTGGCCGGCGGCGTACCCGCGGGCAGCACGCGCACGAACGGCTCGTCAGCGTAGGTGGACTCGAACAACGCCTGCAGGTCGGCTGCCCGGCCCTCGGGGGTGAGCGAGGCGTAGATGGTGCTGAGGATGCCGCGCGAGATGGGCAGCAGGTGCGGGGTGAACGAAACGGTCACCGGCCGGCCGGCGGCGGCGGAGAGTTCCTGCTCGATCTCCGGGATGTGGCGATGGCTGCCGCCCACCTTGTAGGGCCGGAAGCCGTCGGTGACCTCGCAGAACAGGGTGGCCACGCTGGCGGCCCGGCCGGCGCCGCTGGTGCCGGACTTGGAGTCGATGATCAGGGTGGCCGGGTCGATCAGGCCGCGGCGCAAGAGCGGCGTCAGCGCGAGGATCACCGAGGTCGGGTAGCAGCCCGGATTGGCGGTCAGCCGGGCGGTGCGGACGCGCTCGCGGTACAGCTCGGGCAGGCCGTAGGCTGCTTCGACGAGCAGTTCCGGGCTGGTGTGCTCCGCGTACCAGGCCTGGTAGACCCCCACGTCGTGCAGCCGGTAGTCGGCGCTCAGGTCGACCACCTTCTTGCCGGCGGCAAGCAGTTGGGGGACGATGTCCATGGCCGTCTTGTGAGGCACGGCGGTAAAGAAGAAATCGGCTCGGTCGACCAGTTCCGCCGCGCCGAGGTTCTCACAGACGACCTCCACCCGCTTGCGCAGGTTCGGGAACACCTCGGAGAGCGGCTTGCCCGCGTACTGCCGCGAGGTGGCCACGGTGATTTCGACTTCCGGGTGCCCGGCGAGCAGACGGGCCAGTTCAACGCCGGTGTACCCGGACGCGCCGACAATACCCACACGCAACATGATGACTCCTCCCTGGCGACCACGGGACGGATCGCCGGCGATGACCAATAAAAAAAGGGAATAACGAGCGATTCGTTATTCCCTTGGACGAGCGGAAAGGCTGGAGCTGAACCTCGCGGCCGCGGCCGCGGTGCGCCGGATTAACGCTTGGAGAACTGGAACCGGGCGCGGGCGCCGCGCAGGCCGTACTTCTTGCGCTCCTTGGCGCGGGGGTCGCGGGTGAGCAGGCCGGCCCGCTTCAGCGGCACGCGCATTTCCGGGTGGGCCTCCTGCAGGGCCCGGGCGATGCCGTGCACCAGGGCGTCGACCTGGGCCGACTTGCCACCGCCGCAGACCGTGGCCTGGACATCGTACTGACCGGCGGTTTCAGTGACCGAGAAGGGCTTGGCAACCTTGGGCTCGAAGAAGATGTTGCCGAAGTACTCGTCGACCGGCATCTTGTTGACGGCCAGCTTGCCGCTGCCGGGGGTGATCCAGACTCGGGCGATGGCGGTCTTGCGCCGGCCGGTGGCGTATGTCTGTTCCTGGGCCATGATCGTGTGCTCCGTTCTCAAATCTCAAGAAGTTCCGGCTGCTGGGCCTGGTGGGGATGGTCCGTGCCGGTATAGATTTTCAGTTTCTTCAACTGCGCCCGGCCGATCTTGTTCTTCGGCAGCATGCCGCGAACCGCCATGCGGATGAGTTCCTCGGGCTTCTTGGCGAGCACCTCGCGGGCGGTCTGGGAGGTGATGCCGCCCGGATAGCCGGAATGCCGGTGGTAGACCTTGTCGTCCCACTTGTTGCCGGTCAGGTGGATCTTGTCGGCATTGACGACAATGATGAAATCGCCGTTGTCCTGGAAGTTGCAGAAGGTCGGCTTGTGCTTGCCGCGCAGGCGGCGGGCGATCTCCACGGCAATACGGCCGAGCACCTTGCCGTCCGCGTCGGCGACATACCACTTGCGCTCAATTTCCTTGACCGGCGTATAGTAGGTTTTCATGTGCTGCGCCTCAGTCTTTGAAAAAAAAAGGCTCGAACGGACGTCCGAACCTTGGAGTCTCTTTGGAGCGGGAAACGAGATTCGAACTCGCGACTTCAACCTTGGCAAGGTTGCACTCTACCACTGAGTTATTCCCGCTTTCAATTTTTCCGTAACGAGGGAGGTATTTACCAGAGGACGGCGGACGGTGTCAATAAAAAATTTTCGGGTTGAACGGATTGTCCCGGCCGGGAGAGGCGGTAAAAGACAGGGCCGTCGGCCAAGAACAGTTGCCAATCCGCCAAAAGGACACTAGTATGCCGCTTAACCTACTCAATATTTTATGATTCTTGCGGGCGTCCGGGTCCCGCCGGGCCTGTCCGGCGGTGATCGTCGACGAGCCGCCAACCGGGCGCACAGGCCCGCAGGGAGCAACCATCATGACAGACCAGGCCCGCCGCAAGGCCTCCGTTGAACGGCGCACCCGGGAGACCGACATCCGCATCAGCCTCGACCTGGACGGCGAGGGCAGGGCGTCGGTGCGCACCGGCGTCGGCTTCATGGACCACATGCTCACCCTGTTCGCGGTGCACGGGCTGTTCGACCTGGAGATCGCCGCCACCGGCGACACCGAGATCGACGACCACCACACCGTCGAGGACCTGGGCATCTGCCTGGGTATGGCCTTTGCCCGGGCCCTGGGCGACAAGGCGGGCATCTGCCGCTACGGCCATGCCTACGTGCCCATGGACGAGACCCTGGCCCGGGTGTGCGCCGACTTTTCCAACCGGCCCCATCTCCATTATAATGTGACCCTGGCCGAAACCAGGATCGGCGCCTTCGACACCTGCCTGGCCAAGGAGTTCCTCCGCGCCCTGGTGCTGCACGCCGGCCTGACCCTGCACGTCGACCTGCTGCACGGCGAGAACGGCCACCACATCCTCGAGGCCGTGTTCAAGGCCCTGGCCCGGGCGCTCGCCGCTGCCGCCGCCCCGCACCCGCGGGTGCGCGGTCAGCTCAGTTCCAAGGGCACGCTCTAGGCGGCAAGGCGGCAAAAAGCTGGTGGCGAAGCAGGGCGATTTTCGGTACTGTCTGCCGGTAGCAGGTGGGCAGACACAGGCAAACAACCAAGGCAACATGGGGAGGATCAGGGTGAGGATGGTATCAGCAGTCAAGGCCGGGCTGGCCGTGGGGTGTGCAGTGATCGTGGCCGGGTGCGCCGCGCAGGAGAAAACCGGTCCCACCGCCAAGGCCCCGGATGTCGCGGTGTCGTGCATCGCGGTGCTGCCGGTGCGGGCGGCCGTGGACATGGACGAGCCGATGACCGGCGCAGCGACCAAAAACCTGGAGAACGGCGCCGCCATCCTCGACGGGCTGCTCAAGGAAGCCCTGCGCAACCGCAAGGATGTCCGCTTCCTCTCCGCCCAGCAGGTCGAGAGCGTGACCGGCGTCGGGGAATCCGCCGGGATCGAGCAGGGCCGCAGTCTCGCCGGCCAGGTGAGCTGCAACGCGATCCTGGAGACCACCCTCAGCCGCTACGAGCACCGCATCGGCGGCCAGTACGGGGTCAAGGAGCCGGCCGCGGTCACCTTCGACTACCGGCTCTACGAGGTCGAGGGCGGCAGGGTGCTTTGCCACGGCCGTTTCGACGAAGAGCAGCAGTCGGTGATGGAGAACCTGCTCACCCTGGGCAAGGCCAGCAGCCGCGGCTTCTCGTGGATCACCGCCGAGCAGCTGATGCGCGAGGGCCTCAAGGAAAAGCTCGACCAGTGCGGCTATTTTCTTGACCGCTGAGTTCGACCCCACCCCCGTCCGGGCCCGGTGCAGCTGCCGCGCGAGCTGAACCGGCGGGTCGGCCGGGCCCTGCATGACTACGCCATGCTGGCCGACGGCGACCGGGTGCTGGTGGCCGTGTCCGGGGGGATCGACTCCCTGGTGCTGCTCTGGCTGCTCGCCCATTGGCGGCGCAAGGCGCCCATCGACTACCGGCTCCTGCCCGTACACGTGGACATGGCCCCGAACCCGGACGGCCGGCCCGGCGAGGCGGCCGGCCGGGTGGCGGCCCTGGTTGCCTCGTTCGGCCTCGAAACGGAGATTCTGCCCGCCCTGTGGCGACCGGAGTGGCCCGAGCCCCAGGCCGGGGACCGCAATCCGGCCGGCCGCGACCTCTGCTTCCGCTGCAGCCGCTCCCGCCGCACCCAGCTGTTCGCCCACGCCCGCACCCGGGCCTGCACGACCATCGCCTTCGGGCACCACCGGGACGACATCATCGAGACCTTCCTCCTGAACCTCACCTGCGCCGGCAACATCAGCACCATGGTCCCCCGGCAGACGCTGTTCGGCGGCAACCTGCACCTGATCCGGCCGCTCGCCTACCTGGACAAGGCCGAGATCGAAACACTCGGCCGGGACCTGGGGTTCGCGCCGGTGCGCTCCGCCTGCCCGCTCGGCGAGAACACCCGCCGTCGCGACATGCACGACCTGGCCGTGGAGATCGAGCGCCGCGTGCCCGGCGCCCGGGCGCGCATCTTCGCCGCCCTGGGCAATGTCCGCGGCGACTACCTGCTCCGCCAGAGCGGCGGCCGGAGACCCTGATGCGTACCACCAGCGACTGCCTGCCCTGTTTCCTCCGTCAGGCCCTGGGCACGGCCCGGCGCAGCACCACCGACCCGGCCCGTCACTGGCAGCTGGTGGGCGAGGTCGGCGCGCTCCTCGCCGGTTTCGATCCGCAGCTGTCGCCGCCGGAAAACGCCATCCATTTCTACCGGCTGATCGCCGCCCGCACCGGCGCATCCGATCCCTTTGCCGCGGAAAAGGCGGAGAGCAACCGCTTTGCCCGCGATCTCGAGGCGCGCACCCGCGAGCTGATCCGCGCCTCCTCGGATCCGCTGCGCACCGCCCTCCAGTTCGCCATCAGCGCCAACGTGCTCGACTACGGCGCCCAGCACCTGCTCGACCGGGACGAGGCCCTGGCAGCCTGCCGCCGGCCGCTCACCATCGACCACTCGGCCGCGCTCTACGCCCGCCTCGTGCCCGGCGCGGACCTCCTCTACCTGGCCGACAACTGCGGCGAGATCGTTTTCGACCGGCTGGTGGTGGAACAGCTGCTGGCCCGCGGCTGCCGGGTGAGCGTGGCCGTACGCAGCCGACCGATCATCAACGACGCCACCCGCGCCGACGCCGTCGCCTGCGGCCTCGACCAGCTGTGCGAGGTCATCGACAGCGGCAGCGACGCCCCGGGCACGCCGCTTGCCCTCTGCAGTTCGAGCTTCCGCGCCCGATTCGCCGCGGCTGACTGCATCCTCGCCAAGGGCATGGGCAATTTCGAGAGCCTCTCGGACACGCCTGCGCCCGTTTTCTTCCTGCTCGTGGTCAAGTGTACCGCGGTGCTCGCCCATCTCGAGGAGCACTTTCCCGCCGCCGGCCTGCGCATCGGCTCGCCGGTGCTCCTCCGGGGCGATGCGCTTCGGGCTGGGGCCGCCGCGGCCTGAGCTGCCATGCAGGTGGCGGTCCTCAGCGACATCCACGGCAACTGGCGGGCGCTCGAGGCGGTGCTCGACGACCTCGACCACCTGGGCATCGACGAGATCCTCAGCCTGGGCGACACCATCGGCTACGGTCCCGAGCCCGCCGAAGTGGTCCGCGCCCTGCGCGCCCGCGGGGTGATCTCGGTGATGGGCAACCACGAGCTGGCCCTGGTCAGCCGCAGCTACGCGGCCCGGCTGCAGGGAGCGGCCCGCGACTCCCTGCGCCTGACCCGCGACCTGCTCGACCCCGACGCCCTGCGCTGGCTCGCGAGCCTGCCCGCCTGGCTGGTGCATCGCGGCGCCCGGCTGGTGCATGGCTGCCCGCCCGAGTCCATGACCGTGTACCTGTTCTCGCCCTCGGCCAACCGGCTGCAGCGGCTGTTTGCCGCCTACCCCGAGCAGCGCTGCTTCGCCGGCCACACCCACACGCTCGAGCTGTTCACCGAGCGGGACGGCGTGGTCGGCCGTGAGCGCCTCGCCACCGGCCCACTCTGCCTCGATCCGCAGAGTCGTGCCCTCATCCTCGCCGGCAGCGTCGGCCAGCCGCGCGACCACCTCGGCCGCCAGGCCAAGTACCTGCTCTGGGACCCGGATGCGGACCGCATCGAGGTGCGGGCCGTGGACTACGACGTGCAGGCCACGGTCCGCCTGCTCCATGAACGCGGTTTTCCCGCCGTCAACGCGAGGCGGCTCGGAGGATAGCATGCAGCGCACCATCGGCAGATACCAGGTGATCCGCCGCCTCGGCAAGGGCGGCATGGGCGCGGTCTACAAGGCGCTCGTGCCGGTGATCGACAAGGTGGTGGCCCTCAAGCGGCTCGAGCCGGCCGAGCTGATGGCGGACCTGCTCGGCGCGGAGCAGCTGCGCGAGATCTTCACCTTCGAGGCGCGCACCATGGCCGCCTTCCACCAGCCTTTCCTGGTCACGGCCCACGACTTCGACGTGGACGACGAGGGGCGGCCCTTTTTCGTCATGGAGTACCTGTGCAACAACCTGGGCGACATGATCGGCGAAGCCTTCCACCTGGAAGAGGCGAGTCGCATCATCGAACCGGCCAGGGTGCTCCACTACGGCCGCCAGCTCCTCGCCGCGCTCGCCTTTCTCCACCACAACCGCATCGTCCACCGCGACATCAAGCCGCAGAACATTCTCGTCACCGACGAGGACACCATCAAAATCTGCGACTTCGGCATGGCCCTGGTGGACGGGGTGGCCTTTTCCGGGCCGGCCAACATGCAGATCGGCTCGCCCTACTACACTCCGCCCGAGCAGCGCACCAACCCCGGCGCAGTGGACGGCCGGGCCGACCTCTACTCGGCCGCGGTGCTCCTCTACCGCATGCTCACCGGCCGCCTGCCGGGCATGGAGAGCTTTTCCCTGTCCATGGTCAACCCCCGCTACGACCGCGGCTGGGACGAGTTCTTCGCGCGCGCCCTGCAGTGGCGTGCGGACGACCGCTTCCCGTCGGCCGGGGAGATGCTCGCCGCGCTTGACCGCCTCACCCTGCACCCGGCTGCGGACGCCACCCTCTGCCGCCTGCCCGAGCCGGGCGAGCAGGTGATCCGCCTGCGCACCGAGCCGGCCAACGTGGGCGGCAAAAAGGCCCGGGCCCTGTTCGAGACCGGGCCGCTGTTCCGGCCCCTTACGCCGGTGTGCAACCGGCTCGAGACCGGGGCGGACACGGTCCTCGATCGGGCCACGGGTCTTGCCTGGCAGCGGCGCACCAGCGTCTACCCGCTCAGCTGGCGGGCCGCGCACGACCACATCGACCAGCTGAACGCGGCCGAGCCGGACGCGGCCGCGCCCTGGCGGCTGCCCACGGTCAACGAGCTGCTCAGCCTCCTGCCCGCCGTGGGCGGCCCCCCGGATGAACCGGCCGCGGCCTGGCCGGGCCAATGGCTGTGGAGCTGCGACCGCCACGGCCCGCACGAGAGCTGGTATGTGAACATGGACCTGGGCTTTGCCGGCGTCCAGGACCAGATCTGCCTCAACCAGGTGCGCGCGGTGCGCACCGCCGCGCCCTGACCCGTACCCGAGAACCCGCCATGACCGATTACCCCGTTTCCCATACCTTTCTCGTCCACGCCGAGACCGCGGCCATGGCCGGCCGCCACGTGGAGCGCTACCTGGACGGCAACCAGCTGATCACCTACGCCCGTTTCTTCATCAACGAGGCGGAGATCCTTGCCGGTCGCGACCCGGCCTTCGCGGACGTGCTCGAGCGCGGCCTGGGCGCCAACCGCGCCTTCGGCCAACGCATGCTCGACCACCTGCATGCCGAGGGTGTCAGCCGGCTCGACCAGCTGCTCGACCTGGAGCAGGGCTATGTGACCAAGATCCTGCACACCCTCACCCACCTGGTGGACGGCTTCATCGGCATCGATTCGGTGTTCTACAACCTGGTCGAGGATTCGCACCGGCTGAGCGGATCGCTCACCGAAACCCTGCAGCACGACCCCGGCAACTACTGGCTGGTGCCGGTGCGCACCGGCCAGGTGGCCGCCTCGGTGCTCCACCGGGTCGACTGAAAACCTTCGCGTCTCCGGAGGAACACCTTATGGGTCCCTTCCTGTTCGCCTCCATCCGCAGGAGCCTCCTGCTCGTGGTGCTGCTCGCCGTGCTGCCGGCCCTGGCCATCGTCCTCTACACCGGCTACGAGCTGCGCGACAGCGTGGTCGCCGAGGCCGAGCGGTTCAGCCTGCAGCAGGTGCAGGTCATGGCCGCGCACCACGAGCGGGTGGTGGACAACGCCCGCCTGCTGCTCGAGACCCTGGCCCGGGCCGCCGAGGTGCGCGGCCTGGACCCGGCCGCCAGCCGGGCCCTGCTCGTCGACCTGCTCGGCCGCAACGAGGCCTATGTCTCGCTCGCCCTGGCCGACCCCGCCGGTCATGTGGTCGCCGCCGCGCCCGCCACCGGTCCGGCCGACCTCCATGACCGGCCCTTTTTCCGGAGCGCGGTGAGCGACAACCGTTTCACCGTCGGCAACTACATCCTGCAGGAACCTGAACACCGGGTGGTGGTCGAGTTTGCCCAGCCGGTGGCCGGTGCCGACGGCCAGCCGACGGGCGTGCTCGTCGCCGCCTTCGATCTCGGCTCGTTCGGCCGCATCTTCTACGATCTCCGCCTGCCCGAGCAGTCGGTGTTCACCCTCACCGACAGCCAGGGCACCCGCCTGACCCGCTTCCCCGAGACCGGCAAGTACACCTGGGTCAAGGATCTGCCGCAGATGATCGCGCGCATGTCCGGCGCGGCCGGGGAGGGCGCCTTTCTCGAGACCGGCGTGGACGGCACCCGCCGGTTGTACGGCTTCAAGCGGCTGCACTTCGAGGGCGCGGCCTTCCCCTACCTGATGATCCGGTTGGGCATCCCGGTGGAGCAGGCCCTGGCCGGGGCACGGGCGGTGGTGGTGCGCAACGTGGTCCTGCTTGCCCTGGCCGCGCTGCTCGCCCTGATCACCGCCTGGCTGGTGGGCGAGCGGGCGATCATGCGCCGCCTCGATAAACTCACCGGCGCGGTCGGCCGGCTCGAGGCGGGCGACCTGACCACGCGCACCGGCATCGACCCGCGCGCGGGCGAACTCGGCCGGCTGGCCGCGGCCTTTGACAGCATGGCCGAGGGGCTCGAGCGCACCGAGGCCGAGCGGCGCCAGGCGGCCGAGGAACTGCAGCGCCTCAACGAGGAACTGGAGGAGCGCGTCACCCGCCGCACCGCCGAACTGGCCACCGCCAACCAGGAGCTGCAGGCCACCCTCGAGGACCTGCGCCGCGCCCAGGGTCAGTTGGTCCTCTCGGAAAAGCTGGCCGCGCTCGGCGGGCTGGTGGCCGGCGTGGCCCACGAGATCAACACCCCGGTGGGCATCGCCCTTTCCGCCGGCTCGACGCTGGCCGACAGGAACCGGGCGCTGGCCGAACAGTTCGCCGCCGGCGGCATGAAACGCGCGGATCTCGCCACCTACCTGGACGAGGCCAACGAGGGCGTGGCCATGCTGCTCGCCAACCTGAACCGCGCCAGCGACCTGATCCGCAGCTTCAAGATGGTCGCCGTTGACCAGATGACCGAGGCCCGGCGCAGCTTCAACCTGCGCACCTACATCGACGAGATCCTCCTCAGCCTGCGCCCGAAACTGAAAAAAACGAGCCACCGGGTGAACGTGCACTGCCCGCAAGACCTGGTCATCGAGAGCTATCCGGGCGCCATTTCGCAGATCCTCACGAACTTCATCACCAACACCCTCACCCACGCCTTTGCTGCGGACGAGGCCGGCGAGATCACCATCGAGGCCGAGCGAACGGGCGACAGCCTGGAGCTGCGTTACGCCGACAACGGTCGCGGCATGGCCCCGGAGGTCCGCGAGCGCATCTTCGAGCCCTTCTTCACCACCGCCCGCGGCCAGGGCTCCACCGGCCTGGGCATGCACATCGTCTTCAACGTCGTCACCGCCACCCTGGGCGGCAGCATTGTCTGCACCAGCG
>CAZMNU010000042.1:22854-24014 GCA_964567725.1 uncultured Desulfobulbus sp. | reverse complement strand
AACAGCATGAACAGGACGTAGTCCTTGTACTGGCTGGCGTCCATGCCGCCGCGCAATTCGTCGCACGAGGCCCAAAGGGAGGAATAGAGGTCGGATTTCTTGATGGCCATGGCAGGTGGTTGGGAAGGGGTGGGGAGGAAGACCGGACTGCTGTTTATGCCGAAGCGGGAGCGATGGCAAGTGGTTTGGGGTGGGCAAGGCCCTGGAATCGTCCAGTAAATGAGATATTGTTGGACAATCCGGGCAAAAACCCTTACCCTATTGTCTAATAAATCAGTACATACAAAACAAAACACCCCCTGCAGCCCTCTGTTCGGGAGGATTCAGACCGTCCATGACCGTTTTCGGCTATGCCCGCGCCTCCATCAGCCAGCCTTCGCTCGACCCGCAAATTGACGTCCTCAGCCGTCACGGCGTGCGCGCGGAACACCTGTTCACCGACGCCCCCGCCGGCCGGCGGGCCGAGCGCAGCGGTCTGCAGGCCCTGCAGGGCGTGGTGCGCTCCGGCGACACGGTGCTCGTCACCCGGTTCGACCGGCTCGGCCGTGACCTGAACGAACTGATCGAACTGATCCGTACGTTCGATGCGGCCGGCGTGGGCCTGCGCTTTCTCGAGGATGACATCAGCACCGGGAACGGCCAGGCCCGGGTGGTGCTGGCCGTGCTTGTCGCCGAGGCCCAGGCCGAGCGGCGGCGGCTGCAGGAGCGGACCAGCGAGGGGCGGGTCGAGGCGCGCGAAAAGGGCGTCAGGTTCGGCCGCAAGCCCTCGGTGGACCGGGCCCTGGTGCAGGAACTGCGCCGCCAGGGACTGGGCGCCACGGACATCGCCCGGCAGATGCACATCGGCCGGTCCACGGTCTACACCATCCTCCACTCGGGCCAGCGCGACGAACCCGAGGACGCCCCCTGAGTGCGCGTTCGGCCTTCCCGCCGCAACCGGAGACCCCATCCCGCACCAGCCCCGCCTTCAGGGGGAGCACGACAAGGAGAGACAGCATGACACAGACCAACACGACCGCGGTCGAGGTGACCGCAATCCCCGATTTCTGGGACCAGGTGCACCAGGCCGAGCACCTGTTCCTCGGCCTGGACTACGACGGCACCCTGGCCCCGTTCGCAGTGGATCCCATGCAGGCCCGGCCCCTGCCCGGCGCGGCCGA
>CAZMNU010000042.1:0-22754 GCA_964567725.1 uncultured Desulfobulbus sp. | reverse complement strand
TCGAGATCAAGGTGGCCTCGGTGGCCCTGCACACCCGCGGCCTGGACCCGGCCCTGGCCGTGGCCATGGAAGAGGAGGTGGCCGGCGAATGGGCCGCGCGCGCCCCGGAGTTCGGCCTGGAATGCCGCCGCTTCAACGGCGGCGTGGAGATCCGCTGCGCCGGCCGCGACAAGGGCACGGCCCTGTTGGAACTGCTCGCCCGTCAGCCGGACACGGTGCTGCCCGTGTACCTGGGCGACGACGACACCGACGAGGACGCCTTTGCCGTGCTGCGCGGCTGCGGCATTCCCATCAAGGTGGGCGATGACCGCTGGCCCACCGCGGCCCGCGGCTTCCTGCCCGACTGCCAGGCCGTGGTCGAATTCCTGCGCGCCTGGGCCGCCCACACCAACATTCCTCGGAGGTAAGCCATGGCAACAACCCGACTCACCGTGGTCTCGAACCGGCTGGCCATTGTCGTCGACCGGGACGAGAGCGGCCAGTACACCATCAAACCCGGCAGCGGCGGGCTGGTCACCGCCCTTGGCCCGGTGCTGCGCGACCGCGGCGGCCAGTGGATCGGCTGGCTCGGTTCGAGCCTGCAGGACGTGCTCGACCAGGAGGCGCTGGGCGAGCTGCTCGGCCGGGGTTCGCGCGTCACCGGCTACGACCTGGTGCCGGTGGAGTTGAGCGAGGAGGAGATCGAAAAATACTACTTCGGTTTCTCCAACGAGATCCTCTGGCCGCTGTTCCACGACCTGCCCTCGCGCTGCAACTTCGATCCCGCCTACTGGCAGGTGTACGCCCAGGTGAACGAGAAGTTCGCGCGGGTGGTGGCCGACAATACCACCGAGGAGGAGGACTACGTCTGGGTGCACGACTACCAGCTCATCCTGGTGGCCGATTATCTCAAGCGCATGGAGGTCAGGCGGCAGACCGGCTTCTTCCTGCACATCCCCTTCCCGCCCCTGGACGGCTTCATCCGCCTGCCCTGGCGGTTCCAGATCCTCGACGCCCTGCTCCAGTACGACCTGGTCGGTTTCCAGACCGTGCGCGACCGCCGCAACTTCATGGACTGCGTGCGCATGCTCAAGCCCGATGCCCGCGTCACCGGCCAGGGGCGGTTGAGCCGCTGCTTCACCCCGGAGCGCGAGGTGCTGGTCGGCACCTTCCCGATCAGTATCGACTACAAGCAGTTCGCCGAGATGGCCGCCAGCCGCGAGGTGCAGGACCAGGCCTGGATCGTGCACGCCAACCTGCCCGAACGCCAGCTGCTGCTCGGCGTGGACCGGCTCGACTACACCAAGGGCATCCCCACGCGGCTCAAGGCCTTTGCCAACGCCCTGGACCGCTACCCGGATCTGCGCCGCAGGATCTCGCTCGTGCAGGTGGTGGTCCCCAGCCGCGAGGACGTGCCCGAGTACGAGGCGCTCAAGCACGAGATCGAGCGGCTCGTGGGCGAGATCAACGGCCGCTTCACCCAGGTGGGCTGGACACCGATCCACTACATCTACCGCTCGCTCAGCCGGGTGGAACTGCTCGCCTACTACCGCACCTGCGAGGTCGCCCTGATCACCCCGCTCAAGGACGGCATGAACCTGGTGGCCAAGGAGTTCTGCGCCTGCTCCATCGAGAACAACGGCGTGCTCATCCTCAGCGAATTCGCCGGGGCCGCGGCCCAGCTGCAGAGCGGCGCCCTGCTCGTCAACCCGTACGACATCGAGGGCGTGGCCGACGCCATCCACCGGGCCTGCACCATGGAGGCGGACGAACGCCACCGCCGCATGGAGAAGATGCGCCGCTCCATCCACAAGTACGACATCTTCCGCTGGGTGAACGGCTTTCTCAGCGCCGGCGTGCACAAGGACCTGAGCCAGTTCCCGCGGGTCGAGTTCTTCGTGCCCCAGCCGGAACCGTCCGAACTCTAACGCCTGCCCGTGGCCCGGGCCGCGGACGAACGCATCCATCGTCATCAGCCTTCACCCGGCGACCGGTCCCAGGGCCGGCCGCCGCCTTTTTGCGAGGAACAGCACCATGGCCAACAACAACGGCTCCGATCCGCTCTGGTACAAGGACGCCATCATCTACGAACTGCACGTCAAGGCCTTCTGCGACCGGAGCGGCGACGGCATCGGCGATTTCCGCGGGCTGATCGACAAGCTCGACTACATCAAGGACCTCGGCGTCACCGCCATCTGGCTCTTGCCCTTCTACCCCTCGCCGCAGAAGGACGACGGTTACGACATCGCCGATTACCGTGGCGTGCACCCGGACTACGGCACCCTGCGCGACTTCCGCCAGTTCGTGCGCGAGGCCCACAACCGCGGCCTCAAGGTGATCACCGAGCTGGTGGTCAACCACACCTCGGACCAGCACCCCTGGTTCCAGGCGGCCCGCCGGGCCAAGCGCGGGTCCGCGGCGCACCGCTTCTACGTGTGGAGCGACACGGACGCCAAATTCCCGGAGACGCGCATCATCTTCACCGACACCGAGACCTCCAACTGGGCCTGGGACCCGGTGGCCGGGGCCTACTACTGGCACCGCTTCTTCAGCCACCAGCCGGACCTGAACCTGAACAACCCGCAGGTGGTCAAGGCGGTGAACCGCATCCTCAACTTCTGGCTGGACATCGGCGTGGACGGCCTGCGCCTGGACGCGGTGCCCTACCTGTGCGTGCGCGAGGGCACGAACAACGAAAACCTGCCCGAGACGCACGCGGTCATCCGCGAGATCCGCCGCGAGATGGACAAAAACTATGCGGACCGGATGCTGCTCGCCGAGGCCAACCAGTGGCCCGAGGACACGGCCGCCTATTTCGGTGACGGCGACGAGTGCCACATGGCCTTCCATTTCCCGCTCATGCCGCGCATCTACATGGCGCTCAGGCAGGAGGACCGCAAGCCGATCACCGAGATCCTCGAGCGCACCCCGGCCATCCCGGACAGCTGCCAGTGGGGCATCTTCCTGCGCAACCACGACGAACTCACCCTGGAGATGGTCACCGACGAGGAGCGCGACTACATGTACCGCGAGTACGCCCAGGACCCGCGCATGCGCGTCAACGTGGGCATCCGCCGGCGGCTGGCGCCGCTGGTGAACAACTCGCGGCGGCGGCTGGAACTGCTCAACAGCCTGCTCCTGTCCCTGCCCGGCACGCCGATCCTCTACTACGGCGACGAGATCGGCATGGGCGACAACATCTTCCTCGGCGACCGCAACGGCGTGCGCACGCCCATGCAGTGGTCCATGGACCGCAACGCCGGCTTCTCGCCGGCCGACCCGGCCAGCCTCTACCTGCCGGTGATCATGGACCCGGTGTACGGCTACACGGCCATCAATGTCGAGGCCCAGCAGCGCGACCCTTCGTCGCTCTTGCACTTCATGAAGCGTCTGCTCGCCCTGCGCCGCCAGCACAAGGCCTTCGGCCGGGGCACGATCGAGTTCCTGCGGCCGGAGAACCGCAAGGTGCTCGTCTACCTGCGCCGCTGGCGGGCGGACGTGCTGCTCATCGTGGCCAACCTGTCACGCTTCGTCCAGCCGGTGGAGCTGGACCTGGGCGAGTACCAGGGCTTCGTGCCGGTGGAGATGTTCGGCCGCACGGAGTTCCCGCCCATCGGCGAACTGCCCTACTTCCTCACCCTGGGGCCGCACTCGTTCTACTGGTTCCGGCTGGAGCCGCCGGCCGAGTCCATCGCCCGGGGCACGTCCTGCACGGACGGCGTCTGCCAGGCGCCGCTGCTCAGCATCGAGGAGAACTGGACCGGCACGCTCGAGGGCGCCTTCCAGCATGTGCTCGAAAACGAGGTGCTGCCGGTCTGGCTGCCCCGGCAACGCTGGTTCCGCGCCAAGACGCGGACCGTCACCGGCGTCACCCTGGTCGACTGGGCCAAGATGGGCGGCGGTTTTTTCCTGGTGATCCTGCAGGTGCGTTTTGCCGAGGGCGAACCGGAGGAAAACAGCCTGCCGCTGAAGATCGTCACCGGCAGCGCGGCCGATCATTTCTGCGCACACACGCCGGAGGCCATTCTCGCCCGCTTCAAGACGCCCCGGGGCGAGGGGTTGTTCATCGACGCCCTGGCCGACCGGGTGGCCTGCCGCCTGCTGTTCGACGCCATGGCCGAGGGCCGCAGCTTCCTCACCCGCCAGAACCACAGGGTCGAGGCCTTTGCCACCCGCGCCTTTGACCAGGTGTTCCCGGGTGACACCACCTGGAATACGGTCCGCTTCCTCGGCCAGGAGCAGAGCAACAGCTCGGTGGTGCTCAACGACCAGGCCCTGATCAAGCTCTACCGGCGCATCGAGGACGGCGACAACCCGGACCTGGCCGTGAGCCTGCACCTCACCGAGCACACCGGGTTCACGGCGCTGGCGCCGGTGGCCGGCGGCATGCGGCTCGAACGCGACGGCCGCACCGCCACCCTGGCCATGCTCCAGCCGTACCTGGCCAACGATGGTGACGGCTGGCAGTTCGCCCGGGATTCGGCCGCCGCCTTTGCGGCCGCCTGCCAGGGGCGCCCGGAGGAAGAGTGGCGGTTCACGCCCGGCCTGGACCTGCTCGCCGCCGCGGCCGCCTGGCCGGAGAGCGAGCCGCCGGCGCGAAGCCGCGATGATTTCGCCGCCATGGCCGCGCTGGGCGCGCGCACCGCCGAACTGCACCTGGCGCTCGCCGGCGACCGGCGCACGCCGGCCTTCAAGCCCGAGCCGCTCGACCGGCCCTACCTGGTCAACCTGGCCGACGGCTGCACCGAGCGGGCCCGGGGTGCGCTCGAAGGCATGGCCGCGGCCCAGCAGCACCTGGGGCCGGCCGTCCGCGAGCAGGTGCACCGGGTACTGGCCAGCGGCGACCGGTTCACCGGCCGGTTCCACGACCTGGCCGCCATGCGCAGCCGGGCCACGCGCATCCGCTGTCACGGCGACTACCACCTGGGCCAGGTGCTGCGTCGCGGCGCGGACTGGGTGGTGCTCGACTTCGAGGGTGAGCCGCTGCTGCCGCTCGCCCGGCGCCAGGACAAGCACTCGCCGCTCAAGGACGTGGCCGGCATGCTCCGCTCCATTGCCTACGCGGCCATGCACGTCCATCGCGAGCAGCAGCACCCGGACGCGGCAACCGCCGAGGCAGGGGCCGCGGCCCTGCGCAGCTGGGAGCAGTGGGCCCGGGCCGCCTTCCTGGGCAGCTACCTGGCCCGCGCCGCCGGGGCCCCCTTCCTGCCCAAACGGGAACGGCATCTGCGGCTGCTGCTCGACGCCTTTCTCCTGGACAAGGCCTTCTACGAGATCCGCTACGAACTGGACAACCGGCCCGACTGGCTGCCCATTCCCCTGGCCGGCCTGCTCGAACTGCTCGAGGCCCCGGCCACGGAGGGGTCATGAACGGCCCGAACCACGCGGCCGCGCCCGTGGCGGTGCAGGAGGCCCTGGACCTACTCGGCGTGCGCCGGCTGCTGCTCGGCATCCACGATGCGGCCTTCCCGGCCGCGGCCGACGGCGACCTCGGCCGCGGCTCGCCCTACGGCCGGGCGGCCCGGGACCTGCTCGCCTTTGCCCGGTCGCTCGGCTTCACCGGTGTGCAGCTCGGCCCCCAGGGCCTGACCTCGCCGGTGAATGCGTCGCCCTACGATGCCACCCAGTTCTCGCGCAACCCGCTCAGCCTGGACCTGGCCGAACTCTGTGCAGACGGCCTGCTCTCCGCCGACACCCTTGCCGAGTTGAGCCGGACGGCTGCGGCCGACACCACCCGGGTCGACCAGGCCCGCGTCTGGCAGGCCATGGCCCGCGCCGAGGCGGAGCTGTGGACGCGCTTTCAGGAGGATCGACAACAGGGGAAACGGCCGGAAATGGCCGCGGAATTCGCCCGCTTTCAGCGGGACGAGGCGGACTGGCTGGTGCCGGACGGGCTTCATGCGCTCCTCTGCCGGCACTACGGTGAGCGCGGCCGGCGCGACTGGAGGGGGCTCTGGGCCGGCCTGGACCGGAACCTGTGGGCGCCCGGCACGGGCGAGGCGGAGCGGGCCGCCGGCCGGCGCGACCAGCTGCTCCTGCAGCATCGGCAAGGGCTGGCCGCCTACGCCTGCACCCAGTTCCTGCTCGACCGCCAGCACCGAGCCCTGCGCCGGTTCGTTGGCGAGATCGGGCTCGAGCTGTTCGGTGACCTGCAGATCGGCCTTTCCGAGGCGGACGCCTGGTTCGCCCGCTCGTTCCTGCTGCCGAACTATGTGCTCGGCGCGCCGCCCAGCCGCACCAACCCGGAGGGGCAGCCGTGGAACTACCCCCTGCTCGACCCGGACCAGTACCTGGACGCGACCGGCAAGCCCGGGCCGGCACTGCGCTTCCTCGTCCGCCGGGTGGAGCGGATGCTCGACCAGTACGACGGGCTGCGCATCGACCACCCGCACGGACTCATCTGCCCCTGGGTCTACCGGGCCGACCAGGAGGACCAGCTCACCGCGGTGCAGCAGGGCGCGCGTCTGTTCGCGGCCCCGGACCTGGCCGACCACCCGGAGCTGGCCCGCTACGCCATTGTCCGGCCCGACCAGGTGGACCGCACCCGGCCGCGCTACGACGACCACTGGGTGCGCGCCCTGGACCCGGACCAGGTGCGCCGCTACGGCCTGCTGCTGGCGGCGATCATGGACGCGGCCCGCAAACAGGGGCGCGATGTCAGCGGGATCGCCTGCGAGATCCTCTCCACCCAGCCCTACCCCATCCAGCGGGTCCTGGCCGAACACGGCCTGGGCCGCTTCCGCATCACCCAGAAGGGCAACCTGGCCGATCCCGCGGACGTGTACCGCGGCGAGAACGCCCGCCCCGAGGACTGGATCATGCTCGGCAACCACGACACCCCGCCGGTCTGGCGGCTGGCCGACGGGTGGCTGGCCGAGGGCACGGCGCGCGCCCAGGCCGACTACCTGGCCACCCGGCTGGTGCCGGACCCGGCCGAACGCGATGCCTGGGCCGCGCGCACGGCCGCGGACGCGGGCGCCCTGGTGCAGGCGCGGGCCGCGGACCTGTTCGTCGGCCCGGCCGGCAACGTGATGGTCTTCTTCACCGACCTGTTCGGCATGCGCGAGCTGTACAACCGCCCCGGCGTGGTCAGCCCGGACAACTGGTCCCTGCGCGTGCCCGCCGACTACCGGCGTCTGTACCGGGAGCGGCTGGGGCGCAACCGGGCCATCAACCTGCCCCTGGCCCTGGCCGCGGCCCTGCGCGCCCGCGGCCTGGATGCGCACCGGCCGGACCTGGTCAAAGAACTCGACCGGCTGGCCGGCTGACCGGCCCCTTCATTTCCCCTGCGTCCGGGCGCCGTGCAGGGCCAGGAACACCTGCTCGGCGGTGATCGGCAGGCGGCGGCAGTGCACGCCCACGGCATTGGCCACGGCCGCGGCAATGGCCGGGGCCGGGGTGTTGCAGCCGATCTCGCCGATGGACTTGGCCCCGAACGGGCCGGTGGGTTCCTCGCTCTCCACGAACTCGACCCGCACCGGCGGCACGTCCAGCCGGCTGGGGATGCGGTATTCCAGGAAGGAATCCGTGGTCAGGGCACCGCGCGCGTTCTCGCGCACCTCCTCGTACAAGGCCAGGCCGATGCCCATGACCACCCCGCCCTCGGCCTGCAGGCGGGCCAGGTTGGGGTTGAGCACCCGGCCGCAGTCGGCCACGGCCACAAAATCAACCAGGCGGACCGCGCCGGTGCGCAGGTCCACCTCCACCTCGGCGAACCCGGCCATGAACGGCGGCGGCGAGGTGGCGGAACCGAAGGTGCCCACGCTCACCAGCTGGCCCCGGCCGGCAAAGGAGGCCAGCCGCCGGGCCAGCGCCTCCAGCCCCAGCTCCCGCCCGTCCGCGGCGGTGCAGATCCCCGCCGCATACCGCACCTCATCCGCATGCACCCCGAGCATGCCGGCCGCGGCCGCCCGCACCTGGAGCACCATGTCGCCCGCCGCCTGCAGGGTCGCCCGGCCGGTCACGTAGGCGCCGCTCGAGGCATAGGCGCCGCAGTCGTAGGGCAGGGTGTCCAGGTCGAAACCGGCGACCACGATCCGTTCCAGGTCCACCTCGAGCGCCTCCGCGGCGATCTGCGCGAGCACCGTGTCCGAACCCTGGCCCATGTCCGTGGCCGCGTGGCTGAGGGTGAACCAGCCGTCGTCGTTCAGCTTGAGCAGTACCGAGGCCGAGTCCACCCCGGCAATGCCCGAGCCCTGCATGCTCACCGCCATGCCACAGCCGCGCACCCGGTCCGCATCGATCTGTACCCGCGGAAATTTTCGCTCCCAGCCGATCAGCTCGCGGCCGCGGGCGATGCACCGGCGCAGCGAGCTGGAGGCGAGCACCACCGGGCGGCCGGCGGTGGAGCCGGCCAGCAGCGGGTGGGATTCGCCCGCGTCGATGAGGTTGTGCAGGCGCAGCTCGATGGGGTCCAGGCCGAGTTGCGCGGCCAGTTCGTTCATGGCCGATTCCAGGGCAAAGGCGCCCTGGGTGGCGCCGTAGCCGCGCAGGGCGCCGGCCGGGGTGCGGTTGGTGTAGACCGCGTGGCCGTGGTAGCGGCAGGCCCTGGCCCGGCCGTAGAGCGGCAGGGTCTTCTGGCTGACCGCCGCGAACACGGTGAAGGCGTGCTCGCCGTAGGCGCCGGTGTCCGCCAGGCAGCGAATGTCCACGGCGCGCAGCGTGCCGTCCCGGTCCGCGCCGAGCCGCACGGTGAGGTGCATGGCGTGGCGGCTGGTGGTGCAGGCAAAGGTCTCGCTGCGGCTGTAGACGAGCCGCGCCGGCCGGCCGGTTTTCAGGGTGACGATGGCCGGGTACATCTCCACCGACACGGTCTGCTTGCCGCCGAAGCCGCCGCCCACCCGGGGCTTGAGCACCCGGATGCGGCTTGCGGGCAGATCGAGCAAACGGGCCAGGTGACGGCGCACGTGAAAGGGAACCTGGGTGGAGGTCATCACCTGCAGCCGGCCGGCCGCATCCAGCGAGGTGGTGGCCCGGTGGGTTTCCATCATGGCGTGGGCCTGGGCCTGGGTGGTGTAGCTCCGCTCGATGACCACATCGCTTGCGGCCAGTTCGGTCTCCACCTCGCCCCAGCCTGTGCTGAAGGCAGCGGCGATGTTGCGGGTCGCGTCCGTGCCGATGTCCGCGTGGGTGAAGGGCTGCTCGGTGTGTACCCGGTTCACGTTGTCCAGGGCGGTTTCCGGATCGAGCACCGGGGTGAGCACCTCCCAGTCCACCCGGATCAGGGCGAGCGCCGCGCGGGCCGTGGCCTCGTCCGTGGCGGCAACGATGGCCACCGGGTCGCCCACGTAGCGCACCCGGTCGTCCAGGATGCGCCGGTCATAGGGCGAGGGTTCGGGAAAACTCTGCCCGGCCAGGGTGGATCGGGTGGCGGGCACGTCCGCGTGGGTGAGCACGCAGGCCACCCCGGCGAGGCTCCGGGCCGCGTCGGTGTCGATCGCGCGGATGCGGGCCGAGGCGTGCGGGCTGCGCAGCAGTTGGACCACCAGGGCGTGGTCGTTCAGATCCAGGTCGCTCGTATACACCGGCCGGCCGGTGACCAGGGCCAGCGCGTCGATCTTGGCGACCGGTTTGCCGACGTGTCGCATCAGCCCACCCCCAGGAAGGTTTTGATGGCGCGCAGCTGACCGGCGTAGCCGGAGCAGCGGCAGAGGTTGCCGGCCAGGTAGCGGTGGATGGCCTCCTCGTCGGGCGCTTCCAGTTCGCGGCGCAGGGCGAGCACGGTCATGGTCAGGCCCGGGGTGCAGAAGCCGCACTGCTCCGCGCCCTCGGCCGCCATGCAGCGGGCAAAGGCCGCCGCCTCCTCGGCCACGCCCTCGATGGTGGTGATCTCCCGGCCGCCGACCCGCGCGGTCAGGGTGCAGCAGGAGAGCACCGGCCGGCCGTCCAGCCAGACCGTGCACAGCCCGCACGATCCCGTGTCGCAGCCCTGTTTGACACTCAGGTAGCCCAAGCGGCGCAGGGTGGTGGCCAGGAATTCACCGGCCGCGCAGCCGAGGGTGACCGGGCAGCCGTTGATGCGGGTGTCAACCTGCATGGAGCACCTCCAGGAGGGTGCGCTGGACGAGTACAGGGCATATACTCTGCCGGTAGGCGCCGCTGCCGCGCGGGTTGTCGCCAAAAGGAAGTTCCGCGGCGGTTAGCCTGCCGGCCTCGGCCGCGGTGATCGGATCCAGGCCGCGGTCGGCGAGATGGGTTTCCGCCGTAGGGCTGCGCCGCGCCCGGCCCGGGCGGCTGCCGACCACCACCCGGAACCCGTCCGCACAGCGGGCCACAGCCGCGTTGAGCAGGGGGAAATCGGTGGCGCTGCGGCGCAGGTCGGCAAAGGCGGCAGTCCTGCCATCCCGCGGCAGCAGGACCCGGACGACGATGTCGCGGCGGGGTTCTCCGTTGAGCAGGTCGGCAAGGGCCATGCGGCCGCCGGCGTACAGCTCCACCCGGGCGTCCAGGGCGACGAGCGCGGTGAGCAGGTCGGAGAAGGGATAGCGGCCGGCCACGGTGCCGCCGATGGTGAGAGCGTGGCGCAGCTGCACACCGACGATCGGCGCCAGCGCCCGCGCCAGCACGCCGCCGGCCAGGCTCGCGGTGAGCGGGTGGGTTTCCACGGTGCGCAGCGAGGTCATGGCGCCGATCTCGATCGAGGTCTCGCCGGCGCGGACGAAATCCAGGTCCAGCCGGCTGAGGTCGATGGCCGTACTGATATGCCGCGAACCGAGGCGGAGAAAGCCGCAGCCGCCGAGCACCGCGCTGTGCGGGTCGGCCTCGAGCAAGGCCGCGGCCTCATCGAGACTGGCGACAAAGAGGTGACGGTCGATGTGCAGCATGGGCCCGCCTTTTTCTGCTGGTGACGGTTGTCCGCGCGGCAGCGACCGCACGGCGCTTTCCCTTGCGGGACAAGCTGTTGCAGGGAGCTTACCCGATGCCGGCGATGGCCGGCAAGGGCCAACACCAGGCGGTGGGTGGGAGGGCGGGGGTGAAGGCGTTCGGCCGGGCTCAGCGGCCGGCAAGGGCCTGGCGGATCTTTTCGGCGAGTTCCTTGAGGGCGAACGGCTTGCGCAAAAACGGCGAGTCGTTGTCCAGGACGATCAGGTGGTCGAGCAGGTGGGGGGCGTAGCCGGACATGTACACCAGGCCGATGTCCGGGTACAGACCGCGCATCCGGTCGATCAGGTCGTGGCCGTTCATCTCCGGCATGACCACGTCGGTGAGCAGCACGTCGATGGGATCCGCATGGTGGCGGGCGAGCGCCACCGCCTGGCCCGGGGTGGAGGCGGCGAGCACGCGGTAGCCGAGTTCGCCGAGCATCCGGCCAGCCAGCCTGAGGATGGAGGGTTCATCGTCCACCACCAGCACGGTCTCCCGGCCCCCGGGCGGGGGCCCGGCCGGGGTCGGGGCAACAACGGGTTCACCCTCGCCCTGGTGGCGCGGCAGGAAGATGCGCACCGTGGTGCCTGCTCCGGGCGCGGTCTCCACGTCGATGCAGCCGCCGTTCTGGCGGACGATGGCGAACACCGTGGGCAGCCCCAGGCCGGTGCCCACGCCTGTCCCCTTGGTGGTGTAGAACGGCTCGAACAGCCGGTCCCGGGTGGCGTCGTCCATGCCGGAGCCGTTGTCCATGACGCTGAGCAGCACGAACCGGCCGGGCGGGCAGTCCGAGCGGATGGCCGCATAGGGTCGGTCCAGGTCGATGGCCTCGGTGGCAATGGTGATCCGGCCCGGACCGGTGATGGCGTCGCGGGCGTTGACGCAGAGGTTGGCCAGGATCTGGTCGAGCTGTGAGGGGTCCATGCGCACCGGCCAGACCTGTTTGCCGGGCTGCCACACCAGGGCGACGTCCTCGCCGATGAGGCGGCGCAGCATCTTCAGGGTACCGTCCACGCTGCGGTTCAGGTCGAGCACCTGCGGGTTGACCGCCTCCCGCCGGGCAAAGGCGAGCACCTGGCGGGTGATCTCGGCGGAACGGGTGGCGGCGCTGGCGATCTCCTTGAGATCACCGTGCAGCGGGGAGTCGGGGTCCACCTTGTCCAGGGCGATCTCCGCGTAGCCGAGGATGATGCTCAACATGTTGTTGAAATCGTGCGCCACCCCGCTGGCCAGGCGGCCGATGGACTCCAGCTTCTGGCTGTGCAGCAGCTGGTGCTGCAGTCGCTGCTGTTCCGCCTCGATGCGCTTGCGTTCGCTCACGTCCCGGCTGATGCCGCGCAGCCCCTGGAACCCGCCGTCCGCCCCGAAAACCGGCACGCCGCTGACCTCGATGATGCAGCGGTGCCCGTCGCGGTGCGTCAGCGGCACCTCCAGCGCGGCGAACGGTCGGCGGTCGACGAGTGTTGCCTCGGCCCGCCGGCGGGTCTCGTCGGCACAGTCGTCGGGCAGCAGCTCGAGCGGCGAGCGGCCGAGAAAGTGTTCCACCGGATGACCGCACATCTCTTCGAATTTTGGACTCAAAAAGGTGAACCAGCCCCGGTTGTCCACCTCCCAGATGAGGTCGCTGGCGGTCTCCACCAGCGAGCGGTAGCGCTCTTCGCTGGCCCGCAGGGCCGCCTCGGCCAGCTTGCGGTCGGTGATGTCGAGGAAGTAGCAGAACATGCCGCCGCCCCGGCGGGGAAAACAGCGCTGGTGCAGCCAGCGGCCGGAGGGCGCGTGGAACTGCTCGCAGGAGTGGGGCTGGCCGTCCGCGACCCGGTGGCACCCCTCCAGAACACAGGTGCGGAGGGCATCGGGAAACACCTCGGTGTGCTCGCGGCCGATCATTTCTTCCCGCCGCAGGCCGAGCACCCCCTCGGCGGCGGAGTTGACTGCCACCAGGCGCCAATCGGCGTCGCAGGCGAAAAAGCCGTCGGTGAAGTGCTCCAGGGCCGGGCCGAAGGGTCGTTCCTCCAGCTGCCGGACGGACTGGAAGTCCGGTGCGTCCGTGCGTTCGGGCTGTTGGCTGGTCACTGATGCTGTCCTTGAGTTTCTGGTGATCCGGTGCGCCGGCCACGGGACGGCACCTCCGTAACCAGTCTCCCGCAGATGGTGCGGAGATGGCCAGTAAGGATTCGGTAAAAACGGCGTCAACCCCTGTGCGACCCGCCAACCAGGGCGGGCGCAGCAAATAAAAAGCCCCGGCGCCGGGCCGGCGTCGGGGCTTTCCGCAGAGCGCGGCGAAGGATCAGTAATTCTCGCCGAGCAGCTCGAAATGCGCCTGCGGGTGGTCACAGGCCGGGCACCGCTCCGGGGCGTTGTTGCCGGTGTGCAGGTAGCCGCAGTTGCGGCAGCGCCAGGTGACCTTGGCGTCGCGCTTGAACACCCGGCCGGCCTCGATATTGGCCTTCAGGTCCAGGTAGCGCTTCTCGTGCTGCTTCTCGGCCACGGCGATGGCCCGGAAGATGGCGGCGATGTCGCGGAAACCCTCGGCCTCGGCGGTCTTGGCGAATTCCGGGTACATGGTGGTGTGCTCGTAGTTCTCGCCGCCGGCCGCCTCGGCCAGGTTCTCCACGGTGGTGCCGATCACGCCGGCCGGGAAGCTCGCGGTGATCTCGACCTCGCCGCCCTGGAGCAGCTTGAACAGCCGCTTGGCGTGCTCCTTCTCCTGGTCCGCGGTCTCCTCGAAGATGTGGGAGATCTGCACGTACCCGTCCTTTTTCGCCTGGCTGGCAAAATAGGTGTAGCGGTTGCGTGCCTGGGACTCGCCGGAAAAGGCGGTGAGGATGTTTTTTTCGGTTTGCGTGCCTTTGAGACTTTTCATTCACATTCTCCTTCAACTGTTGGGGTGCTGGAACGAACGGCAGGGCCGACGGCCCCGCGTTCCTGTGGTACTCTACCCGACTGACCGGCAAGCGCAACGCAATTTGCTCGGCCCCGCCCCTGTCCCCCTCCGCCCGCCGTTTTCAGTCGTGCCGGGGCAGCCGGGCGCGCACCTCGCGCTCCTGGCCGCGCCGGCCAATGCGGGCCAGGGCCGAGAGTTCCTCGGCGAGCAGGTCGAGCAGGTCGTCGGCGGCGAGGATGCCGACCAGGGCGCCGCCCACGTCCACCACCGGCAACCGGCGCACGCCGTGGCTGCGCATCAGCTGGATGGTCTCGATCAGCCCGGTGGTCTCCACCACGCACACCACCCCGGCGCTCATCACCGCGTCCACGGTGCAGGCCGCAAAGGGCTGTTCGCGGGCCAGCACCTCGACCACCAGGTCCCGGTCCGTGACCATGCCCACCGGCACCCGTCTGCCCTCGACCTCGTCCACCACCACCAGGTCACCCACGTGGTAGCGGCGCATGAGCTGGGCCGCCTCGACAATGGTGGTGGTCCGTGCGGCGAACACCACTTCCCGGTTGCAGATTTCTCCCACAGGCATATTTTTCCTCCATCGGCTGAAGGCGCAGCCGGGGGCGACCCGGCGCGCGGGTGTGCGAACGGTCCGCAGGCGGCCGTTCGCGGTATGACGCTGACCTGAGCCCGGGCCCGCCCGCGGAAGGCGGGAAGAAAAGAACCGGAACCCCTCCTGACAGCGGGCGAAGTGATTCTCTCCCTTGGCTTTGCCGCATTTCTGTGGTTCAATGGGCCGTTTCACCGGAGCGACGGCGACCCGCGCCCGCCCACGGGCCGGAGCGGTCGGCCGGGTTCGCGCTCCAGTTCGAACGAAGAAGAGGATACCCGCCATGCTCAAGTTTTTACCAGGCATTGTGCTCGTGCAGATCATCACCGTGGGGCTGGTGCTGATCTTTCCCGTGGACCCCGTGCAGTCGGCGATCTGGAGCTGGCTGCGGCTGGCTGCACCGGTGCTGGTGGTCGGCCTGCTCACCGCCTGCTGGTTCGGCGCGGTGGCGGCCCACCTGCGCAAGGACGCCATCAGCCGCCTGCAGGAGGATCATGCCCGCGAACGCGAGGCCATCCGCATGCAGGCCGAGCGCGCCAAGGCCAAGGTCCTGCAGCAGGCCCACAAGGAAACCCTGCAGGCCGTGCAGCGCACCTCGACCCGGGCCACCGTCAAGGTCGGGGCCGCGTTCGCCGGACTGGCGGCCATCGGCGGCGCCCTGCTGCTCACCCAGTTCATGACCCTGGGCCTGCTCACCCTGACCACGGCGGGCGGGGCCATGGGCGGCTACCTGCTGCGCCTGCGCCAGGAGAAGAACCGCTCCTCCGCCCTGCGCCAGGGCCAGGCCGACCTGCCCGCGCCCATCGAACCCGCCGCCGCGCCGCTGGCCCTGCCGGAAAAAAAGAAGGGCAGCACCCGCGCTCAACGACAGCCCGCCTGAACCTCCGCCCCCTGCGGACACCCGCCTCCGCCCCGGCAACCGGGGCGGACCGCTCCCCTCCCCCTGCCCGCCCCGGCGCAGCACCCCTCAGGTCAGTGGCGCCTGCACCAGGCCCGTGCCCACGTCGTCCTCCTCGCTGTCCGCGACAAGCCCATCCCGGGTGCCGCTGGCCACCAGCTGCGCCAGCAGGCTCAGGTGCTCGACCCGGCCGGTCATTTCCATCTGCCGCTGCGCCCACAGCACGGCCACCCCGGCCACGTGCGGCGTGGCCATGCTCGTGCCGCTCATGCTGGTGAGGCCGCTGGCGCCCGCCTCGGCCGAAACGATATCCACCCCCGGGGCGGCGATGTCCGCCTGGTTGTTGGCAAAATCCGCCACCCGCAACCCCTGCGGGGTCTGTTCCAGGGCGCTGACCGCCACCACGCCGGTGGCCGCGGCCGGCGGTGCCACGGCGATCTCGTAGTTCGGCCGTGCGCTCTCGTTGCCGCTGGCCGCGACGATCAGGGTGCCCTGGCCGAACACCTCGTAGGCGGCCACGAAACGGGCCAGCTCGGTGAACAGGTTGACGTTGGCGCGGTACTCCTCCAGGGCCAGCGAGGTGGCCGGCGCCACCTCCATGTTGCGGGTGTTCACCAGCCAGTCCACGTAACCGGGGAAGTCGATGCCGAGCGACATGGAGATGACGTGCGCACCCTCTTCCAGGGCCCAGTGGATGGCCCGGGCCAGGGTGGCCGAGGAGCCGCCGCCCTCGCCCAGCACCTTGCCGATGAGGGCGCGCTTGATGTTGCGGGCCACGCCGATGCGGGTTCCGGCCACGTCCCGGCCGAAGATGGTGCCGGCACAGTGGCTGCCGTGGCCGTGCAGGTCCTGGGGCGGTTCCTCGGTGAAGTTGCGCTGCACCAGCTGCACGCCGGCAAAGGCCGGGTGATTGGCGTCGATGCCGGTGTCGAGCACGGCCAGGGTGATGCCGCTGCCGTCATAGGAGGACTCGGGCGCGCGCACCGCCCCGATCCCCCAGGCGACCACGCCGGCCGCGGCCGCCGGCTCGCGCCGCACCGGTTCGATCAGGCGCAGGGGCATGGGCAGGGCGATGGCCCGGGTGCTCGGGTCGCGGCGCAGGTCGTTGCGCTCGCGCTTGGTCAGTTCGACCTCCTCCAGCTTGACCACCTGCCGGCGCAGACCGGCGGGCAGCGCCGCGCCGGCGCGGGTGCCCATGTCCCCGCGGGTCGGTGCGGAGATCTCCCTGCTGCGCAGGACCACGTACTTTTCCATTTCCATTGCCGATCCTCCGAGGATGTGAAAACAGGGACCATGCCGCGCCTTGGTTGGTGCCAACGCGGTGGCGTCGGCAGGCGACAGGCTGTGTTCGTTCGAGTAGACACCCTGGCCGGCAAAAGGAAAAGGAAGGATTTTCAGTTAGAAAAAGGATAGAAAAAATATCTGCTTAAATTGTCTGCCCCGGTCCTGCCCCTTCAGAGCACGATGAGCACCACGCCCAGGACCATCAGGCAGGCGGCCAGCAGGTGCTGCAGCAGCCGCGTCTCGCCCAGCCAGAGGGCGCCGAGCAGGATGCCGAAAAGGATGCTGGTGCGCTTGAGCCCGATCATGTAGGCCACCTGCACCTGCTCGATGGCGAGGAAATGGGTGAGCACCATGCCGGCCGAGAACGCGGCGACCAGGACCTGCGGCCAGGACGGCTGCCACAGGCAACGCACGGCCCGGGGCTCGCGCCAGGCAAAGAAGGCCACGCTGAACAGGCCGAGCAGGCCATAGTAGAACGGCCCGAAGACGGTGGCCGGCAGGTGCTGCAGCGCCCCCTTGCCGAGCACCGAGGTGAGGCTGTAGATGAGGGCCACCGCGAGCATGAGCCGCGAACCCCGCTCCCGGCCGATGGCAACGAGCGGCGCCAGCCAGGAGCGGGTCTGCCCGGCCTCGGGTCGCTCCAGGTTGAGCGCCCAGGTGCCGATCACCACCAAAAGCACCCCGCCCAGGCCGCGCAGAGACACCTGTTCACCGAGCACCAGCCAGCCGAAGAGCGCGCTGAACACCGGCGTGAAGGCCAGGTACGGCAGGGTCAGGGCCAGGGGACTCACCCGGATGGCGGTCATGTACAGGACCATGGCGAGCAGTTCCAGCGGCAGGGCCAGGCCGACCCAGCCCCAGAAGGCAGGATCCGGCAGCGCGGGCGGCTGAATCGCCACCAGCGGCAGGAGCAGGATGGCGGTCAGGCCGAGGCGCACCATCACCACCTCGGCCGCGGTGCAGGCGGCGAGGAATCTGCGGGTGAACACGTCGGCGAGCGCCTGGCAGAGGGCGCAGACCAGGGCAAGGATCGGCCAGGACATGGGGGCTCCGGGAAATCGATGCGGCCCTGCCCGCCGGGGACCGGCAAAGTGGCGGGAACAGGTCGAAGGGGTTGACTGCGCTGCCCTTTTTTTATAGGTACTGACGGTGCGGGGCCGATCGCGACCCCGGTCCGCCGGGTTCATCCGGGAGCATCCGCATGTACGATGTGTTCAGCCTGCCGGCCGTCCGCTTCCCCGAGGGGTTCCTCTGGGGCAGCGCCACCGCCGGCCACCAGATCGAGGGCGACAACATCCACAGCCAGGCCTGGCACCGCGAGCAGCAGCCGGATTGTGCCGGTCCGGACAGCGAGGGTCGGTCGCGCGAACCCTCGGGCCGGGCCTGCGACCACTACCGCCGCTACCGCGAGGACGTGGACCTGCTCGCCGCGCTCGGCCACCGGAGCTACCGCATGTCCATCGAGTGGAGCCGGATCGAGCCGGAACAGGGGCGCTGGGACCAGGCCGCGCTCGACCACTACCGCGACCTGCTCGACCGGCTCACCGCCCGCGGTATCAAGGTCTTCGTCACCCTGCACCACTTCACCCACCCGCTCTGGTTCGACCGGCTGGGCGGTTTCGCCCGGGCCGACAACCGGAGCCACTTCGAACGCTACCTCAGCTTCCTCGTACCAAAGATCGCAGAGTCTGTCAGCGGCTGGTGCGTGATCAACGAGTTCAACCACTGGGGCGGGCTCGCCGCAGGACCGGAGATCGCGGCCATCCGCTTCGCCATGCTGCGCGTCCATGCCCTGGGCTATCACCTGATCCGCCGGTACTCGGCCGCACCGGTGAGCAGCGCCCACGCCTATGTCCACTACATGCCCAGGCGCTGCCACGACCCGCTCGACCTCCACCTGGCCGCCCAGGCCGACTGGACCACCAACGAGTTTTTCTTCCACGCCCTGCGCACCGGCGAACTCGTCTTCCCCGGCGCGGACGCGGAATACGACCCGGAGGTCAAGGGCGCGCTCGACTGCTGGGCAATCAACTACTACACCCGCCGGCTGATCGACGGCCGCCGCGCCGACCTCAAGGGCCTGCCCTTCCGCCACAAGCAGTTGCGCCTCATCCCCCAGCCGTTCTACCTGGAGGAGATGTACCCCGAGGGGCTGATCGCGGCGGTGGAACGGCTCGCTGACCGGCCCGTGTACCTCACTGAAAACGGCTGCGCCGCCGACGACGACCGCTTTCGCATCGTCTACCTGGCCCTGCACCTCTCGGCCCTGCACGAGGCCATGGCAGGGGGCGCCGACGTGCGCGGCTACTTCCACTGGTCGCTGCTGGACAACTACGAGTGGACCTCGTTCGTACCCCGCTTCGGCCTGGTGGCGGTGGACCGCACCACCTTTGCGCGCACGCCCAAGCCGAGCGCCGCCTTCTACCGCGAGGTGATCCGCGCAAACGGCTTCAGCGGCGCCACCGTGCGCCGGCACCTGGAAGTCCTGCCCACCCTGGAGCGGCAGCCGTCATGAACCCTGACCGGCCCGGCCCGCCCACCGCACCCCAGCCCCCCGAGCCCATGCCCGCCGCGCACCATTTCTTCGTCGCCTTCCTGCGGCTGACCGGGGCGTACCTGAACTCGCCCGGCCGGCTGAAGATCCGTATCACCGCCGTGCTCCTGGCCGTGCTCACGGTACTGCAGATGGTCATGGCCGTGGTCATCACCCACTGGAGCGCCGGGTTGTTCAACGCCCTGGAGCAGCGCTCCATGACCGGCCTGCTCCGCCAGATCGGCCTGCTGGTGCTGCTCTTCTTCGCCCACATGGCGCTCACCGGCTCGCACCTGGTGGTCAAGCGGAACCTGATGATCTCCTGGCGCGACTGGCTCACCGAACACGTGTTCAGCCGGTGGATGCGCGCCGGCCGCCATTACCTGATCAGCCACCTGCCGGGCGAGCACGACAACCCGGACGGCCGCATCGCCGAGGACTGTCGGGTGGCCACCGAGTCGGCGGTGTCGCTGGCGCACTCGCTCTTTTACAGCGTGCTCCTGCTGGTCGGCTTCACCCGGGTGCTGTGGACCCACTCCGGAGTGGTGACGCTGGATTTGGGGTTCGTCCGCTTCCCGGTCTACGGCCACCTGGTGTGGATCGCCATCGTCTACGCGGCGCTCGCCTCCTGGCTCGGCTGGCTGGTGAGCCGACCCCTGACCGGCGCCACCAACGAGCGCCAGTCGGCCGAGGCCAAGTTCCGCGCCAGCCTGGTGGAGGCCCAGGAACACAGCCAGACCATTGCCCTGATCCACGCCGAGAGCTGCGAGCGGCACCAGTTCCGCGAACTGTTCACCAGAATCCGCCTGGTCTTCGACGTGCAGACCACGGCCTGGCGCAACATCCTCATGTTCGGCACCGGCTACTCGGTGCTGTCCATGGCCTTCCCGGTGCTCGTCTGCGCGCCCCGCTACATCCTCGGCCGGATCACCCTGGGCACGCTCATGCAGTCGGCCCAGGCCTTCCAGCACATGGCCTCGGCCCTGTCCTGGCCGGTGCACAGCGCCGGCTCCATCGCCGAATGGCGCGCCTCGGTGGAGCGGGTGCTCGGCCTGCTCACCGCCCTGGATACGGTGGAGGGGCAACTGGCCGAGCCGGACCGGGGTATCCGGCTGCAGACCGCGGACCGGCCGGTGCTCGCCTTCCGCGACCTCTGCCTGACCGGCTACGACGGCACGGTGCTCACCCGCGACCTGAACGCGGAAATCGCTCCGGGCGAGCGGGTGCTCATCACCGGCAACACCTTCACCGGGGCCCGGCTGTTCCGCGCCATCGCCGGCATCCGGCCCTGGGGCAGCGGGGTGATCGAACTGCCGAACACGGGCCGGCTGTTCTTCATGCCGCCGCGACCGCACCTGCCCGCCGGCACCCTGCGTTACGCCATCTGCTACCCGACCTCGCGCCGGGTGTTCACCCAGGAGCAGATCGAACAGGCCATGCGGCTGGCCGGGCTGGAGCGGCTCATCGACCAGCTCGACCTGCGCGGCAACTGGGGCAACATCCTGGCCGTGGCCGAGCAGCAGCGGCTGGGCATGGTGCGGCTGTTGCTCAACCGGCCGCAGTGGATCTTCCTGCTGCAGGCCTTCGACGCCCTGGACCCGGAGGACGAGGCGCAGATGCTCCGCCTGATCAGCGAACAGCTGCCCGAGTCCACCCTGCTCACCATCACCCACCTGGCCGACGGCGCGGCCCTGCACACGCGCCGACTGGCCCTGTAACCCCGCAAGGAGGTTCCCATGACCACCCCCACCCTGCCCGTGCCGGGCGACCGGCTGCGCGGCGTCAACCTCGGCGGCTGGCTGCTGCTGGAAAAATGGATCACCCCGAGCCTGTTCGCGGGCCTCGCGGCCGCGGACGAAACCACGTACTGCGCCGAACTGGGCCTCGACGAGGCCACCCGGCGGCTGCACCGCCACTGGCAGACCTTCATCACCCGCGACGACTTTGCCTGGCTGGCGCGCGCCGGCATCAACGCGGTGCGCCTGCCGGTGGGCCACTGGCTGTTCGGCCCGGATTACCCCTGGCACCGCAGCTACGGCGCGGCCCGCCACCCCTTCGTGGTCGGCGGCGTGGCCATCGTCGACCAGGTGTTCGCCTGGGCCGAGGAGTTCGGCCTGCGGGTGGTGCTCGACCTGCATGCCGCCCCGGGCTGCCAGAACGGCTTTGACAACGGCGGCATTCTCGGCGTGTGCGAGTGGCACACGGACGAAACCTACATCAGCCATACCCTGGACGTGCTCGAACGTCTGGCCAAGCGCTACCGTGATCACCCGGCCCTGCACGGGATCGAGGCGCTCAACGAGCCGCGCTGGGATATCCCCACGGACCTGCTCAAGCGGTTCACCCGGGCCGCCTACGAGCGCATCCGCCGTCACTGCCCGGCCGAGCGGGTGAGCGTGGTGTTCCACGACGGCTTCCGCAGCTTCCGCGAGTACGCCGGCTTCCTGCAGGCGCCGGAGTTCGAGAACGTGGTCCTGGACATCCACCGCTACCAGTGCTTTGACCGCCACGACCTGGACATGGACATCTTCGGCCACATCCGCAAAACCGTGACCGAGTGGCACACCGAGGTGGACGAGATCGTGCGCGATTCCGGCTTTCAGGTGTACTGCGGCGAGTGGAGCCTGGGGCTGAACCTGCAGGTGGTGTCGCTCTGGGCCGAGGGGCCGTTCAACCACGCTCTCGAGAACATGGACGCCTTCCAGATGGCCGCGGCCCTGCGCGGGTATGCCGCGGCCCAGCTGCTCACCTTCGAGAAATGCCACGGCTGGTTCTTCTGGACCTATCGCACCGAAACCACGCCCGAATGGAGCCTCCATGACTGCGTGCACATGGGCGTGCTGCCCGATCTGGGCCGGCCGGAGCAGGTGGCCGGGGTGGAGCGGCTGCTTGCCCGCAGCACAGGCCAGGCGGGTTGAGGCGGGCGCTCATGCTCCGGGTGATGAGCTGCAACCTCCGCTACGGCCTGGCCGCGGACGGCGACAACCACTGGGAGCGGCGCCGGCACCTGGCGCTGGCCCGCATCCGCGCCTTTGTCCCGGACCTGCTCGGCCTGCAGGAGTGCCGCGACGACGACCAGGCCGCCTGCATCCGCGCCGGCCTGGCGGACTGCCAGATTCTCGGCGTGCACCGCCTGGGTCCGGGCGACACGGCACTCGAAATGGCGCCGCTGGTGTTCCGCGCCGGCCGCTTCGACCTGCTCGCTGCAGGCTGGTTCTGGCTGAGCGACACCCCGGAGGTGCCCGGCAGCCGCAGCCCGGAGGCCGCCTTTCCGCGCACCCTCACCTGGGTGCGGCTCGGCTGCCGGCAGAGCGGCCGGGAACTGGTGTTCGCCAACACCCATTTCGACTGCCAGCCCGCGGCCATCGACAGGAACGCCCGCGCCCTCGGCCACTGGCTGGACCAGCTGGGCCGGGAGACGCCGCTGGTGCTCACCGGCGACTTCAACGCGGACAAGGAAAGCGCGGCCTACCGCCTGCTCACCGCGGACAGCGCACTGCAGGACGCCTATGCGGCGGTCCACCCCGCCGATCCGGCCGCACCCACCTTCCACGGCTTCGGCCAGGCCGCGCCACCCACTGCCATCGACTGGATCCTCGTCTCAGCCCACTTCCGCATCCAGGACGCCTGGATCGACCGCGCCCGCCAGGGCGAACTCTACCCCTCGGACCACTACCCGCTGGTGGCGCTGATCGACTGGCAGCCATGA
>CAZMNU010000041.1:0-24118 GCA_964567725.1 uncultured Desulfobulbus sp. | reverse complement strand
CCGATGACGCTGCCCACCCCGAACATGCCGCCCGCGCCCGGCAGTTCGCGCGAGGGTTTGGGCTTCTTGTTCAAGAGCATCTGGGTGGCGATGACGTAGAGGAACACGCAGAAAAAGACGCGCAGGAAACCGGTGGACAGCCGCGAGGCGACAAAGGTGCCGAGAAAGGTGCCAAGGAGGATGCCCGGGGTGATCCGCCGGACGATGTCCCAGAGGACCGCGCCGCGGCGGTGATGGGCGAGGCAGCTGGAGATGGAGGTGAACATGATGCTCGCCAGCGAGGTGCCCAGCGCCAGGTGCATCATCACCTCGGGCTGCACGCCCTGGCGGACGAAGCAGAACACCAGCATGGGCACGATGACAATGCCGCCGCCCACGCCGAGCAGCCCGGCCAGGACCCCGGCGATCAGCCCCACCACCGCGTACATCACCATGATTTCAATGGTCATTGTCACTTCCTCCCGGTGCGCCGCCGGCCGTGCCGTCCGGCGCTGTCTGTTGGTGTTGGTGTTGGCCCGCGCCGAGCAGGTGCGTGCCGATCTCGGCGATGTGCTGTTCCATGGCCGCGTGCGCGGCGGCCGCGTCCCGGGCCTCGAGGGCGTCGAGGAGACGCAGGTGCCCCTCCATGGAGGCGTTCTGCCGGCCGCTGGTGCGCAGCCGGGCGGCGCGGGTTTCGTCCACGGTGGCGCGCAGCGCGGCCATCACCCGCACGAGCACCCGGTTGCCGGCGTATTCGGCGAGCAGCCGGTGAAACTCGGCGTCCAGGGCCGCGTCCTCCCGGCCGGCGAGCAGGGCGCGCTGCTGGTCGCAGACCACCACCTTGAGCCGGTCGATGCCGTCCGCATCGATGCGCCGGGCCGCCAGGGCGGCGATCTGCGGTTCGAGCAGGCGGCGGAACTCGAGGATGTCGCCGAGCACGCCGCGCTCCCGGTTGAGCGCATCGAGGATGGCGTCACCCGGAAAGGAGGCGGAGAGTTCGGCGGCCACATAGGTGCCGTCGCCCTGGCGGCTCTCGACCACGCCCCGCTCGGCCAGGGCCTGCAGGGCCTGGCGCACGCTGGTGCGCGACACTGCAAGTTCGCGGGCCAGCTGCCGTTCCGGCGGCAGCCGGTCGCCCGGGAGGAGTGCGCCGGTGCGGATCTGCTCGCACATCCGTTCGACCACCACGGTATAGGCGTATCGTTTTGCAGTTCCGGCCGCGGCCATGGTTGCTCCTGTCGAAAGTATTGGTCCAACCACTAGCTCTTTTTTCACCAACGGTCAAGACAATCATGCGGTTTACATGAGAAAAAATGGTCCGGACAGTTCACGCCAAGTCAACCGTGCGCCCTGCGGCCGGGAACCTGCTGCACGCCAGCCGCATGACTGGTATAGTGCAACGCCTCCGGCGCCCCGAACGCGCCGATCGCCCGCAACCCTTGCACCGCACCTGTTATGGGAATCACCACCGACATCATCCTGCTCGTCCTCGCCGCCTTTTTCTGCGGCCTGCTCATGCAGCGGCTGCGCCAGCCGCTCATTCTCGGCTACATCCTCGCCGGCGTCATCCTCGGGCCGCACACCGGCGGCCTGACCATCACCGAGGTGCACGACATCGAGCGGCTCGCCGAGATCGGCGTGGCGCTCTTGCTGTTCGCCCTGGGGCTCGAGTTCTCGCACAAGGATCTCAAGCCGGTCAAGTACATCGCCCTGGTCGGCACGCCCCTGCAGATGATCCTGACCACCGGTCTCGGCATCGGTATCGGCAAACTCATGGGCTGGGACCTGAAGACCTCGGTCTGGTTCGGGGCCATGATCAGCCTCTCGAGCACCATGGTGCTGCTCAAGACGCTCATGAACCAGGGCTGGCTCGGCACCCTGTCGAGCAAGGTGATGATCGGCATGCTCATCGTCCAGGACCTGGCCATCGTGCCCATGGTCATCGTCCTGCCGCTCATGAACGACCCCTCGGCCGGGCTGGCCCAACTCGGCCAGGCCGGGCTCAAGGCGACCGTCTTCCTGGCCTCCATGTTCCTGCTCGGCGCCAAGCTGCTGCCCTGGCTGATGCGCCACATCGCCCGGCTCGGCAGCCGCGAGCTGTTCCTGCTGGCCATCATCGCCATCGGCCTCGGCGTCGGCTACGCCACCTACCTGGTCGGCCTGTCGTTCGCCTTCGGCGCCTTCATCGCCGGCATGGTGCTCAACGAGTCGGACTACGGCCACCAGGCCTTGAGCGACATCATCCCCCTGCGCGACATCTTCGGCCTGCTCTTCTTCGCCTCGGTGGGCATGCTGCTCGACCCGCGCTTCCTGCTCCACCACTTCGGCACCATCCTGCTGCTGGTGCTGCTCGTCGGCGTGGGCAAGGGGCTCATCTTCGCGGCGCTCGCCTGGCTGTTCCGCTACGGCAACGTCATCCCCATCGCGGTCGGCCTGGGGCTGTTCCAGATCGGCGAGTTCTCGTTCGTGCTCGCCCAGATCGGCATGTCCACCAAATCCATCGACAATGAACTCTACAACCTGATCCTCACCACCGCTGTGCTCACCATGATCCTCACCCCGGTGGTCTCGGCCCAGACGAGCCGCCTCTACGCCCTCAAGAAGCGCTGGTTCCAGAAGGAGCAGCTCGAGTCGATGAACTTCCCGGACACCGGCTTCGAGGGTCACGTAGTGATTGCCGGCGGCGGCCGGGTGGGCACCCAGATCGCCACCACCCTGGACCGCCTGGACATCCCCTTCGTGATCATCGAACTCGACCAGCGGCGGGTGGAACAGGCCCAGCAGGCCGGGTTCGCGGTGGTCTACGGCGACGCCAGCCACGAGATCGTGCTCGAGGCGGCCGCGGTGGCCCATGCCTCCATGCTCGTGGTCACCCTGCCGGGCGTTGTCGAGAGCCGCACCATCGTGGCCGCGGTGCGCAAGGTGAACAGCACCGTCGCCGTGGTCGCCCGCCTCTCCGACCCGGACTTCTTCGAGCTGTTCAGCGAGCTGCAGGTGACCGACCTGGTCTACCCGGAACTCGAGGCCGGCCTGGAGATGACCCGCCAGGTGCTGCTCGGCCTGCGCATCCCGGCCACCGAGGTGCAGCGCCAGACCGAGAGCCTGCGCCAGGAATATTTCTCCGCCGGCATGAGCCAGAGCAAACCCTACCGCACCCTGTCCCAGTTCCGCTCGGCCGAGCACCAGTTCGACCTGCAGTGGGTGAGCATCAGCGACGCCTCGCCGCTGGTGGACCAGACCATCGGCCAGGCCGAGATCCGCAAGAGCACCGGCGTGTCGGTGGTGGGCGTGCTCCGCGACGAACAGTTGGAACCCAACCCGGGCCCGGACTTCCGCTTCCGGGCCAGGGACCTGGTGGCGGTGATCGGCTCGGGCCAGGCCCGGGACGCCTTCAGGGAGCGCTTCTTCGCCGACGGCCCGGCCCTCGACCTGGCGGCCTGAACGGGCCGTTCCCAGGGCGAAGCCGTTGCGCCAACCCGCTCTCTGTGGTACAAATGCCCCCTTTTCCGCCCCGGCCCCGGCAACACCCGGACCACAGCCCCTTTCCCTTGCCAACCCGCACCCGGCATGAACCATGAAGGCAGTCAACCATCGCGAGATTCCGTATAATTTCACCTCGGCCGACGACCGGCTGATCATCAGCCACCTGTTCGGCCCGGCCCTCTGGGAGGACCTGGAGGAACTGCGCAGCCAGCGGGTCACCGGCCGCTCGGCCCGGCTGGTGATGCGCTGCATGGGCGATCTGTTCATCCTCCACCGCAACCCCTTTCTCTACCAGGAGCTGATCGACTCGCCCCGGCGGCGGTACAGCTTCTTCCGCACCATGGGCAAGGACCTGGACATCATCGCGGCCACGGCCCAACGCGGGCGCGTGGTCCCGGAACGGAGTGACAAGGTGCTCAACCTGGTGCGGCTGTGCCGGGAGCGCATGGGCGAGCTGCAGCGCCAGATCGGCGGCGCCGCGGCCCGCCGGCGCGCCATCCGCAAGCGGCTGGGGGCGGAGATCGGCGCCGGCAACGTCCACTTCGACCCGTTTGTGCTGATCAGCCACGCCACCGACGCCACCGACTGGCGCCTCCACCTGCCCGTGGCCGTGGCCCGGCCCACCGGGGGCGAACAGGTGGCCGGCCTGCTTGCCGCCATCGAGGAGCTGGGCCTCTTTGCCATTCCCCGCGGCGGCGGCACCGGGCTCACCGGCGGGGCCGTGCCGGTGCGGGCCGACTGCGTGATGATCAACACCGAGAAACTCAACCGCATCCACGGCATCGAGACGCGCGCGTTCACCGGCGACGACGGCCAGGTGCGCCAGATGCCGGTGCTCCGCCTGGAGGCCGGGGTGATCACCCAGGACGCCATGCAGTACGCCGAGCGCCACGGCCTGGTGTTCGCCACCGACCCGACCAGCGCCTGGGCCTCGACCATCGGCGGCAACATCGCCGAGAACGCCGGCGGCAAGACCGCGGTGCTCTGGGGCACGGCCATCGACAACCTGCTCGCCTACACCATGGCCATGCCCGGCGGCACCCGGCTCACCGTGCGCCGCACCAACCACCGGATGCGCAAGATCCTGCCGGACGACCGGGTGCTGTTCGAGGTCTGCGACGCGGCCGGCGCCCCCCTGCGCACCATCGACCTGGCCGGCAGCGAGATCCGCAAGCCCGGGCTGTGGAAGGACATCACCAACAAGGCCCTGGGCGGCCTGCCCGGCGTGCAGAAGGAGGGCACGGACGGGGTGATCGTGGATGCCGAGTTCATCCTCTACCCGGCCTACGAGAAGAAGCTCACCTGCTGCCTGGAGTTCTTCGGTCCGGACATGGACGAGGCCAGCCAGGTGATCGTGGAGATCTCCGAACAGTTCCAAAACCGGGGCGAAGAGGCCCTGATGGCGCTCGAGCACTTCGACGAGGAGTACATCCGGGCGATCAACTACAAGTTCAAGGCCGCACGCAGCGAACCGCCCAAGGCGGTGCTGCTCATCGACATGGTGGCCCACACCAGCGGGCAGATCCTGCGCGGCAAGGAGCGGCTCTTGTCGCTCATGGCCGGCTACGCCAACACCGAGATCTTTGTCGCCAGCGACGCGGACGAGGCCCAGCGGTTCTGGCGCGACCGCAAGCGGCTGGGTGCCATCGCCGCGCGCACCAACGCCTTCAAGCTCAACGAGGACATCGTCCTGCCGCTCGCCGCCCTGGCCGAGTTCGCCCGCTTCGTGGACGAGCGCAACCTGGCCGAGGACCTGTACAACAAAAAGAGCGTGGTGGCCGAGGTGATGGCCTACCTGCCCACCGCCGAGCCGGTGGAGGACCCGGACTGGCTCGAGGCCAAGCTGCCCAAGGCGGACGAACTCTGCACCCGGACCCTCGCCCGGCTCGACGAACGGGATGCGGCCACCCTGCGCTCCGAAACCCACCTGCGCCATCTCAAGGAGGACCTGCTCGAGCTGTTCCGCGGCTTCCCGCGCATCAGCGAAAATCTCACCCGCATCTTCGCCGAGGTGCGCCAGCGGCGCATCGTCATCGCCACCCACATGCACGCCGGCGACGGCAACGTGCACGTCAACATCCCGGTGTTCTCCAACGACCGGGCCATGATGGAGCGGGCCGCCCGCACCGCGGACGCGGTCATGGACAAGGCCGTGGCGCTCGGCGGCGTGGTCAGCGGCGAGCACGGCATCGGCATCACCAAGATCAAGTTCCTCGACCGCGAGCGGGTCGAGGCGCTCAGCAGCTACCGCCGCCAGGTGGACCCGGGCGGGGTGATGAACCCGGGCAAGCTCGAGGACGCAGACATCCTGGCGCGGGTGTTCACCCCCTCGTTCAACCTGCTCGAACTGGAGGCGCGCATCCTCAAGCACAATTCGCTCGAGACGCTGGCCGCGAAGATCTCCAAGTGCGTCCGTTGCGGCAAGTGCAAGGCCGACTGCTGCGTGTTCTACCCGGGCAGCGACCTGTTCTTTCACCCGCGCAACAAGAACCTGGCCATCGGCGCGCTCATCGAGGCCCTGCTCTACGACACCCAGCGCTCGCATTTCCCGCGCTTCAGCCAGCTGCGCAACCTGGAGGAGATCGCCGACCACTGCACGCTCTGCGGCAAGTGCCTGAAGCCCTGCCCGGTGGATATCGACACCGCCCAGGTGTCTGTGCTTGAACGTGAAATTCTGAGCGAACGCGGCTACAAGCATTCGCCCCTGCCCACCCGGCTGTCGCTCCACTACCTGAAGACGCGCAACCGCGTGTTCAACCGGGTGTTCCGCAAGACCGTGGTCCAGTGGGGGGCCGCGGCCCAGCAGCTGGGCGCGGGCCTGCTCGCCCGGGCGCCCGAAGTGGCAGCCGTGAAGAAGTGGCGACTGGCGGCCATGCTCCGCTCGCCGATGATGGAGCCCTCGAAAACCACCCTGCGCGACATGCTGCCCGCCTGCGGCCTGAACGAGGCCCTGCTTGTCCAGCCGCCGGAGCCGGCCGTGAAGACCGTGTTCTACTTCCCGGGCTGCGGTTCGGAGCGGCTCTACAGCGAGGTGGCCATGGCCGCGGTGTACGTGCTGCTCGCGACCGGGGTGCGGGTGGTGCTGCCGCCGCCACACCTGTGCTGCGGCTTCCCGGCACGGGCCAACGCCAAGCGGAAGATGCACGACGACGTCACCCTGCGCGACACCATCGTCCTCAGCCAGATCCGCGAGATGCTCGGCTACCTGCCCTTCGACGCGGTGGCAGTGAGCTGCGGCACCTGCCGCGAGGCCCTGCACCAGCTGGGGGTGGAGGAGATCTTCGGCGCCGGCCTGGCCGATGTCTCCAGCTTCGTGCTCGAGCACGCGCCGGAGCGGTTCCAGCGTGACCAGGCAAGGCGTTTCCTCTATCACGCGCCCTGCCACGATTCCCTCCAGGGCGAGGGCGCGCAGCTGGTGCGGCGGCTCGGCGGCGAGGCGATGAGCGTGCCCGGCTGCTGCTCCGAGGCCGGCACCCTGTCGCTCTCCCGGCCGGACATCACCAATGCCATGCTCGCGCGCAAGCGGGACGCGCTCACCGAGGTCACCGGCGGCGACCTGAACGACCGGGTGATCGTCACCAACTGTCCCTCCTGCCTGTCCGGCCTGGGCCGGAACCGCACCCTGGGTGTGCGGCCGGCGCACCTGGCCGTGCTGCTCGCCGAATTCCTGGGCGGCGAAGGCTGGCAGCGGGAGATGGTCCGCCTGGCCGCCAGGGCCGAGGTGGTGGCGTTCTAGCCGCGGCCGGAGCCGGAACGCAACTGCGCCAACTCATGCGGGAAAAGCCAAGAACTGTTTGACAGCGCGGGGCTTCGTCGGTACAACCAGCCCGTGCCGCCAGCCCCCGTTCAACCGCGCGACCCGGTCGCGTACGCACCAAGGAGTCACCAGCCATGCAACGTTTTGTCCTCTGCCTGCTCATCCTCCTCCTCGCCGCCGCCCCGGTATGGGCGGCCCGCAACCCGATCCCGCCCATCAACAAATCGCCCTACGTGTCCGCCCTGGTGGTCGATGCCGATACCGGCAACGTCCTCTTTGAGGACAATGCCGATGCCCGCGTCTACCCGGCGAGCGTGCTCAAGCTGATGGTGCTGTACGTGCTCCTCGACCGCCTCGACCAGGGGCTGCTCAAGCTCGACGAGATGGTGCCGGTGACCGTGGAGGCCTACAAGACCGGCGGCTCCCAGGTCTACCTGGATCCCAAGGAGCAGTTCACCGTGGAGGAGTTGCTCTACGCGCTCATGGTCCAGTCGGCCAATGACGCGGCCGTGGCCCTGGCCTCCCACGTCGCCGGCTCCAAGGAAGGGTTCGTCGCCCTGATGAACCAGAAGGCCGAGGCGCTCGGCATGAAGAGTACCCGCTTCCACTCGGTGCACGGCCTGCCGCCGTCCGAGGGCCAGGAACCGGATGTGACCACCGCCCGCGACCTGGCCATCCTCTGCCGGGAACTGGCCAAACGACCCGACACCTTCAAGTACACGGGCACGAAGAGCCGGGGCTTCCGCAACGACACCTTCATGATGTACAACCACAACAAGCTGCTCACCCAGGTGCCAGGCAGCGACGGCTTCAAGACCGGCTACTACCAGGCGGCCGGCTTTTCCATCGCCGCCACCGCCAAGCGGGGCGGGGTGCGCATCATCAGCCTGGTCATGGGCAGCGCCGACCGCAAGGAGCGGGATGCCAAGGCCATGGAACTGCTCGGCAAGGGCTTCTCCCAGGTGCCGCCGCGGCCCGAGACGATCACCGCCGCCACCCCGGCCACACCCGCAGCGTCCCCGCCGGCGACCGCGCCTGCGGCCACCCCGCCCGCGGCCGGGCCGACCTTTGCCACCGACACGCAGCCGACCCCGGCAGCCCAGGCCGAGGGCGAAGACGCCAGTGCGCCCGATGCTGCGCCCGCGCCGACCACGGCCAAGGGCAGCGGCTGGGGTTCGTTCTTCATCGGCCTGGGGGTGGGCTTCGCCCTGTTCCTCGCCTTCTTCGTGGCAGCCGGCATCCTCATGAAAAAGCGCAGCAAGAGCAGCGGCAGATTCAACCGCTCCGCCTGACCGGACCCCGCCGGCAGCACTGGCCGGCGAACGTCCGCCCCTCGCCGTACCACCCCGCGACCCCTATCGGTCGCGGTTTTTTTTTGGCCGCGAACCCGGCCGCCAGGCAAGGGGCCGCGGGCGGGCCGGCCCGTGCCGTATCGATTGGCCTTGACAGATGCGAACAAATGTTCCAAACATCAGTTCTACACATGAGCGGAGGAGAGCATGGCAGCGACCGGAACCAGCGAAGAAAACACCAAGACCCGCCTGATCCTTGCCGCGGGCGAGGTGTTCGCCCGGGACGGCTTCCGCTCGGCCACGGTGCGCGAGATCTGCCGCCGCGCCGGCGCCCACCTGGGCGCCATCAATTACCACTTCCGCGACAAGGAAGGGCTGTACGCCGCGGTGATCGACTACTCGCACCGTTCGGCCGTGGCCACCTACCCGGCCGATGCGGGATTGTCCGACAACGCCAGCCCGGAGGAACGGCTGCGCGCCTTCATCCGCGCCTTTCTCCTCCGCCTGCTCGACGAGGGCATCCCCGCCTGGCACGGCCAGCTCATGGCCCGGGAGATCGCCGCGCCCACCGGTGCCCTTGGCCAGCTGGCCCAGGGCTCGATCAGGAGCCAGTACACCGTGCTGGCGGACATCCTCGCCGACCTGCTCGGCGAGGGGCAGATGGAACCGGGCCGGGAGAGTGATGCGCTGTTCCTCTCTGCGATGAGTATCGTCGGCCAGTGCCTGCACCATTTCACCGGGCGGCGGGTGATCGCCGCGCTCCGGCCGCAGAACTTCGACCCGGCCGACATCGAGCGGATCGCCGACCACATCACCCGCTTCTCCCTGAACGGCCTGCGCGCCTGCGCCGCCACCCCCTGAACCGCACTCATCCCCGGCCGGCCGGCTGCCCCGCTTCCTGCCGCCCCACGCCCGGCCGCCACCACCAGGAGAACCCATGCAGACAGCCACTGCCAAGAAACTGGAAATGCACCGTGCCATGCTCCTCACCCGCCGCTTCGAGGAGGCGCTCATCGAACTGTGCGCCATCGAGGGCACGATCCACGGCATGATGATCCTCTGCACCGGCCAGGAGGGGGTTGCGGCCGGGGTCTGCGCCGCGCTCGAACCGGCGGACGCGATCATCACCAACCACCGCAGCCACGGCCACCTGCTCGCCAAGGGCGCGGACGCGAACACGCTCATGGCCGAGATCTTCGGCCGGGCCACGGGCTGCAACCGGGGCAAGAGCGGTACCCTGCACCTGGCCGTGCCCGAAATCAACGCCCCCTGCACCTCCACCGTGGTCGGCGCCGGGCCGCCCATTGCCGTCGGCCGGGCCTTTGCCCAGCAGTACCGGGACGAGCAGGCGGTGACGGTCTGCTTCATCGGCGACGGCGCGGCCGACGAGGGCTCGTTCCACGAGGCCCTCAACCTGGCCGCCCTGTGGCAGCTGCCGGTGCTGTTTGTCTGCGAGAACAACCAGTATGCCGGGGCCCAGCGGTTCGAGGAGCACACCCGGGCCGCCCACATCGCCGACCGCGCCGCAGGCTACGGCATGGTCGGGGTGGTGGTGGACGGCAACGACGCCGAGGCGGTGTACGCGGTCACGATGGAGGCCAGGGCGCGCGCCCTGGCCGGCAGCGGACCGACCCTGATCGAATGCAAGACCTACCGCTGGCGCGGCCACGGCGAGGCCGACCACCAGCTCTACCAGCCGCGCGAGGAGATCCTCGCCTGGCAGCGGCGCTGTCCGCTCGCCCTCCTGCAGGAGCGGCTCCTGGCCGCCGGCCTGCTCGACCAGGCCACGGTCGCGGCCCTGGAGGCGGAGGTGGCGGCCACCGTGCAGGCGGCCATCCGGTTCGCCGAAGACAGCCCCTACCCCGAGCCGCCCGAGGCGCTCGAAGATGTGTTCGCGTGAACAGCCAATGACCACGACAAGGAGCGATGCCATGCAGCAGCTGGGAATGGGACAGGCCATCAATCAGGGTCTGCGCGAGGAGATGGAACGGGATGCGGCGGTGTTTCTCGCCGGCGAGGGGGTGGGCGTGGGCATCCATGCCAGCCCCATGCTGCCCACGGCCGGGCTGCTCGACACCTTCGGCCCGAAACGGGTGCGGGACACGCCGGTATCCGAGGCGGCCATCGCCGGCCTGGCGGTGGGTGCGGCCGAGGCTGGGCTCCGGCCGGTGGTGGAGATCATGTTTGCGCCCTTCCTCACCCTGGCCTCGGACATGATCGTCAACCACGCGGCCAAACTGCGCTACCTCTCCGGCGGCAAGTCGAGCTTCCCGCTGGTGGTGCGCGTGAAGGCGGGCGCGGGGTTCGGCGCCGGCTGCCAGCACTCGCACAACCTGGAGGCCTGGCTGGCCCACTGCCCCGGGCTGAAGGTGGTCATGCCGTCCACCCCGGCGGACGCCAAGGGGTTGCTCAAGAGCGCCATCCGTGACCCCAACCCGGTGGTCATGCTCGAGGACATGCTCCTCTACTTCCAGCCCGGGCCGGTGCCCGAGGGCGAATACCTCACCCCCATCGGCCAGGCCGAGATCAAGCGGCCGGGACGGGACGTGACCGTGGTCACCTGGTCGAAGATGGTGGGCGTGGCCCTGCGCGCGGCCGACCAGCTGGCCGCGGACGGTATCGAGGTGGAGGTGGTCGACCTGCGCACCCTGGCGCCGCTGGACACCGTCACCCTGCTCGCGTCCGTGCGCCGCACCGGCCGGCTGGTGGTGCTGCACGAGGCCAACCGCACCGGCGGTTTTGCCGGCGAGATCGCCGCGGTGGTCCTGGAGGAGGCGCTGGCCAGCCTCAAGGCGCCGCTGCGGCGGGTGTGCGGCCCGGACATCCCGGTGCCGGCCAGCCCGCCGCTCGAGCGCTGGTACATCCCCAACGAGGAGCGGCTCATGGCCGCGGTCCGGGACATCGTCTAAATGCTGAACACGCCCCTTTCCTGCTGCCGGCCGGCCGGGCTCATCGCCCTGCTGTGCGCGGCCCTGGTCAGCGGCTGCGCCGCCGTGGGTCCGGACTACGCAGAGCCGCAGCTGCCCGTCCCGGCCGAGTGGTCGGCCGCCGCCGACCAGCGCACTACGGACCCGGCCGTGCTCGCCAACTGGTGGCGCCGGTTTGACGACCCGGTGCTCGACGACCTCATCGCCGACGCCCTGGCCGCCAACCCCGGCCTGGCCGAGGCCCGCGCCCGGCTGCGCGAGGCCCGCGCCCGCCGTGGCGCAGCCGGTGCCCAGCTGGCGCCGTCCGTGGACGCGGCCCTGTCCGGCTCGACCTCCACCGGCAGCAGCCAGACCGGCTCGGGCGCGACCCGCGAACTCTACCGCGCCGGCCTGGACGCCAGCTGGGAGCTGGACGTGTTCGGCGGCCTGCGCCGGGGCGTGGAGGCGGCCCAGGCCGAGATGGAGGCGAGTGTTGCCTCGCTGGCCGACACCCGGGTGACGCTTGCGGCCGAGGTGGCGCTCAACTACATCGACCTGCGCACCGCCGAACAGCGGCTGGCCGTTGCCGAGGCGAGCCTCGCCGCCCGCAGCGAGAACCACGAGATCATCCGCTGGCGGCAGCAGGCCGGCCTGGTGTCGGAACTCGACCTGGCCCAGGCCACCACCGACCTGGCCAGCACCCGGGCCGTGCTGCCGCCCCTGCGCGCCGCCGCGGTCGAGGCGAAGAACCGGCTGGCCGTGCTGCTCGGCCGCAACCCCGGCGAGATCGAGAACCGGCTGGCCGGCTCCGGCCGACTGCCGCTCGTCGATCGTGGGGCCGCGGTCGGCATCCCGGCCGACACCCTGCGCCAGCGGCCGGACGTGCGCGTGGCCGAACGGCGGCTGGCCGCCGAGACCGCCCGGCTGGGCGAGGCCGAAGCAGCCCGCTACCCGAGCTTCCGGCTGTCCGGCACGCTCGGCCTGGAGGCGCTCGAACTGGATGCGCTCACTGACAGCGGCGCCGACACCCGCTCGCTCGCGGGCGGAATCACCGCGCCGATCTTCAACGCCGGCCGCATTGCCGCGAACATCGACATCCAGGACGCCCGGCTCGAACAGGCGTACCAGGCGTACCGGGCCACCGTGCTCGCCGCCCTGGAGGAGGTCGAAAACGCGCTCACCGCAGTGGCCGAAACCCGCACCCGCCGGGCCAGGCTGGCCGAGGCCGCGGCCGCGGCGCAGACCACCCTGGAGATCGCCCAGCACCGCTACGCAAGCGGCCTGGCCGACTTCCTCAGCGTGCTCGACGCCCAGCGCACCCTGCTCAGCCTGGAGGAACAGCTGGCCGGCAGCAGCGGCGAGCTGGCCCGCGCCCACATCCGTCTGTACAAGGCCCTGGGCGGCGGCTGGTCGCCCGCGGCCGATCTTCTCTCCGCCAAGGAACCGCAATGAACCCGACCCAACCCACCACCAACGACCAGAACGCCAAGCTCGCCCAGCTCATCGCCGGCGGCGGCCGACGCCCCCTGTGGCGGCGCTGGCTGATCCCCGCCCTGGTCCTGCTGCTGGTCGCCGGCATCACCCTGGCCCTGCTCGCCCGCCGCGGCGAGGCGCCTGCCTTCCGCTACCGCACCCAGGCAGCGACCACCGGCAACCTGGTGGTCAGAATCTCGGCCACCGGCAACCTGCAGCCCACCAACCAGGTGGAGGTGGGCAGCGAACTCTCGGGCATCATCGACACGGTCTACGTGGACGACAACGACCGGGTGAGCAAGGGCCAGGTGCTGGCCCGGCTCGACCTGGCCAAGCTCGAGGACGCGGTGGCCCGCTCCCGCGCCAACCTGGCCGCGGCCCGGGCCAAGGTGGTCGAGGCCCAGGCCACGGTGGTCGAGGCGCGCGCCAACCTGGCCCGCTTCCGCCAGGTGGCCGCCCTGTCCAACGGCAAGGTACCCTCCAAAAGCGAGATGGACACGGCCGTGGCCGCGCTCAAGCGGGCCGAGGCGGCCGAGGCCAGCGCCCGCGCCTCGGTCGGCCAGGCCGAAGCCACGCTCAAGAGCGACGAGACCAACATTGACAAGGCCCACCTGCGCTCACCCTTTGACGGCGTGGTGCTCAGCCGCAAGGTGGAGCCGGGCCAGACCGTGGCCGCCTCCTTCCAGGCGCCGGTGCTGTTCGTGCTTGCCGAGGACCTGACCACCATGGAACTGCAGGTGGACGTGGACGAGGCCGACGTCGGCCAGGCGGCAGTGGGCCAGAAGGCAGTGTTCAGCGTCGACGCCTGGCCGGGCCGCCAGTACACCGCGGTGCTCACCCGCATCGGCTACGGCGCCAACAACAAGGACGGGGTCATCTCCTACCCGGGCGTACTCGCGGTGGACAACAAGGACCTCAGCCTGCGGCCGGGCATGACCGGCACCGCCGAAATCACCACCCTCACCCGCGACACCGTCCTGCTCGTGCCCAACGCGGCCCTGCGCTTCACCCCGCCCGCCCCGGAGACGGCGGTGCAGAAACCGGCCAACAACCGCGGTGCCATGGGCTGGCTCATGCCCCGGCGCCCCAGGTCGTCGGCGCAGCGGGGCACGCAGAACACCCAGGGCGAGCAGCGCGTCTGGACCCTGGAGAACGGTGCGCCGGTGGCGGTTGCGGTGCAGCTCGGCGCCACCGATGGCCGCCACACCGAGATCACCGGCGGCGAACTGCAGGCCGGCATGGAGGTGATCACCGAAGCCCAGGCAGCCAGGCCATGAGCGAGCACTCCCCGCTTATCCGTTTAAGCGCCATCACCAAGACCTACGGTCAGGGCCCGGCCGCTTTCCAGGCCCTGAAAGGGGTGGACCTGGTCATCGACGCGGGCGAGTTCGTGGCCATCATGGGGCCGAGCGGCTCGGGCAAATCCACGGCCATGAACATCCTCGGCTGCCTGGACACGCCCACCAGCGGCAGCTACCTGTTCCAGGGACTGGCGGTCGAACAGCTCGACCGCAAGCAGCGGGCGCTGTTGCGGCGCCACTGCCTGGGCTTTGTCTTCCAGGGATTCAACCTGCTGGCGCGCACGAGCGCGCTGGAAAACGTCGAACTGCCGCTCATCTACCGGGGCGCACCGGCCGCCGAACGCCACGCCGCGGCACGCCAGGCCCTGGCCCAGGTGGGGCTCACCGGCCGGGAGAAAAACACCCCGGGCGAACTCTCCGGCGGCCAGCAGCAGCGGGTGGCCATCGCCCGGGCGATCGTCACCGAACCCACGGTACTGCTCGCCGACGAGCCCACCGGCAACCTGGACACGCGCACCAGCATGGAGATCATGGAACTGATCAGCGGCCTCAACCACGATCACGGCATCACCGTACTCATGGTCACCCACGAGCCGGACATGGCCGAATTCGCCCGGCGGGTGGTCCGTTTCGTGGACGGCCGGGTGGAGAGCGACACCAGGAATGGAGGCAACCGCTGATGCTCTGGAACACGCTCCTCCTGTCCCTGCGGGCCATCACCCGCAACGTGCTGCGCTCCTTTCTCACCATCCTCGGCGTGGTCATCGGCGTGGCCGCGGTGATCACCATGGTCACCCTGGGCAAGGGCGCCACCCGCTCGGTGTCCGACCAGATCTCGAGCATGGGCTCCAACCTGCTCATGCTTCGTCCGGGCCAGCGCTTCGGCCCGACCGCGGATGTGGCGCCCAACTTCAAGCTCGCCGACGTGGAGGCGATCCGCACCCAGATCACCAGCATCGACGCGGTGGCGCCGGTGGCCAGCCTGTCGGTGACCGCGGTCTACCAGGCACGCAACTGGTCGACCATCGTCACCGGCTCCACCAACGACCACTTCCGCGCCGGCAACTGGGAGATCGTCAGTGGCCGCGACTTCAGCGAGACCGAGGAGCGCTCCGGCCGGGCCGTGTGCGTGATCGGCGAGACCGTGCGCAGCAACCTGTTCGGTGCCCAGAACCCGGTGGGCAGCGACATCCGTATCAAGCAGTTCTCCTGCGAGGTGGTCGGCCTGCTCAAGGCCAAGGGCCAGTCGGCCATGGGCAGCGACCAGGACGACACCGTGGTCATGCCGCTGCGCACCGTGCAGCGCCGCCTCACCGGCTCACAGGACGTGAGCCGGCTGACCGTGTCCGTGCGCGAGGGCGCTTCCATCGACGCGGCCAAGGAACAGCTGGTGCTGCTCATGCGCGAACGGCGCAACATCGCCGACAACGAGGACGACAACTTCCGCGTCATGGACACCCGCCAGATCGCCGAGACCCTCACCGGCACCACCCGCATCCTCACCATGCTGCTCGGCGCGGTGGCCGCGGTGAGCCTGCTGGTGGGCGGCATCGGCATCATGAACATCATGCTCGTGTCGGTGACCGAGCGCACCCGCGAGATCGGCATCCGCCTCGCCATCGGCGCGCTCGAACGCGAGGTGCTGCTCCAGTTTTTGATCGAGGCGGTGGTGCTGGCCAGCCTGGGCGGACTGATTGGCCTCGCGCTGGCGGCCGGGGCCTCCATGACCATTGCCCGGGCCATGGGCATCCCCTACCTGTTCGACCCGCTCATCAATCTTCTCTCCTTCCTCTTCTCCGCCGCCATCGGGGTGATCTTCGGCTTCTTCCCGGCCCGGCGCGCGGCCCGGCTCGACCCCATCGACGCCCTGCGGCACGAGTAACGCCGGCCGGGGTGGCCCCCCTGTGTGGCCTTCCCGGCACCACCATACAAAAAGGGGCCCCGGCGGTACCGCCGGAGCCCCTTTTGTTCGTGATGGAGACGGGTGTTACAGGCTGAAGCGCACCGCCGCGCCGAGGAAGAGCGTATCTGTGTCGATGTCCCGGTCGTTGTCGTCCAGGTCGGCCTCGTCGTTGAAGCGGTAGTTCACCGACAGGTCCGCGTACAGGCTCGGCAGCACCTCCAGGTTGAGCCCGGCGCGCAGGGCGAAGAACGGCTCGTCGGCGAAATCACCGTCATAGTTGACGATGCCGATGCCCGCGCCGGCGTACAGGGTCTTGCCGAGAAGGAAGTAGGCGGCCGGGGCCACCGCGTCCTCGCCAAACCGGTCGGGCAGCAGTTCCACATCGAGCTGCAGGCCGACCCAGTCCATCATGTACTGGTAGCTGACCAGGTAGGAAAAGCCGTCCTCGTCCACGTCGTCTTCATCCAGATCCTCGAGCGCCACCCAGTAGTTGACGCCGCCGCCGAGCCGGTGCTCGCCGGACCACGCCAGGGTTGCCGGCAGCAGCAGGCAGCAGCTCACCGCCCAGACCATCAGAATTTTTTGCATCGTTTGTTCCTCCGTTGTTCCTGGTTTGTTCAAGACACACGGTTTTCGCCCCGGCTCCCTCCAAACCACGGACTCCGCGCACATTCAAGGCCCCGATCCTACCCGCGGACCACCCCCGTGTCAACCGGCTGCGGCCGCGGGCAGGCTCAGCCGCGCTTCTTCGGCTTGTCCAGGTAGTCCACGTTCTCGGCGCGCAGCCGTTCGAGCCGCTCTTCGATGCGCTCGCACAGGGTGGTGAGCACCTTGATGCGGGCAAAATTCTTGTCGTTGGCCTCCACCAGGGTCCACGGCGCCACCAGGGTACTGGTGCGGTCGACCATGTCGCACACCGCGTGCTCGTAGTCTGCCCATTTCTCCCGGTTGCGCCAGTCCTCGTCGGTGATCTTGAAGGTCTTGAAGGCGATCTTCTGCCGCTCCTCGAAGCGGCGCAGTTGCTCGTCCTTGGTAATGGCCAGCCAGAACTTGACCACCACCAGGTGGTGGCGGTCCATCTGTGCCTCGAACTCGTTGATCTCACCGTAGGCGCGCATCCAGTCCGCCTCGGTGCAGAATCCCTCGACCCGCTCCACCAGCACCCTGCCGTACCAGGAGCGGTCGAAGACGGTCACCCGCCCCTTGCGCGGCAGGTGCCGCCAGAACCGCCACAGGTAGGGCTGGGCCCGCTCCTCCTCGGTGGGTGCGGCAATGGGGATGACCTGGTACCAGCGGGCGTCGAGCGCCCCGGTGACCCGGCGGATGCAGCCGCCCTTGCCGGCGGCGTCGTTGCCCTCGAACACCGCGATCACGGACATGTACTTGAACTTGGGGTCACGGGTGAGCCGGCTCAGCCGGTTCTGGACCTTCTCCAGTTTCTCCTTGTAGGTGCTCTTGTCGAGGGCCTGGCTCATGTCCAGGGTCCCCAGCAGGTGCAGGTCGTCCACCGGCGGCATGGGCGTGGGCGCGGCCGCCGGCCGGTGCGGCGCCGGTTCCTGGTCGAGCCGGTCGCGCAGGGCCTTGAGCAGCACCTTGCCCACGGTGAGGTTGCGGTAGTTGGCGTCCTCGCCCTCGACGATCAGCCAGGGGGCCTCGGCCGTGCTCGTGTAGCGGAGCACCTGCTCGTGCACCGCCTGGAACGTGTCATAGGCCTTGAACCGCTTCCAGTCGCGCTTGGTGACCCGCCAGCGGGTGAGCGGGTTCTTCTCCAGGCTCTTGAGCCGCTGCTCCTGCTTTTCTTTGGACAGGTGCAGCCAGAACTTGAGGATGAGCGCGCCCTCGTCCACCAGCATGGTCTCCAGCTGTTTGGCCCGTTCCAGGCTCTGCTCCAGATCAGCCGTGTCGGTGCGGCCGTGCACCCGGTTGAGGATCGGCCAGGTGTACCAGGAGCCGAGAAACACGCCGATCTTGCCCCTGGGCGGCAGAGCCCGCCAGAAGCGCCACATCATCGGCCGGTCGAGTTCCTCGTCCGAAGGCTCGCCCATGCCGTGGCTCTGGATGTGGCGCGGGTCCATCCAGGCGTTGAGCAGGTTGACGGTGGCGCCGCGGCCGGCGCCGTCCAGGCCGCCGATGAGGATGATCACCGCAAACCGGGCCGATTGCGCCAGCTCGAGCTGCGCCTCGAGCAGGGCCGCACGCAGGGCCGGAACCTCCTTCTCGTACACGGACTTCTTGACCTTGTGCCCCAGCTCCGCACTCTCGAACATACCCGGCCTCCCCTTAGGATGGTTCCCTGCGGCCGATCGGGCCGCCGTTTATCATTGAAGAGAAAAGCACACCCCGGGCGTGGAGGCAACCGGTAATCCGGCGAAAAATGGCCGTCTCACCCCGGTTCACGCCCCGGCCCCGGACCGGGCCGTGCCCGCCGTCCACGACGGCCTTGACTTTTCCGGCAAAGCGCAGCAGACAGAAGCACAGACGTCGTCCGCTTTCCGCCCTCCGCGCCCTGCCCCGCCGGGCAAGCGACCGGCGCCTTTGGACGACGGCGCGGCCGGACCCTCCGGCCCGCGACACACACCCGGAGGATCACCCATGGCAGTTGTCGAGGCTCGGGATCTGAGCAAAACCTACACGGCCGGCGATATCGCCATCCAGGCCATCCGCGGGGTGAGTTTCACCATCCCGGCCGCCTCCTTCGTCTCCTTTGTCGGCCCGTCCGGAAGCGGCAAGAGCACCCTGCTCAACATGATCGGCTGCCTGGACCCGCCCACCACCGGCACGCTGACGGTGGCCGGCCAGGACGTGGCCGCCCTGTCCGCCCGCCAGGCGGCGCGCTTCCGGGGCGACCACATCGGCTTCATCTTCCAGGATTTCAACCTGATCCCGGTGCTCACCGTGTTCGAGAACGTCGAGTACCCCCTGCTCATGGTGCAGCACTGGCCGCCCGGGGAACGCAAACAGCGGGTCGAGCAGCTGCTCGGGGCGGTGGGCATGGCCGACCAGGCCCACAAGTACCCGCACCAGATCTCCGGCGGCCAGAAGCAGCGGGTGGCCGTGGCCCGGGCCCTGGTCACCCGGGCGGAACTCATCCTTGCCGACGAGCCCACCGCCAACCTGGACCGGGACACGGCCCTGCGCATCATCGCCCTGATGAAGGCCATGCGCGACGAGTTCGGCACCACCTTTGTCTTCTCCACCCACGACCCCAAGATCGTCGACAGCGCGGAAACCGTGCACACCCTGGAGGACGGTGCGCTCGTCGTCCCGGACAAGAAAGGAGGGAGCAATGGGTAACGTGATCAAGATCGCCTTTCGCAACCTGCGCCGCTACCAGCGCCGCACCCTGCTCACCCTCAGCCTGATCACCCTGGGGGTGGTGGCGGTGCTGCTCTTCCTGGCCGTGTCCGGTTCGTTCAAACAGATGATGATCGGCCAGATCACCGATGCCATGCTCGGTCACCTGCAGATCCACCAGAAAGGCTACCTGGCCTCCATCGACACCCTGCCCCTGAACCGCAACCTGAACGAGCGGCAGGCGGCCCGGGTGAGCGAAACGCTGGCCTCCCAGCCGGCGGTGGCGGCCTTTTCGGCGCGCATCAAGCTGGGCGCCATGCTGAGCAACTACACCGAAACCACCAACATCCGCCTGAACGGCATCGATCCCGACCAGGAACTGCGCACCGTACCGCTGCTCGCCGACCGTATCCTGGAGGGCAAGGCGGACGGCCTGCTCGCGCGCGGTGAGATCCTCGTGCCCGAGCTGCTCGCCCGCGGCATGCAGGTAAAGCCCGGCGACGACGTGGTGCTCGTGGCCACCAACCAGGACGGCTCGGTCAACGGCCAGTCGTTCGTGGTTCGCGCCATCATCGAGGGCGTGACCGGCCCGGGCGGTCGCGACGGCTACCTCCACCGCGAGGACGCGCAGACCCTGCTCCGGCTCGACCGGCCGGAGACGAGCGAGTTCGCCGTGCGCCTCAAAGATGCCGGGCAGCTGCCGGCGGTGCTCGCCGCCCTGGAGGAGAGCCTGGGCGCGGTGCGCAATCCCGCGGGCAAACCGGTGTTCGAGATCCACGGCTGGCAGAAGCTCACCCCCTTTGCCAACATCGCCAGGATGATCGACCTGATGACCCTGTTCATCCGCGTGATGCTGGTGGCCATCGTGCTGGTGAGCATCATGAACGTCATGGTCATGGCCGTGTACGAACGCATCCACGAGATCGGCACCATCGCCGCCATCGGCACCGGCCCGGGGCGGATCCTCGCCCTGTTCCTCACCGAAGGGCTGCTGCTCGGCATACTGGGCGCAGCGGTGGGCGTGGCGGTCAGCCTGGTCGCCACCTGGGCGCTGGGCCTGGCCCGCATCAGCTTCGATTTCGGCCAGCAGAAGGGTCTTGTCCTCGCGCCCACGCTGGCGCCCGGGGAGGTGGTGAGCGTGGCCCTGATCGTCATCGCCATTGCCGTCATCGGCAGTCTGCAACCCGCGTGGAAGGCGGCCCGGATGGATCCGATCACCGCCCTGCGCCATGTCTGAGGAGGTTTCCATGTTCGCGAGATTGTTTCCCCTGTCCCTTGTCCTGCTCGCCGTCCTGGCCGGCCCGGCCCTGGCCCTGGACGGCGCGGCCATCCTCCGCCAGGTGGACCGCAACCTGCAGCCCGAGTCGTACGAGATGTACCGCAAGCTGATCAACATCGAGCCGGACGGCACCTCCAGGGAGTTCGTCCTCTACACGGTGAAGAAGGGCCAGGACAGGATGGTGGCCCTGTTCCTGTCGCCGGCCAGCGAAAAGGGCCGCGCCACCCTGCGGCTGGACGAGAACATGTGGCTGTACATCCCCAACGTGGGCAAGCCGATCCGCATCACCAGCCTGCAGTCCGTGGTCGGCGGCGTGTTCAACAACGCCGACATCCTCCGGCTCGATTTCGGCGTGGAATACACGGTGGCGCAGGCGAGCGAGGCCGACGACCACTACCTGCTCGAACTCAAGGCGAACAACCAGAGCGTGGCCTACGACAACCTGAAGATGGTGGTGGATAAAAAAACCCTGCTGCCGCGCACCATCGCCTGCCACGCGGCCAGCGGCATGCTCATCAAGACCCTGCGTTACGGACCGAGCAAGGATTTCGGCGACGGCATCGTCAGCCCCTCCCTGCTGGAAACGGACAGCCCCCTGTACAAGGGCTACAAGTCGGTGATGGTCTACGGCGAGATCCGGCGGCGGGAATTCCCTGACGAGGTGTTCACCCTCAACTACCTGTCCCGGGTCGATGGCCTGCGCTGACCACGCTCTGCTGGCGAGAGAAAACATTCTTGCCGGCGCGCTCGTCCTGGTGCTTGCCTGGGCCGGACCGACGGGCGGTGCGGAGGTCTATTCGTTCGATGCGGACAGCTTTGCCCGAAAGAACCTGGAGGTCGGCGGGTTCATCGAGGGACGTGCGGCGCACATGGATGTCCGCCAGGGTTCGGCCCTGGCCCGGCTCAACCTCTACGACGACCCGCAATCGACCCTGGACGAACTGGCAGGCCGGCTGCGCCTGAACGGGGCGGCCAGCCGCGGCCCGGCCAGCGTGCACTGGCAGCTCGACGCCGCCGGGCAGAGCGACCACGAGGGCTGGCAGGATGCGGCCGAGATCTACGAAACCTACCTGCGCCTGGCGCCCTCCTCCACCCTGACCGGTACGGCGGGCAAGAAATCCTTCAAATGGGGCAAGGGCTATGCCTGGAACCCGGTGGGCTTCCTCAACCGGCCCAAGGATCCCAACGACCCGGAAGAGGCCATGGAAGGCTTTGTCGTGGCCGAAGCGGAGACGATCCGCAGCCTGGAGGGTGACCTGCGCAACGTGGCCCTGACCGTGGCCGCCCTGCCGGTGTGGCAGGGGGTGAACGCGGATTTCGGCGCCCGGGACAACCTCAACCTGGCAGGCAAACTCACCCTGCTCTATTGGGACACGGACATCGATCTGCTCGCCTATACCGGCAACAGCCGCACCAGTCGCCTCGGCATCGACTTTTCCCGCAACCTCAGGACCAACTTCGAGATCCACGGCGAGCTGGCCTACGTTCCGGAGATGGAGCAGTTCCTGCCCGACAGCGCCGGGTCCTGGTTCCGGGACAGCGGCTCGGCCTTCTCCTGGCTGGCCGGGCTCCGCTACCTGAGCGCCTTCGATCTGACCACGATCGTCGAGTACTATCACAACGGCGCCGGCTTCAGCGAAGAGGAGATGAGCCGGTTCACCCGGCTGATCGATGCCGGCTATGAACACTGGACCCGCTCCGGCGACGACACCCTGCTCCGCCGGCTCGGGCAGCAGGGCGCCCGGGGGTTCCTGCGGCCCAATCCGGGCCGGGATTACCTGTATGCCCGACTCAGCCTCAAGGAGCCTTTTGATATCCTCTCGTGCACCCCGGCCCTGACCACCATCGTCAACCTCGCCGACCACAGCTACTCGCTCACCCCGGAAATCATCTACACCGGCTGGACCAACTGGGAGCTGCGCCTGCGCCTGGCCGTGCCGAACGGCGGCGAGGCAAGCGAATTCGGGGAGAAACAGAACAGCAACCGGCTGGAGGTGCGGCTGCGCTCGTTCTTCTGAATCGGCGGCGGGGCAGCCTCCGGGCGCCCTGCCGATACCCCGGGGCGAGCACCCGATCACCCCACAACAGCAAGAGGAGGCAACAGGATGAACGTGCTCTTTGTCATCACCACCAGCGATGGCGAAACCATCTACAACGCCATGCGACTGGCCAATGTCGGTGTCAAAAAAGGCGACGCGGTGAGCGTCTTCATGCTCGGCAAGGGCGTGTGTTACCAGCAGGCGGGGAGCGAACAGTTCGACGTGATGGACCAGGTGAACCAGTTCACCGGCGATTTCTACGTCTGAGGGGTGTGCATGAAAGCCCACGGTCTGGTGGGCTCGAGCAGCTGTCCGATCGGCTGGATGGACGATCTGTACGAAATCGCCCGGGAAGCGGACAAGGTGTTCACCTTCTGAGCAGCATTCGCTGATGTTCTGCGCGTGGACCGGGCTGTCGGGACTGTGGCCGGCTCGCGCCCTTTTCAGGGACTGCGCTGCACACGACAAAAAAAACACGGGCCAATCGGCGTCAACCATGACCGCCGCATTGACCCGTGTTCTCCATTCGCGACGAAAGAAGAAAGGGGCTAGACCTCTACTCCCTTTCCATGCTGACCTTCCACACCTCCCACACCTTACCCACGAGTTCCGGACCGGGCTTGAGGGTGAGTTTGCCGGGCCGCCAGCCCGAAGGCGTGGCCTCGGCCCCTTTGGTTGCGCGGATCAGCTGGAAGGCCTGGATCTGGCGGATGGTCTCGCCCACGTTCCGGCCCACCGGCGGGGTGAGCACCTCGAAGCCCTGAATGATACCATCGGGATCGATGAGGAACCGGCCACGGTTTTCCACGCCCGCCCCCTCGTCATAGACGCCGTAGGCCGCGCCCACCTTGCCGCCCCCGTCGGACAGCATGTGGAAGGGAATGCCTCCCGGCACCATCTTGGACAGCTCGTGGTCATCCCACATCTTGTGGACAAAGACGCTGTCCACGCTCATGGAAAAGACTTCTACGCCAAGGTCTTGAAACTGCTTGTAATGATCGGCGACCGCCGATATCTCGGTTGCTCAGACGAAGGTGAAATCACCTGGATAAAAACAGAGAACGATCCATTTTCCGAGGTAATCCGAAAGTTTGACCGATGTGAACGTGCCCTTGTGATACGCGGGTGCCGCGAAATCAGGGGCCGGTTTGCCGACTTGGATCATTTTCTTTGCCTCCTTTGCTGGTGGGGATGCCTGCTGCTGCTCCTCAGGTACACTTTCCTGGCCGACCAGTCCGCCTGTGGGACGGGCACAGCCAATTTCCGGGGTTTCCGACATGGGGTACCTCCTTTGCCGATGAGAGTTGGTGGTCAGGGGTTTTTCGTCGCGCATCGATATCCAATATAAGAGACATTCTTATTTTTAAAAAGAATTACTTTTATAAAGTTATCAAAATGTTCCATTAGAAGTG
>CAZMNU010000040.1:0-24136 GCA_964567725.1 uncultured Desulfobulbus sp. | reverse complement strand
CGAAACCAGGTCTTCTTAATTTTGAAGAACAGGTCCACCGGGTCCGAGCGCCGCGCCTTGGCTTCGGCCAGGTTGAAGCCGATGCCGCGCAGCACCATGCCGTTCACCCGGACCTGGAACAGCAGGTGGCCGTTCACGGTTTTCTGTTCGAGCAGCCGCTCCCCCTTGAGCAGGAACACCGGTTCCGGGTTGCCTTCACCGAACGGCTGCATGACCTGCAGGGCACGGACAAAGGCACGGTTGAGCGCCCTCCGGTCGGTGAAGTGATAGTCCGCCGTCAATGCCGGCATTGACCCCTCCCCGGCGAGTTCTCCGGCCGCCAGGTGCAGGGACTCGGCGAACCGCTCCAGGTCGTCGTGGGCCATGGTCAGCCCCACGGCCATGGCGTGGCCGCCGAACTGCTCCACGTGGGCGGCGCTGCGCTCCAACATCTGGAACAGGTTGATGCCCGGCACGGACCGTCCGGAGCCTTTCAACCGCACAACCCCCTGTTCCTTTTCCTCGATGGTGAGCAGGATGGCCGGCCGGCCGAAGCTGTCCACCACCCGCGAGGCAAGGATGCCCAGGACCCCGGGATGGCAACGGTCCTGCAGGATCGTCAGGGCCCGGCGACCGGCCCGCACCTGGGCCTCGCCCTGGGCGAGGATCTCAGGCAGCCAGAGCTGTTCGAGCTGTTTGCGCTGCGCGTTCAGTTCCTCCAGGGCCTGGGCTTCCTGGCGCGCGGCGTGCAGTTCCCGGGCGAGCAGCAGTTCCACGCCGCGTTCCGGCACGCCCAGCCGGCCGCAGGCGTTGATGCGCGGCGCCAGTTTGAAGCTGATGTCCTCGGCCTGCACCGGGACGGCCTGCAGGTCGCATTGTTCACAGAGAGAAAGCACACCTGGTCGAGTTTTTGCGGACAACACCTCGAGTCCTGCACGAACGAGCACCCGGTTCACATCGACCAGCGGCACCACGTCCGCCACCGTGCCCAGGGCCACCAGGTCCAGGTAGTTCTTCAGGTTCGGCATGTCCTCGCCGGCCAGCAGCCCACCGGCCACCAGCGCCTTGCGCAGGGCCATGAGCAGGAAAAAGGCCACGCCCACGCCGGAGAGTTCGGAGAACGGAAAGGCGCAGTCCCGCTGCTTGGGGTCGAGCACGGCCCGGGCGGGCGGCAGGGTCTCCTGGGGTTCGTGGTGATCGGTGATCACCACCTCGAGGCCGCGCCGGTTGGCGTAGTCGACCTCGTCCACCGCGGTGATGCCGCAGTCCACGGTAACGAGCACCCCGCCCTCTCCCGAGCCGCGACGCGCCAGCAACCGGTCGATGGACCCCCTGGACAGCCCGTACCGTTCCTCCATGCGGTTGGGGATGTAGTACACCGCCCGGGCGCCGGTTTCCCGGAAAAAGGTGAGCAGCAGCGCCGTGGCCGTAATCCCGTCCGCATCGTAATCACCATGCACGAAAATCGTCTGCCCCTGGCGATAGGCCTCGCACAGGCAGGCGACCGCCTCGGGCATGCCCTTCATGGTGTCGGGCGCGGGCAGCATGGCCAACTGCGGATGGAGGAAATCGCGCAGGGCTTCGAGGGAATCGAACCCGCGCCCTTGCAGGATTTCCGCCAGTTGGACAGGAATGTTGAATTCCTGTGCCGCCCGGCAGGCGAGCGCCCTGCCCTGTTGTCCTGGTTGCGTGTCAGGGTCCATGCAAGAATAATGACAAAAGAGATGAACAGGCCTTTATTTCTGCCTGTTGGTCCGGAAAAATTCAGTGACCGCCACCAGCGCCGCGTCCAGCTGCCCGAGGTCGTGCCAGTGCAGGTCCGCATACCGCCGGAACCAGGTCATCTGCCGCTTGGCGTACCGGCGGGTATCCGCGATCAATGCCCTGGTCGCGGTTTCCCGGTCCATGGTACCGGCCAGGCAGGCGATCATGTGCCGGTAGCCGATGGCCTGCAGGGACGGCAGGTCCGCGCCGTAGCCCTGCGCCAGCAGCCCCGTCACCTCGGCGGCAAAGGCATCGCCCATCATCTGCCGGCTGCGCCGGCTGATTCGTTCGACGAGCAGGTCCCGGTCGCAGCGCAGGCCCAGGAGCAGCAGGCGGCTGAACTGCGGCGGCGGCGCTGCCTGCCGCTGCCGTTGCAGGTGCTCGGACCAGGGCAGGCCGGTGGCGTGGAAGATCTCCAGACCACGCAAGAGCCGCTGGGTGTCGTTGGGGTGGATGCGGGCCGCGCTCGTTGGGTCCACCCGCTGCAGTTCGCCATGGAGCACCTCCCTGCCCTCACCCCGCAACCGCTCCTGCAGAACGGCCCTGATCGCCTCCGTGCCCTCGACGGTGTCGAACAACCCGTGCAGCAGCGCGGACAGGTAGAGCCCGGTGCCGCCGGTGATCAGGGGGATGTGCCCCCGCTCGCCAATGGCCCGGATGGCGGCCAGGGTATCCGTGACAAAGCTGGCCGCATGGTACTGCTCGTTCGGGTCACGGATGTCGATCAGGTGGTGGACCACCTGGCGTCGTTCCTCCGGGGTGGCCTTGGCCGTGCCGATGTCCATGCCCCGGTACACCTGCATGGAGTCCATGCTGATGATCTCGCAGCCGAACTCGGTGGCGATCTGCAGGGAGAGCGCGGTCTTGCCCACGGCGGTCGGGCCGACGAGGACCACCACCGGCGTGGTGATGCGCAGCGGTTCGGCGGGCGCCATCATTCGAAACTGACCAGGGGCCGGAGTCGCTGCACCGTGGCCGGACCGATGCCGGCCACGCGCTCCAGGTCGTCCGGGCCGGCGAAGGCGCCCAGACGCTGCCGCTCGCTGCTGATTGCCTCGGCCAGGCGCGGACCGATGCCGGGCAAGAGGGTCAGGGTGTGCACATCGGCGCGGTTGATCGGGAGCGGCCGGTCCGCGAAAAAGGCGAGAGATGGCGGCAGGGCGGTATCGGCGGGGGCTGCGAACAGCGCCTGGCCGCGGCTCTCACGGCCGGAGGGCGCGCAGGTATCACTCCCCTCCCCTGCCCCGCCTGCTGATCCGCTCCACAGTTGCCAGTATCCGTTTCGGTCCGTTTCGACACAGACCTGCGGGGCAGAGACCGGCACGGTCTCGGGAAGAAAACCCGGGAGAACGATCAGCGCCCCGAAAAGAAAAAGGACAAGCGTGCGCTTGTCCCCGGCACGACCGGCCACAGCCGTTGGGGCCGCATCAGCCTCAGCCGGCCTGCTCATCCTTCATCAGCTTGTAGTTGATGCTGTCCACCAGGGCCTGCCAACTCGCCTCGATGATGTTGTAGGACACACCCACCGTGCCCCAGCTGTCCACACCGTCCTTGCTCTCCACCAGCACCCGCACCTTGGCGCCGGTACCGAACTCGCCGGAGAGTACCCGCACCTTGTAGTCGGCCAGTTCCATGTCCGCAAGATTCGGATAGAACCGGGTGAGCGCCTTGCGCAGGGCTTGGTCCAGGGCGTTCACCGGGCCCTCACCCATGGCCGCGGTGTGCACCTCGCTGTTGTTCACGAACAGGCGGATGGTGGCCTCGGTGTAGGGATCCCGGCTCGGGTCGAACTTGTGGTTCATCACCCGGAAGGCCTCCAGAGTGAAAAATTCGCGCTGCAGGCCGAGCGCCCGGCGCATGAGCAGCTCGAAGCTCGCCTCGGCCGCCTCGTACTGGTAACCACGGTTTTCCAGTTCTTTCAGTTCGGTGACGATGGAGGCCATGGCCGGATCGTCGGCGTCGATCTCCAGGCCGTACTTCTTGGCCTTCATGAGCACGTTGGCCCGTCCCGACTGGTCGGAGATGAGCACCCGGCGCATGTTACCCACCTTTTCCGGGGCGATGTGCTCATAGGTGACCGGGTTGCGCTGCACCGCGCTCACGTGCACGCCGCCCTTGTGGGCAAAGGCCGAGTCGCCCACGTAGGGCTGGTAGCGGTCGTGCGGCAGGTTGGCCAGTTCGTCCACCAGCCGGGCGGTGCTGTAGAGCTGGTCGATGCGCTTGCCCACCTCGCACTCGAGCCCCATCTTGAAGATGAGCGCCGGGATGATGGAGGTCAGGTTGGCGTTGCCGCACCGCTCGCCGTAGCCGTTGATCGTGCCCTGCACGTGGGTGGCGCCAAGCTGCACGCTCATCAGGGCATTGGCAACCGCGGTCTCGGAATCGTTGTGCGAGTGGATGCCGATGCGCGCCGTGCTGCCCGTCTCGTCCAGGAACTGGCGGACCCGGGCCATGATCTCCGGGATCTCGTGCGGCAGGGTGCCGCCGTTGGTGTCGCAGAGCACGAGCGTCTCCGCGCCGCCGGCCACGGCCCGGCCGAGCGTGGCCAGGCAGTACTCGCGGTTGTTCTTGAACCCGTCGAAGAAGTGCTCGGCATCGTAGATGAGATGCTGGACCCGTGGCCGCAGGTAGGCGAGCGAGTCCTCGATGATCTGCAGGTTGTCCTCCAGTTCGATGCGCAGGGCGTCGATCACGTGGATGTCCCAGCTCTTGCCGAAGATGGTCACCGCCGGGGTGCGGGCGGCGAGCAGGGCCTGGATGTTGGCGTCCCGTTCCGGCGGCTTCTGGAAGTGGCGGGTCGAGCCGAAGGCGGTCAGCCGGGCGCGCTTGAGTTCCACCTCCTGCATGCGCCGGAAGAAATCCACGGCCAGCGGGTTGGAGCCGGGCCAGCCGCCCTCGATATAGTCGATGCCCAACCGGTCGAGCTGGCGGCAGATCTTGATCTTGTCCTCCACCGAGAGGTTGAAATTCTCGGCCTGGGTGCCGTCCCGCAGGGTGGTGTCGTACAGTTCGATGAAGCGTGCCATAATGTTCAAGCGTCTTCCAGCGGCAGGTTGTCCTTGTCCAGGGCAAAGGCGTCGTGCAGCGAGCGGACCGCAAGTTCCGTGTACTTCTCCGCGATGATGCACGACACCTTGATCTCCGAGGTGGAGACCATCATCATGTTGATGCCCTCGTTGGCCAAAATCTGGAACATGGTCGAGGCGATGCCCGGGTGGTTGCGCATGCCCACGCCGACAATGGACACCTTGGCGATGTCGCGGTCGCCGGTGACCGCCTCGGCGCCGATCTCCCCGGCGACTTTTTTCAGGATCGCCATGGCCCGGTCATAGTCGGTGCGCGGCACGGTGAAGGTCATATCGGTGAGCTTGCCGTCGCGGGTGTTCTGGATGATCATGTCCACGAGGATGCCGGCGTCCGAAATGGGCAGAAAGATCTTGGCCGCGATGCCGGGCTGATCCGGCACGGTTTTGATGGTGATGCGGGCTTCTTTCTTGCTGTAGGTGATGCCGGAAACGAGCAGGGACTCCATGATCTTGTCCTCTTCGACAACCCAGGTGCCGATGGTGTCGGTGAAAGTGGAACGCACGTGCACCGGCACGGCGAACCGTTTGGCCAGGCCGACGGCGCGGATGTCGAGCACCTTGGCGCCCAGGCTGGCCAGCTCGAGCATCTCGTCGTAGCTGATGCGGTCGATCTTGCGCGCCTGCGGGCAGATGTTCGGATCCGTGGTATACACCCCCTCCACGTCGGTGAAGATCTCGCAGGCGTCGGCCGAAAGGGCCGCGGCCAGGGCCACGGCGGTGGTGTCCGAGCCGCCCCGGCCGAGCGTGGTCAGGTCGCCGTGGTCGGTTACCCCTTGAAACCCGGCGATGGTGACGATCCGCCCCCGGTTCAGGTGCCCTTGGATGCAGGCGGTGTCGATGCTGTCGATGCGTGCTCGGGTGTGCATGGGATCGGTGTGGATGGCCACCTGGTCGCCGAGCAGGGATACCGCCTCGCCGCCGGCCGCCTTGACGGCCATGGCGAACAGGGCCACGCTCACCTGTTCGCCGGTGGCGAGCAGCATGTCCATCTCCCGCGGGTCGGGATCGGGCTGCATGGCCTGGGCCAGGCCGATGAGCCGGTCGGTCTCGCCGGACATGGCCGAGAGCACCACCACCATGCGGTTGCCCTGGCGGTGGCTGGCCAGCACCCGGCGGGCCACGGCCATGATCTTGTCTGTCGAGCCGACGGAGGTGCCGCCGAATTTCTGCACAATGAGCGCCATGGTCGTGTTCGCACACAGGAAAGAGGGGCCTGCGTCAGGCCGCAGGGGCGGGCCGGTGCTGCCCGGGCTCGCGGGGCGGGACCCTGTCCGGCCAGCAGTTTCCGGCCGGCGGCAAGGGCTCCAAAAAACAGAGCAAAAAATTTAAGACGTATTTTTGAATTTGCAACTGCAATCCATATTCTGTACACAGGGGACCACTTTTTCCCCGAACCCGGACCCGCCGGCCATGATCACCCCCGCCCTGCACATCGTCCTCGTCGAACCCGAGATCCCGCCCAATACCGGTTCCATCGCCCGCCTCTGCGGAGCCACGGACACGGTGCTCGACCTGGTGCACCCGCTCGGCTTTTCCATCGACGACCGCCACCTGAAGCGCGCCGGCCTGGACTACTGGCCGCAGGTGAGCATCCGCCAATGGCCGGATCTGGACGCCTTTCTCCAGGAGCAGGACGAGCGCAACCTCTTTTTCCTCACCACCAAGGTGGACCGGCCCTACACCCAGGCAGCCTTCCAACCGGGCGCCATGCTCGTTTTTGGCAAGGAAACAAAAGGCTTGCCGGAAGATATTCTCAGCCTGTATAGTGACCGATCTTTCACCATCCCGATGAGCAACCCGCACATCCGCAGCCTCAACCTGGCCATGAGCGCCGGGATTGTCCTGTACGAAGCCCTGCGGCAGATCAGCCGATAATCCAAAACGATACCAGCAACAGTCAAAGGAGTTTGTCATGCCTGAGCGAATTTTCAACTTTGCCGCCGGCCCGGCCACCCTGCCCTATTCCGTGCTCGAGCAGGCCGCCAAAGATATCGTCAATTTCAACGACAAGGGCATCGGCCTGATCGAGATGAGCCACCGCTCCAAGGAGTTCATGGCCGTGGCCGACCGCACCGAGGCCCTGCTGCGCGAACTGATGGGCATCCCGGCCAATTACAAGGTGCTGTTCCTCCAGGGCGGCGCCTCCAGCCAGTTCTTCATGGTGCCCATGAACCTGCTGGGGCCCGACCGGAAGGCCACCTATCTGAACACCGGCACCTGGTCCAAGAAGGCCATCAAGGAGGCCAAACTGTTCGGCCAGGTCGAGGTCGCCTGGTCCAGCGAGGAGCAGAACTTCACCCGCGTGCCCCGGGACGACGAGTACACCGTGGCCGCGGACAGCGAGTATCTGTATTTCGTCACCAACAACACCATCTACGGCACCCAGTACCCGGCCATGCCGAACAAGGACGCCCTGCTTATCGCCGACATGAGCTCGGACATCCTCAGCCGGCCGGTGGATGTGAGCCGCTTCGGCCTGATCTTTGCCGGCGCCCAGAAAAACATGGGCCCGGCCGGCGTGACCGTGGTCATTATCCGCGAGGACCTGCTCGACCGGGTGCCCGCGCAGGTGCCCACCATGCTCAAGTACAAGACCCACGCGGACAAGGATTCCATGTTCAACACCCCGCCCTGCTTTTCCCTCTACTGCGTCGGCCTGGTGCTGCAGTGGCTCAAGGACCTCGGCGGGGTCGCGGCCATCGAGCGGCTCAACCGGGACAAGGCCGCCCTGCTCTACCAGGCGATCGACAGCACCGACTTCTACCGCGGCCACGCCGAGCAGGACTCGCGCTCGCTTATGAACGTGACCTTCAACCTGCCCACCCCGGAACTGGAGGCCCAGTTCGTCCGCGAGGCCACTGCCGTCGGCCTGGACGGCCTCAAGGGCCACCGCTCGGTGGGCGGCTGCCGGGCCTCGATCTACAACGCCTTCCCGCGCGAAGGCGTGGAACGGCTGGTCGCGTTCATGGCCGACTTCGCCAAAAAGAACGGCTGAACTGCCCTGCCCGCGGCCTCACCCGCCGCGGGCAGACCGTGCTGTCCGTGGATTACCAGGGCGACATCATCAGGCCTCCCAGTGAGGCCTTTTCCATTCTCCTCCAGGTCACCACCGGCTGTTCCCACAACCGCTGCACCTTCTGCGGCGCCTACCGCGACCGGGAATTCACCATCAAACCGGCAGCGCGCATCGAGGCGGACCTGGACTTTGCCGCCACCTGGTGCCTGCGCCAGCAGACCCTGTTCCTGGCCGACGGCGACGCCCTGGCCCTGCCCTTCGAAGAGATGCGCCATCTGCTCGGCCGCATCCGCGAGCGGCTGCCCTGGGTGCGACGGGTGAGCAGTTACGCCACCTGCGCCAACATCGCCGCGCTCACCGACGAGCAGCTGGCCGACCTGCGGCAGTTGGGCCTCGGTCGACTTTACCTGGGCCTGGAAACGGGTCATGACCCGACCCTGCGGGCGATTGCCAAGGGCGCGGACAGCACGGCCATGATCACGGCCGGTCAGCGGGTGCGGGCGGCAGGAATCTTCCTGTCCGTCACCTGCCTGCTCGGCATCGCCGGTACGGAGCATTCCCTGGCCCACGCCCGGGCCACCGCCGAGGTGCTCACCCGCATGCAGCCGCACCAGGTCGCGGTGCTCACCCTCATGGTCCTGCCGAAAACGCCGCTCTACCGCCAGCTGCGCGCCGGCCGCTTCACCCTGCCCGACCAGGCCGGGCTGTTCGCCGAACTGCGCTGCCTGCTGGCAGGCCTGGGGCCGATACGGACCCAGTTTTCCGCCAACCACGCCTCCAACGCGCTCGCCCTGGAAGGCCGCCTGCCCCGGGACCGGGAGCGGCTGCTGGCCCTGATCGACCGGGCCGCGGCCGGCAACCTGCCGCTTCGGCCCGAATACCTGCGCGGCCTGTAGCCGCCGGTTCGCCAACCCCGCGGTCCCGGCCGCCCAACGAGACCATTGCCATGTCCCCACCCGACCATCCCACGGACCTGAAAAACCTCACCCAGGAGCAGTTGGTTCGCTTCGTCGAACGCCTGGGCCAGCCCGCCTTCCGCGGCCGGCAGCTGCTCGCCTGGATCTACCGGCCGGGGATCACCGACTTCGTCCAGATGACCGACCTGGCCAAGGAGTTCCGGGCCGTGCTCGCCACCTCGGCGCGCATGAGCCGCTTTGCCGAGGCCATGATCGAGCGTTCCGGGGACGGCGCGGTCAAGTTCGCCTTCCGCCTGGAGGACGGTGCGGTGATCGAGTCGGTACTCATCCCCGAGGAGGACCGCAACACCCTGTGCGTCTCCTCCCAGGTGGGCTGCGCCATGGGCTGCACCTTCTGCCTGACCGGGGCCATGGGCTTTCGCCGCAACCTGACCACCGCGGAGATCGTCAACCAGGTGTGCGCGGTGCGCGACTGGATGCTCAAGGAGGGGCGCCCCCCGCTCACCAACCTGGTGTTCATGGGCATGGGCGAGCCGCTCGCCAATTTCGACAACCTGCTCGACTCCATCTCCATCCTCACCGAGCAGCGCGGCCTGGACTTCTCCAACCGGCGCATCACTGTCTCCACCTGCGGGCTGGTGCCGCAGATGCGCCGCCTGGGCGAGGAGACCGACGTCAACCTGGCCGTGTCCCTGCACGCGGTGGACGATGCGGTGCGCAGTCGGCTCATGCCGGTCAACCGCACCTATCCCATCAGTGAGCTGGTCGAGACCTGTCGCACCTACCGCCAGAAACGGCGCAAGCGTATCATGTTCGAATACACCCTGCTCGAGGGGGTGAACGACAGCGATGCGGACGCGCGCCGGCTGGCCGCGCTGCTCGCCGGCGTGCCCTGCAAGATCAACCTGCTGGCCATGAACCCGGTGGCGGACAGCCCGGTGCGCAGCCCGGGCGGGGAGCGGGTGCTCGGTTTCCAGGAGATCCTGCGCGAGGCCGGCTACACCGTGTTCATCCGCCAGAGCCGCGGCGAGGATATCTCCGCGGCCTGCGGTCAGCTGGCCGGCCGGGGCTGGGACCCGGACCGGGCGGAACCCCTGACCGATGCAGCTGTTGACAAGAACGAGGAAGGAAGAGACTAGGCGGCCGGGTTGTCCACCTCGGCCGGCAGCGGTGCGCCCTCGCGGGCAAAGGTGCCGAAGGTGAACACCCCGCCGCTGGTCTGCACCCGGGCCAGCAGGGTGGTGTAGTCCTCCTGGGCCAGGCTCAGGCCGCCGCTGCCCCAGGAGTAGGAACCGCCGATGCGTTTGCCCTCGTGGAAGAAGAGCAGGCCGCTTTCCGGCCGGTTCTCCAGGCGCACGTCGATGAAGCCGCAGAACTCCTTGCGGCCGAGCCGGAAGACCAGGTCTGGCAAGGGGATTTCGCTGGACTTGAGGGCTGAGCGGGAGCGCTGGAACGGCGGCATCTGCGCCCAGAAGAAGATGGCGTGGTCGTCGAGGCGAAAGACCCGGACCGTGTAGCTCGCCTCGTAGAAGAAACTGCGGGCGATCTCGTACGAGGGGGAGAAACGGGCCTTTTCTCCGCGCCGCTGCACCAGGCTGCTGATCACCTCGCTCTCGTTGAAGAAGATGAGCATCTCCAGGTTGTGCGCGCTGCAGTGCATCCCGCCCGAGCCGATCTCGCCCTGCATGTGGGTGATGAACCGTTCCAGCTGCAGGTAGTAGCTGTTCAGCCCCTCGAGATAGGGCTTTTCCCGCGGTACGAGCATGGCGCGCAATCAGAAGGCCCGGCCCGGGCCGGGCTGGAAGGATGGCAACCACCGCCAGCCGGACCGCTGACCGGCCGGCGCCTGGGGGGTGACCGGCGCCTCGGCGCGGCCCGGGGGGATACTCACCGGGCCTCGCCTGCGCGGCCGCCGGCCGCGTTCACGGCAGTCTCCCGGGCAGCAGCCGGGGCCGAGCGGACAACAACGATCACATGGCCGCACTCGTAGCAGGAAAACCGCGCCCGCTCGCCGCGCATCATGGTTTCGTCCACATTGTATTTCTTCGAGCATTCCTCACAGATCACCAGCATCACAGTCCTCCGCTGAACCCACATCCACGCGCCGGCGTCATCCGCCGGCACCTGCCTGTTTGTGTTATAGGGCCTGGACAGTTCCGGGTCAAATTTTTTTCAGCGGTACGAACAGGTTGTGCCTTTCCGGCCGGTCAGGCGTGCAGCTTGCGCAGCAGCCAGGCCAGGTTGCGGCCCAGGTCGCGCATGGTGGTGCGACCTTCCGCATCGTCGGCCACCTCGCCCTTTTCCCGGCCCACGCCCATGTTCCAGTAGGACGAGCCGACGGTGATCATCTGGCCGATGGTGAAGAAGTGGTTCATGGTGTCAAAGGCGTGGATCCCGCCGCCGCGCCGCCGGGTGACGATGGCCGCCCCGGGCTTGCGCCGGAACAGGTCGCCGTTGGCCCGGGCGACCATGCCGGCCCGGTCGATGAGGGCCTTCATCTCGGTGGTCACGTCGGCAAAATAGGTGGGCGAGGCGAGGATGATGGCGTCGGCCGCGATCATCTTTTCTATGCAGCCATTGAGGCAGTCGAGATCGACCACGCAGCGGTTGTTCTTGTTCTTGAAGCACTGGTAGCAGGCGATGCAGCCATGCGGATGCTCGCCGGCCAGCTGGATCATCTCGGTGGTGATTTCCTCGGCCTGCAGTTCCTCGAACAGGTACCCGATCATCAGGGCGGTGTTGCCGTTCCTGCGGGCGCTGCCGTTGATGGCTAAGACGTGCATGACATTCTCCGTGTACAGGGTATGGGATGGTTGAAGTGGGCCGGTCCCGCGACAGGGGCTGCAGCAGGGAGTGGCCCGCGTTGTTCTTTTATAGGTTGAACAGATGCGGCCAGAACACGAGAAGACCGACCGCCACTGCGGCCAGGGCCGCGGCGAGTACGGCACAGGCTGCCACATCCTTGGCCCGGCCGATGCGGGCGCGCTGTTCCAGGCTGACCTCGTCGGCCAGCAGTTCGATGGCGGTGTTCAGGGCCTCCATGGCCCAGACCAGGCCGATGGCCAGGGCGAGTGCGACCCATTCCAGCCGGGAAACCCGGCAAACGAGGCCAAACACCACCACCAGCAGGGTGGCTGCGGCATGGATCCAGGCATTGTGCTGACCGAGAAGCACGCGGCCGCCGGCCAGGGCAAAGACAAAGCTCTGGTACCGCGCCCGCAGGGAAAAAGGCGGCCGCTGCTGCCCGCGGCTGTCCGCGCCCCGGTCCCGGTCCGCGACCACGGTCTCAGCCCCCGGCCAGAAAGGGATAATCAATGTAGCCTTTCGGCCCGGGGGTGTAGAAGGTGTTCATGTCCGCCTCGTTGAGCGGTTCGCCGGCGCGGATGCGCGCCACCAGGTCCGGGTTGGCCAGGAAGGGCACGCCAAAGGCCACCGCGTCGCACTGGCCCGCGCCGATGGCCGCCTCGGCCTCGGCCGGGGTGTAGCCCATGTTGGTGATGAGCACGCCGCGGTACCGCTCCCGCACCGGGGTGAGCACGTCCAACTCGGTCGGCCCGAGGAAGTCGCCGCGCATCAGGTGCAGGTAGGCGAGGTTGAACGGGTTCAGCTGCCCGGCCAGCCAGCCGGCCAGGCCCACCGGGTCCGAGTCGCTCATGGCGTTGAACCGGTTGAGCGGCGACAGGCGCAGGCCCACCCGCTCGCTGCCCCAGATTGCGGCAACCGCCTCGAGCACCTCGAACAGCAGCCGGGCCCGGTTGGCCATGGACCCGCCGTAGGGGCCGGTGCGGCGGTTGGAGCCGTCGCGCAGGAACTGGTCGAGCAGGTAGCCGTTGGCGCCATGCACCTCGACCCCGTCGAAGCCGGCGGCCAGGGCGTTCCCGGCGGCCTGGCGGAACCCGGCGACAATGCCGGGCAGCTCGTCGTCCCGCAACTCGCGCGGCACCACGTAGGGCTGCTTGCCCTCGGGCGTGCGCACCGTGTCGTCCGCGATGGCGATGGGGCTCGGCGCCACCGGCTGGATGCCATCGTTGAGCAGCGGGTGACAGGCCCGGCCGCCGTGCCAGAGCTGCAGGAAGATGCGGCCCCCGGCCCGGTGCACCGAACCGGTGACCAGTCGCCAGCCCTCGACCTGTTCCGGCGAGTAGATGCCCGGCTCCATCCAGAAGGCCGAGTTGCCGGCCATGACCATGGTCGCCTCGGCGATGAGCAGGCCGGCCGAGGCCCGCTGGGTGTAGTGCTCGGCCATGAGCGGGTTGGGCAGATGGTCGCGCTCGGTGCGGCAACGGGTGAGCGGCGCCATGAGGATGCGGTTGGGCAGGGTCAGCGGGCCGACCTGCAGGGGCTGAAAGAGATGGTGCATACCGTACTCCTTGTCGTCGAAGGAAAGAATGAGCCGACCTGAAAACGGTCGGGACGATGCGGCTATTTATGGACACCCCCGGCTCGCAAGTCAATCATTTTCCCGGCCGATGCCCCTCCTTCGGGCGGAACAGCGTGGCCGGAGCGAGCACCGTTCCCCTTTTCCGAACAGACATGGTAAAGTGGCGGCCGTTGCCGCCAGTCCGCCGGTCACCTGTTCCCCTACCCGCACACCTGTCATGGACCTCACCGCCATCGCCGCCGCCATCCTCTCCGCCCTGGGCATGGGCACTGTGGGCGTGTTCGCCAAGATCACCGGCCTGGGCGCCGAGGTGATCACCTTTTTCCGGCTCGCGCTCGGCGCCGGTTTCATGCTCCTCTTCCTGTTCGCCACCGGGCAGCTGCGCCTGGTGCGACGCTGGCCCGGCTGGCCGGTGCTGGTCAACGGCGCCATGCTCGCCGGGTTCATCATCTTCTACGTGCGCGCCATGGAACACACCACCATGGCCAATGCCATCATGCTCGTCTACCTGGCGCCGCCGGCGGCCTCGATCTACGCCCATTTTTTCCTCGGCGAACGGCTGACCCGGGCGAGCGCGGGCCTGATCGCCCTCGCCCTCTTCGGCTTTGCCATGATGCTGGAGTTCCGCCTGGATTTCCCGGCCGGTTCCAGCCACCTGCGCGGCATCGGCCTGGGGCTCGCGGCCATGGGCTGCTACGCGGCCTTCATCCTCGTCAACCGGGTGATCGACGCGCGCATCCACGTCCACACCCGCACCTTCTACCAACTGCTCGTGGGCGGCCTGGTCATGCTGCCGCTCTGCATCGCCGGCCGGCCCGAGCTGCCGCCCTGGACCTGGCCCTGGCTGGCCGGCACCGGCCTGGTGCCCGGGTTCATCGCCATCCTCTGTGCGGTCTACGCGCTCAGCCGTCTGCCAGCGGCCACGTTCGGCACGCTCGCCTATTTCGAGCCCATCGCGGTGGTGGTGTTCGGCTGGACCCTGTTCGGCGAGACCCTCTCCGCCCTGCAACTGGCCGGCTGCCTGGTGATTATCGCCGGCGGCGTGTTCATGACCTGGCTGGCCGCCGGCCGTTCCGGGGAAAGGGTTGACAGCGTCCGGCCCGGCCGGTAAAAGTGGTCCTCCCGCGGAGCGGCGGGCCTGGCCCGCGTCGCCGGCCCTGTGCCGCCATCAGCATTCCGTTGTCCCTTTCGCCGTGACTGCATGCTCTTTCCTTCGGTCGTCTTCCTGGCGGTGTTCGCGCCGCTCTTTCTCGTCTGCTACTTTGCCCTGCCCTGGCGCAACCTGACCTTTTTCCTGTTCAGCCTGGCCTTCTTTTACTGGGGCGAGCACAAGTACATCGGCGTGCTGCTCGCCTTTGTCGCCATCAACTACCTGTTCGGCCTGCTGGTCGGCCGGGCGGAGCGGCCCGAGCGACGCAAACTCTTCCTCGGCCTGGGCATCGCGGCCAATTTAAGCCTGCTCTTTTATTACAAGTACTTCGCCTTTCTGCTGACCCAGGTGCTGCCGGACCTGTTCGGCGTGAGCCTGGGCGAGGTGCGCGAGCCGCACCTGCCGCTGGGCATCTCCTACTTCACCTTCCACGGCATCTCCTACCTGGTGGACGTGTACCGCAGAGTGGCGACCTGTTCGGCCTCACCGCTCAACGTCGGCCTGTACATCACCATGTTCCCGCACATGGTGGCCGGACCGATCGTCCGCTACCACACCATTGCCAAGGCGCTGGTGCGGCGGTGCATCACCGCCGGCCGCATCGGCTTCGGCCTGCGCCTGTTCGTCATCGGTCTGGCCCAGAAGACGCTCATTGCCAACAACCTGGGCGCGGTGGCGGACCGGGTGTTCGCCCTGCCCGGCGAGGCCCTGGACGCGGTGGCCGCCTGGACCGGCACCGTGGCCTACACCCTGCAGATCTATTTCGACTTCTGCGGCTACTCGTTCATGGCCATCGCCATCGGCGTGATCCTCGGGTTCCGCCTGCCGCGCAACTTCCGCTACCCCTACTTCAGCCAGTCGATCACCGAGTTCTGGCGGCGCTGGCATATTTCGCTCTCCACCTGGTTCCGCGACTACCTGTACATCCCCCTGGGCGGCAACCGGCGCGGCCGGACGCGCACCCTGGTCAACCTGTTCGTGGTCTTCCTGCTCTGCGGCCTGTGGCACGGCGCGGCCTATACCTTTGTCCTCTGGGGCGTGTTCCACGGACTGCTGCTCATTGTCGAGCGTCTCGGTTTTGCCCGGGTGCTGGGGCAATCGCCGCGCCTGCTGCGCCATGTCTATGCCATGGGGGCGGTGATGGTCGGCTGGGTGCTGTTCCGCGCCCACGACCTGGGCCAGGCCCTGGCCTTCTACCGGGCCATGGCCGGGCAGTCCGCGGCGGACCAGGCCCTGCCCTTCCTCCACCTGGTCAACCACGAGCAGTTGCTCGCCTTCCTGCTCGCCTTCCTGTTCGCCACGCCGCTGGTGGAGCATCTCGCCGGCCGGCTGCGGCGGCTGCTGCCGACCGGTCCGGGCGGGACCTTGCCGCGCGCCGCAGCCCGGCTGCACACCTGCTGGCGGGTGCTCTCCCTTGCCGGCCTGTTCGTGCTCTGCTACGTCTATGTGCTCGCCGGCACCTACAGCCCCTTCCTCTACTTCCGCTTCTGAGATGGCCGCACCCGCATCCAACGACCTGTCCCTGCGCTGGCCGGCGCGGCTGTTGATCCTGCTGCTGGTGGTGCTGCTCAGCCTGCCGGCGGCGATCGGCCTCATGGGACGGGACATCGCCCTGCTGCAGAACCTGGAGAACCGGCGGATGTCGCCCCTGCCGCCGCTGTCGCTCTTTCGCGAAAGCCCGCCGCAGTACATCGAGGCCCTGGACAGCTTTCTCAAGGACCGGGTCGGCTTCCGCCGCGACGCCAACGCCCTCTACCGCAAGATGCGCTTCTACCTGCTCAAGGATCCGCCCGCGCCGAACATCTCCATCGGCCGGGACGGGTTCGTGTTCATGAACTCGCACAAGGTGGACGAGCCGAACTTCGTCTTCGACCTGCTCTGCCTGCAGCAGACCGCGCCCAAACCCCAGCTGGTCGAGGACATGGACCGCACCTTTGCCGACCTGAGCCGCTACTACCGGGGCCGCGGCTTCCCGGTGACCATTGCGCTCGCCCCCACCAACGTGGCCGTGTACCCGGACAAGCTGCCGCCCATAGTGGAACGGAAATACCGCGACGCCTGCCGGGCCTACCCGACAAGCGATCACCTGATCAGCCGGCTGCAGCGACTGGGCCGGGAGCACGACCGCTACCAGCTTTACTACCCGCTGGAGCTGTTCCGCGCCCACCGCGACGAACCCTATTTCTACCCCAAGGAGACCTGGCACTGGTCGGGCCGCTCGGCCTTTCTCTTTGCCCGCGACCTGCTCCGGCACAGCGGCGTGGTCGACCGGCTGATCCTCGACGACCCAACCGAACTGGGCCAGATCGGCGACGACCTGGGTATGTTCTTCGGGTTCGGCCGCACCATCCACGCCCGCACCTACCCGTACGCCAACTTCCGCACCGAGCGCGACCAGCCCGACTGGATCCTCGAGCTGTGCAAACAGGGCCGGGCCCTGTGGCGCTACCGCACCGAGAACGCACTCTCGGACAAGCGCGGCCTGCTCATCAGCAACTCCTTCGGCATCGAACTGACCCCGCACCTGGCCCGGGGGTTCAAGGAGTTCCACTTCTTCAACCTGAATCACCTGAAGCCCGAGGAAGAACTCGCCTTCTTCCGCCGCATCGTCGACTTCACCCGGCCGGACCACATCTACGTGCTTTTCGACGACACCGGCTCCATTGCCGCGCCGCAGCGGCTGGCCGCCTTTGCTCAACTCGTGCGGGAGTTGCCCGCCTCCTCCGCAAACGGTACGGGGGCCGAGAAATCCGGGTTGTAGCGCTCGGCACTGGCGAACTCCTGCACCCAGCCGTTCACGAAGCCGAGCCGCTCCATCTCGGCCACGGCCGCGGCGTACTCATCGGGCCGAAGGCGCCGATTGAGCGGCGACTCGGCCGCCACCAGGGGCGTGGGGTTGTACTGGGCCATGAGCGACAGGGTGAGCCGCGGGGAGAGCGACTCGGCGAGAAAGTGCAGCACCTGCCGGGTGTTGGTCATGGCCCCGGGCAGCACCAGGTGGCGGACGATGAGCCCGCGCGTCACCAGGCCCTGGTCGTCCAGGTGGAGCACACTGCCCCGCTGGCGGTACATCTCGGCAAGTGCTGCGGCCGCGACCTCGGGGTAGTCCCCGGCCCCGGACCAGCGCGCCGAGAGCACCGGGTCCATGTACTTGCAGTCCGGCAGGTACACGTCCACCAGGTCATCGAGATGGCGCAGGGTTTCGACCCGGTCGTAGCCGTTCGAGTTGTAGACCACCACCGGCCGAAATCCCTGCCGGCGCACCGCAGTGATGATCGCGGCCATCTGCGGCACCAGGTGCGAGGCCGAGACAAAGCCCAGCCGGTCGATGCCGCTGTCGAGGATGCGGACAATGGCATCCACCACCGTGTCCAGGGTCCAGCACTCCTCGCCGGTGTGCGCCTGCGGACGCGAAATCTGATGGTTCTGGCAGAAACGGCAGCGCAGGTTGCAGTGGGCAAAGAACACGTTGCAGATGCCGCGCTCACCGCTGATCACCGGTTCCTCGCCGCGGTGTACGGTCACCGCGCTGAGAGCATAGCCCGCGCCGGTGCGGCAGTAACCGGACGGGCCGACGAAACGATCGACCCGGCAACAGCGGGGGCAGAGGCAACAGTCACGGAGTGCTTCCGGGTCGAGCGGCGAGGGTGCGGGTATCATGCGGGTTTTCCTTGCGAAGGGGGTCGATCCTGTCTACTGCTGACAGACCGGACACTATACCCTGCCTGCGCGAAAAGACCAGGCGTCAGTGCCTTCGGCCCCTCCCCGGGCCGCACTGCCGTCCCAACCGGAGGCGATCATGCCCAGACCATCCCGGAACGGCGATACCGAGGCCCTGCTCGCTGACCTGCGGACCAAGGACAAGCTGCTCGCCTCGATGCACAAGATCAGCAGCCTGCTCACCCGGCCCATCCCCCTGGACCGCATCCTCACTGCCATCGTCCGCGAGACCTGCCTGGTGTTCGGCTTCACCCGCATGGCCGTGTTCCTCGCCAACCCGGACCGCACCCTGCTCGAGTGCCGCTACATCCACGGCTTCAACGCCCACGACTCGGAGCGGGCCTTCCGCCTGCCCTACCGCCTCCTCGACCACGACTGCGTCGAGACCCGGGTGGCCCGCCACGGCCGCGCCCTGTACGTGCGCGACTACCCCACCGATCCCCGCGTCACCGTCATCGACCTGGTGGTCAGCCGGATCATGGGGCGGGTGTCCACCACCGCTGTGCCGCTCAAGATCAAGCGGTCCGTGATCGGCCTGATCACCGCGGACAAGGGCCCGGAGCCGCTCAGGCTCGGCCGCAAGGAGATCGACGCCCTGGCCACCTTTGCCAACCAGGCGAGCATCATCATCGAAAACGCCCGCCTGCAGGCGCAGAACCAGCACACCATCCGCCGGCTGCTCTCCCTGCAGGAGGCGAGCAAGCGGGCGAGCACCGCCTTTGACCGCAAGCGGCTGGTGCAGACCATCTGCACAGGCGGCCGCCGGCTCACGGGCGCGGCCGGCTGCAGCCTGTACCTGGCCCGGGACGGGGATGGCGCGCTCAGGCTTGCGCACAGCCGGGGCTGCTGTCGCGACCACGACCAACGACTGCAGGGCGTGGACCGCGACCCGCTCATCGCCTGGGTGGCAACCAGCGGCCAGCCGGCGCTGGTCACGGACACGACCACGGACGAACGCTGCCAGGGCGCCTCGCCCCCGGGCTCGCGCCTGGCCGTGCCCCTGGCAAGCGAAAAGCGGGTGGCAGGCGTGCTGGCCGTGCACAGCCCCGATCACCACGCCTTCTCGGAAGACGACCTCAAGCTGCTGCTCATCTTTGCCGATCACACCGCCAGCCTGCTCAGCAATGTCCGCCTCTACGGCCAGGTGCGCGTCGAGCGCAACTTCCGCGAAAACATCCTGGAAAGCGCGCCCAACAGCCTCATCACCGTGGACCTGGAACAGCGGGTCAGCTCGGTGAACCGGCGGGCCGAGGAGCTGTTCGCCCGGCCGCGCGCACAGCTCGTCGGCCGGCCCGTGGCCGCGGTGTTCGGCGAGGCCATCGCCCGCATCGTTGACCAGGCCATCGGCCACCGCACCGAGGTGAGCAACCGCGAGATCACCGTCGGCGCCACCGCCTTCGGGGTCACCTCCTCCCTGCTCCGGGACCACCGCGGCGGCCTGCTCGGGGCCATGGTGCTGGTGCGCGATCTGACCGAGGAGAAGAAGACCGAGGCCCTGATCCGGCGCATCGACCGGGTGACCGCACTCGGCCAGCTGAGCGCGGGCATTGCCCACGAGATCCGCAACCCGCTGGCGAGCATCAGCTTCAACGTGCAGCTGCTCGCCAAGCGGCTGAACGGCACCCCCGAGGCTGCCGGCCTGATCCACGACACCCGCGCGGGCATCGACCGCATCCGCACCCTGGTGCAGTCCATGCTCGACTTCGCCCGGCCTGCGCCGCCCCGGCTGCAGCGCGGCTCCCTGGCCGCCCTGCTCCGTGAAACCGTGGCCCTGATGGACGCCCAGCTGCGCAAGAACCGGGTGGCCATCACCCTCGACCTGCCCGCGGACCTGCCCGAGGTGGTGTTCGACGCCCACCAGGTGCAGCAGGTCTTCGTCAACCTCGTGCTCAACGCCATGCAGGCCATGCCCGGCGGCGGCCGCATCGTCCTCGACGGCCGGGTCGAGCCGAACGCGGACGGCTGCGGCCGCTGCCTGCTCCTCCGCTGCACGGACCACGGCTGCGGCATCGCCCCGGACCAGCTGGCGCGCATCTTCAACCCCTTCTACACCACCAAGGCCGAGGGCACGGGCCTGGGGCTGTCCATTGTCCACAAGATCCTCGAACAGCACAACGCCACCGTGGAGGTGGTCAGCGAGGCGGGCCGCGGCACCAGCTTTCTCATCAGATTTCCCCTGGACCAGAACGGAGGCGACCCATGCAGCGGGAACGGATACTGATTGTCGATGACGACCGGCTCCTGCAGAACAGCCTGACCGCCATTCTCGGCGAACGCCACCAGCCGCTGGTCGCGGGCAGCGGCGAGGAGGCCCTGGGCCTGCTCGAGCGCACGCCCGTGGACCTGGTGCTGCTCGACGTGCGCCTGCCGGGCATGGACGGCATCGCCACCCTGGAGGGTATCCGCGCCCGGCACCCGGAGCTGCCGGTGATCATGATGACCGCCTACGAGGACACGGCCACGGTGATCGCGGCCCTGCGCGCCGGGGCCCACGACTACCTGGTCAAGCCGCTGGAGATCGAGATGTTCGAACTGGCGGTGGACAAGGGGCTGGCCAACCTCCGCCTCCAGCGCGAGGTGGAGACGCTGCGCCGCGCCTCCCGCGAACGGTGGAGCCTGGACAACGTGGTCGCGGAGAGTTCGGCCATGCGGGAGGTGTTCGCCTTTGCCGAGCGGGCCGCGCGCAGCCACGACACCACCGTGCTCATCGAGGGCGAGAGCGGCGTGGGCAAGGAGGTGGTGGCGCGCCTGATCCACCTGCGCAGCAGCCGCGCCGACGGTCCCTTTGTCGGCCTCAACTGCGGCGCCATCAGCCGGGAACTGCTCGAGAGCGAGCTGTTCGGCTACGACAAGGGCACCTTCACCGGCGGCCTGCAGGAAGGCAAGCAGGGCAAGTTCGAACTGGCCGACAACGGCACGCTGCTGCTCGACGAGGTCAGCGAACTGCAGCCCGCGGCCCAGGTGAAGCTGCTGCGCTTCCTCGAGGAACGGGAGTTCTACCCGGTGGGCGGCACGCGCAGAAAAAAGGTGGACGTGCGCATCATCGCTGCCACCAACCGCGACCTGGACTCCCAGGTACGGGCCGGCGGGTTCCGCGAGGACCTCTACTACCGGCTGAACGTGGCCCGGGTGCGGGTGCCGCCCCTGCGCGAGCGGCCGGCGGACATCCTGCCGCTGGCGCGCCACTTCCTGCTGCGCTTCAACGACAAGTTCGGCCGCCAGTTCCGCGAGTTCGCCCCGGCGGCCGGCGACCTGCTGCTCCACCACCCCTGGCGCGGCAACATCCGCGAGCTGAAAAACGCCATCGAGCGGGTGGTGCTCATGGAGGACGGTACCACCGTGCAGGAGGCCCACCTGGCCTTCCTCGCCCCGCCCACCCGCCGGGAGAACGGCTTCTGCCTGCCGCCCGAGGGCATCGACCTGGAACGCCTGACCCGCGACCTGATCGTCCAGGCCCTGGAACGTACCGGCGGCAACCGGTCCCGGGCCGCGCGCCTGCTCGGCATCTCCCGGCCGACACTCGTCTACCGCATGGACAAGCACAAGATCCGCTCTTGAACCGGGCCTGCCCGGGCCAAAAATGCAGCATATCCTGCATTTTTCGGCAGCCGTGCTGATCAGCAGCTTTTTCTCCCGTTTTCAGGCTGTTGCGCACAACAACCAGCGCCGCCGGTGCAGCATATGCTGCACCGGCTCGGGGCCGGTCTCCCAGCTCCGGGCCGGAAGTACGGTTTTTCAACGCGTTATCCCGATCCGCCGCACTGGTACAGTCTGTGCAAGGTATATGGGCTGCAACGGCCATCCCAGGCCACGAGAACCGGCCGCGGCCGTCTTTTTTTGCTTCGCCGCGGGGGCCGGATCGGGTAAGAGCAGCCCAGCCGGGCACCGGCAGAGGCCCTTGTCCGGAGTCCTTTTCTCAACCCGGGACAACCGCGCCGACACGGCCGGCCCCGCCCCTTCATCGACAGACACCAAGGAGAAAACATGCGAGAAGCAGTGATAGTCAGCGCGGTCCGAACCCCCCTGGGCAGCTTCAACGGCACCCTGGCCGCCATGGGCGCCACCAAGCTGGGCGGCCTGGTCATCGCCGAGGCCATCCGCCGGGCCGGAATCGACAAGGAAGCGGTCAACGAGTGCATCATGGGCCAGGTCCTGCCCTGCGGCTACGGCCAGAACCCGGCCAAGCAGGCGGCGGTGATGGCAGGCCTGCCCTGGGAGGTCGAGTGCCTGACCATCAACAAGGTCTGCGGTTCCGGCCTCAAGTCGGTGATGCTGGCCGCCCAGGCCATCTGTGCGGGGGATGCCGAGGTGGTGGTCGCCGGCGGCATGGAATGCATGAGCAGTGCGCCCTATTTCCTCAAAAAAGCCCGTTTCGGCTTCCGCATGGGCGACGGCACCCTGCACGACCACATGGTCCACGACGGCCTCTGGGACCATGTCAACGACTTCCACATGGGCATCAGCAACGAACTCTGCTCCGAGCGCTACCAGGTGAGCCGCGAGGACCAGGACCGCTACGCCGCGGAGTCCTACCGTCGTGCCCTGGCCGCCCAGGCCGCCGGAAAATTCGATGACGAGATCCTCAAGGTGGAGATCCCCCAGCGCAAGGGCGAGCCCAAGATCTTCTGGCAGGACGAGTGCCCGCAGCCGACCAGCTACGAGCAGCTGGCCAAGATGAAGCCCGCCTTCAAGCAGGGCGGCGTGACCACCGCCGGCAATGCCTCGATCATCTCTGACGGCGCCGCCGCGGTGGTGGTGATGAGCCGTGACAAGGCCGAGGCACTCGGCTGCACCATCATGGCCACCGTCGGCGCCCAGGCCTCGTACGGCATCGACATGAAGTACGTGCTTGTCGCGCCCATCTGGGCCGTGCCCAAGTGCCTGGAAAAAGAAGGGATCACCACTGCGGACATCGACCTGTACGAGATCAACGAGGCCTTCAGCGGCTCCACCGTGGCGGTCCTGAAAACCCTCGCTCTCGACCCGGCCCGGGTCAACGTCAACGGCGGCAGCGCCGCCATCGGCCATCCCATCGGCGCCAGCGGCTGCCGGCTGCTGGTCACCCTGCTGCACGAGATGGTCCGCCAGGACAGGAAACGCGGCCTGGTGTCCCTCTGCCTCGGCGGCGGCGAGGCCGTGGCCATGATCGTCAAACGATAGATCCTCCGGAATCGTTCGTTCTTGCCGGCAGGCGAAAAGCGAAACCGCGGAGAGCCCCTCCCGGGGCGGGATGGCAGTAAGGAGAACACAGGGAGCCTCGCTCGCAGGGAGAGTTTTTGGCTGCCGTTTTGGCTCACAGGAGAATGATTCGCGCCCGGACGGAAGCGGTAAACCAACAACAGTCAACAGAGGAGGGAGAAAACCCGGCGGGTGGTGCAAACAGCCCGGTCCGCCATGTCGTCTTTCAGGAAGAAGGAGAGAAACGTGTTCCGCGTTCGTGCGGAAAAAGGCCTATCAAGACGAAATATCAAGGGAAAGGAGAGAAGAATTTTATGGAATCAACAGGCAATCGTGCACTGATCCTTGCCGCCGGCATGCTGGTCATGCTGTGTTCAGGCGCCGTCTATATCTGGGGCGTCTTTCAGGGCCCGCTGGTCACAATGTTTTCGTGGACGCAGGCGTCGACGGCATTCACCTTTTCGTTGACCCTGGGAATATTCGGCTTGGGCACTGTTGTTGGTGGTCGGATTGTTGACAAGTTCGGGCCAAGGGAGGTAACGGCAGTCGGTGGCCTCCTGATCGGCGGCGGCGTCTACCTGGCCAGCCTGGTCAATGCCGACCGGATCTGGCTTCTCTGGCTGTCATACGGCGCGATGATGGGCTTCGGCGTTGGCATGATCTACACCCCGATCATCGCCTGCCTGTCCAGGTGGTATCCCGACAAGAAGGGTATGATCACCGGGTTGGTGGTGAGTTCCCTGGGAGCCGGCGGATTGGTCTTCACTCCGGTTGCCAAAGTGCTGGTCAGCAGTTTCGGTGTATTGAACACCTTTGCCACCATGGGGATCATCTTTGGTCTTCTGGTTGTTGGCTCTGCCTTTTTCCTGAAAAATCCGCCGGATAATTATAAGCCCGTCGGATGGACCCCTCCGACCGCCGGGACCGTGGCCGCCACGGTGAGGA